>NZ_JBGOOU010000124.1:0-1075 GCF_041439815.1 Vibrio sp. 1F279 | reverse complement strand
ATAAATGATAATTTTCAGGTGCTCAACTGCGCATCTTCAAGTTAACTGGGTATATGCATGTAGGAGTACGGGAGCTTCATGTCTTGACATCTTCGATACTGGTAGTGGGAAATTGTTTACAAATTCACCATCCAAAACGTTCCTAGATAGTAGAGGAGGCAGTACAAATAAAGGTTTTACACAAGAAATAGGAACTTCAGGTCCTACTGGGGATTTCTATATTTTCGATTGGAATAACGCAGATTCATTGTGTGACACATATAATTCCAAGAGTATTGCAGGACGAACCAACTGGCGTTTAGCTACTGTGAATGAGTTAAGGGGACTATTCAACACAAATGGAAATATGTTTACTGCTCGTGGCTGGGCAGTCAGGATAAATTACTGGACATCAACGTCTCGTGGTCCGGGCTATGCCAATATATCTCTCAGAAATGGTCACTCTGGGCTCACTATGCCGAGCGACGACTATCTTTACGCATCGTGTGTCTCTGTTCCTTAGCGGCAAACGTCTGAGTCTTAGATTTCTCTCTCAAAACCACCTACCTCGGTAGGTGGTTATATTAGTGATTTTAATAAAGTGCTTGGCAGGTACTTTAATACATTAGTTAGTTATCAAGATAAAACCTAGGCAGATAGATATTGAGATGAACTGGTAGTCTTCTTCGATGAAATAACCTACCAGAAGTGCCGAAGTATATTGATGATGTCAGCTAACTTAAATATCTTGGTTATACCTATTATTGGTATTGTTTCTGGATATTACCTTCTAAAAGAGGGTGTTTTAGGTTTTGACTTATTAGGTATAAGTTTTTTGTTGTCGGCAATTGCCATCTGTAGTGGATAAGGGCATTTGGCCAACAACATGCAGGGTGGTCGTATGGTTGTAATACTAGAAGTAATCCGCAAAGTCAGGATGTTCTATGGTTCGTAACTCAGAAGTGTCCAGCTTCGTGCTGACAGGGTAGATCACATTTTACCCGTGGCAGCTAGATTAGTAAAAACACTGACACGGTTTTGGTCCGTGCGACCTGAAGTCGTATGAAGTGCTGTTCACCGCAACAAGTGTGAACCA
>NZ_JBGOOU010000123.1:0-1101 GCF_041439815.1 Vibrio sp. 1F279 | reverse complement strand
TATACCCAGTTAACTTGAAGATGCGCAGTTGAGCACCTGAAAATTATCATTTATTCGAGACACCAGTGAGCCTGCAATTTTAGGTAAAGTTTCCTCGAAAAATTGCTCTACTGCAGCTCTAAAATCAGCTTTGTTTTTAAAGTAAACATTATTTCTCGCGTGCTCATTCATCACTTTCCATAGCCGCTCAATTGGGTTTAGATTGGGGCTGTATGGTGGGAGGTAATGTAACTCTATGTTCAGTACATAAGCGGCATTTTTTACCATCTGACTGCGATGATAGCCTGCACCGTCCAATATGAGGTGAACCTTGTGCTCTAAGGGGTAGCTTTCGCGTATCTTGCAGAAAAATCGCACGATATTTTCACTATCAATGGTGTCATATTCGCTTACAACGGTGCCTTCAATATCTGCTAGATTTAAGGCGCCAACGATGTTCAAGCGACTTCGGCTTCCCGTTGTTTCAATGACTTTATCTTGTCCCTTTCGTATCCAGCCATGAGTGACCTTGGTGGCTTGTGTTGGGTGGACAGCATCCATGAAGATAATAGCTTCTTCCTTACCCAAACTAGCTTTAAGCCTCTTATAAAACTCAATGAAGTCAGCTTGTTGCTTTTCATCAAACTTATGTGGAACACCTTTAGGCTGCTTGTAACTAAAACCATGCTGATGTAACCACTTGTTCATGCCTGGCACACTGTATTCAACCCCAAATGACGCCCATACATAAGCGACAATTTGATGGGTGTGGTGATAGGTATTCTCTGTTAAGTGTCCAACTAACGCCCGAGTTTGGCTGGTAGAGAGATGACTTTGTGAACCACCATTTTGAGGCTTTAACTTATTTAACTGAAGGTAGTCGTTGAGATGTTGCCGCACAGTTGATTCATGAATGAGCAGCGCATCGGCAATTTCACGAGGACTCCAACCGTTACTTGCATGAATGACCGCTTTTATGCGGTCACGAACCCGTCCATCACGAGTAGTATCGTGTAAGACTTTTAGCTCCTGCTTTTGTTGGTTGGTCAGAGTAATTTTCATGGTTGATAGCATGATCTTCTCATTGCAAAAAATCAAGCTCCTTCAATGATCACGGGTATA
>NZ_JBGOOU010000122.1:0-1102 GCF_041439815.1 Vibrio sp. 1F279 | reverse complement strand
CGAGTAGGGCGGGACACGTGATATCCTGTCTGAATATGGGGGGACCATCCTCCAAGGCTAAATACTACTGACTGACCGATAGTGAACCAGTACCGTGAGGGAAAGGCGAAAAGAACCCCTGTGAGGGGAGTGAAATAGAACCTGAAACCGTGTACGTACAAGCAGTAGGAGCACCTTCGTGGTGTGACTGCGTACCTTTTGTATAATGGGTCAGCGACTTAATTTTAGTAGCAAGGTTAACCGTTTAGGGGAGCCGTAGGGAAACCGAGTCTTAACTGGGCGTACAGTTGCTAGGATTAGACCCGAAACCAGGTGATCTAGCCATGGGCAGGTTGAAGGTTGAGTAACATCAACTGGAGGACCGAACCGACTAATGTTGAAAAATTAGCGGATGACTTGTGGCTAGGGGTGAAAGGCCAATCAAACCTGGAGATAGCTGGTTCTCCCCGAAAGCTATTTAGGTAGCGCCTCGGACGAATACTACTGGGGGTAGAGCACTGTTAAGGCTAGGGGGTCATCCCGACTTACCAACCCTTTGCAAACTCCGAATACCAGTAAGTACTATCCGGGAGACACACGGCGGGTGCTAACGTCCGTCGTGGAGAGGGAAACAACCCAGACCGCCAGCTAAGGTCCCAAAGTATAGCTAAGTGGGAAACGATGTGGGAAGGCTCAGACAGCCAGGATGTTGGCTTAGAAGCAGCCATCATTTAAAGAAAGCGTAATAGCTCACTGGTCGAGTCGGCCTGCGCGGAAGATGTAACGGGGCTAAGCTATACACCGAAGCTGCGGCTACGTACCTTAGGGTATGTGGGGTAGGGGAGCGTTCTGTAAGCCGTTGAAGGTGGTCTGTAAGGGCTGCTGGAGGTATCAGAAGTGCGAATGCTGACATGAGTAACGATAAAGGGAGTGAAAAACTCCCTCGCCGGAAGACCAAGGGTTCCTGTCCAACGTTAATCGGGGCAGGGTAAGTCGACTCCTAAGGCGAGGCCGAAAGGCGTAGTCGATGGGAAACGGGTTAATATTCCCGTACTTCTTACAATTGCGATGGGGGGACGGAGAAGGCTAGGTGGGCCTGGCGACGGTTGTCCAGGTTCAAGTA
>NZ_JBGOOU010000121.1:0-1119 GCF_041439815.1 Vibrio sp. 1F279 | reverse complement strand
CAATAAAATCAATAAAGCATTGATTTATAATTACTTCCTGTCTTATATCTTAGTGTTGTAGTTTGTCGTTATTATCTTCCGCTCTATTTAATTTTAAAGGTCAATCCGTACAGTCTGTAACGCTCGAAGAGTGCACTCATTCAGTACTCGTCAAATGCAAGCGAGACAGACGCTGTAAAGTCGTTGACCCTGAGACTGGAGCACCGCGTACCGTCGACCACTATGTTCAACGTCGCCTGTCAGATTTACCTGTAAGTGGTCGCCCTTGCGTAATAGAAATTGAACTGGCTCAGACGAGAGATAAGCTCGGCCGAAGATTGATTGAAGCCACTGATTTTGTTGATAAGGGTGGTCGCTATACCAAGAGATTCTGTCACTTTATTAGTGGACTATGCCGCTATATGAGCATCCATGCAGTGTCTAAGCATTTAGACATTCGCTGGGAAACCGTGAAAAATATCGATAAAGCATTTCTGTTATCTACCTTGCCCGCTTTAGAGCCTAAGAAGTTGACCAACCTTGTTCATATTGGCGTTGATGAAGTCGCCAGGGCTAAAGGCCATGACTATATGACCGTTGTTTATGATCTGGTTTCAGGACAACTTATCTGGGTTGATCATGGACGGACTTCAAACGTACTCATCAACTTTTTTGAACAATTATCACCACAAACGAGAGACGGCATCCAAGCGGTATCAATGGATATGGGTCAATCTTACCAATCAGCGGTGAGAAAGGCTCTTCCGAATGCAGACATCGTTTTTGACCGGTTTCACGTTATGCAGAACTACTCTCTTCTGATAAGGAAAGAGCGTAATAAAGCGTTTAGGAGAGGAACGCATGACGAGAAAAAAATGCTTAAGGGGACGCTATTTTTACTCCTCAAAAATGCGCCGAAATTAAGCGATAAGCAGTCAGATAGGCTGGATGATTTACTTGAAAGCAATAAGACACTTTGTACTATTTATATGCTCAAAGAGCAGCTTCAAGCCTTATGGAATGAACGTAATTTTGACTTGATGATCGCAGCGCTTGATGCGTGGTGCCAGCTTGCTAAAAATACAAGGATCTTATCTCTCATCAACTTTGCAGATGCGCTTTGGGAGAGAAGAGTTGGGA
>NZ_JBGOOU010000120.1:0-1177 GCF_041439815.1 Vibrio sp. 1F279 | reverse complement strand
TGTCTAAAGAAAAATTTGAACGTACGAAACCGCACGTAAACGTTGGTACTATCGGCCACGTTGACCACGGTAAAACAACTCTAACTGCTGCTATCTGTACTACACTTGCAAAAGTGTACGGCGGTGTTGCTAAAGATTTCGCATCTATCGATAACGCTCCAGAAGAGCGCGAGCGCGGTATCACAATCGCAACTTCTCACGTTGAGTACGATACTCCTGAACGTCACTACGCACACGTAGACTGTCCTGGACACGCCGATTATGTTAAAAACATGATCACTGGTGCTGCTCAAATGGACGGCGGTATCCTAGTTGTTGCTGCTACAGATGGCCCTATGCCACAAACTCGTGAGCACATCCTACTTGGTCGTCAAGTTGGTATCCCTTACATCATCGTATTCATGAACAAATGTGACATGGTTGATGACGAAGAGCTACTTGAGCTAGTAGAAATGGAAGTTCGTGAACTTCTTTCTGAGTACGAGTACCCAGGAGACGACCTACCAGTAATTCAAGGTTCTGCACTTGGCGCTCTAAACGGCGAAAAGCAGTGGGAAGACAAGATCGTTGAGCTTGCAGAAGCACTAGATTCTTACATTCCACTTCCAGAGCGTGCTGTTGATCTACCGTTCCTACTTCCTATTGAAGATGTATTCTCAATCCAAGGTCGTGGTACTGTAGTTACTGGTCGTATCGAGCGCGGTATCCTACGTGTAGGTGACGAAGTAGAAATCGTTGGTATCAAAGAGACTACTCTTACTACTTGTACTGGTGTTGAAATGTTCCGTAAACTGCTTGACGAAGGTCGTGCAGGTGAGAACGTTGGTGCACTTCTACGTGGTACTAAGCGTGATGACGTTGAACGTGGCCAAGTACTTTCTGCTAAAGGTTCAATCAACCCACACACTAAGTTTGAGTCTGAAGTATACGTACTTTCTAAAGACGAAGGCGGCCGTCACACTCCTTTCTTCAAGGGTTACCGTCCACAGTTCTACTTCCGTACAACTGACGTAACAGGCGACATCACTCTACCAGAAGGCGTAGAAATGGTAATGCCAGGTGACAACGTTCAAATGACTGTTGAGCTAATCGCTCCAATCGCAATGGACGAAGGTCTACGTTTCGCAATCCGCGAAGGTGGCCGTACAGTTGGTGCTGGTGTTGTAGCTAAAATCTT
>NZ_JBGOOU010000119.1:0-1241 GCF_041439815.1 Vibrio sp. 1F279 | reverse complement strand
GGACCTATTTATTGCCAGTCACCCTGACTCCCTTACCGATTTTTTAAAAACAGAGATCGCCAACAACAAGCACATTTACTGCTGTTTCCCGCTCTCGCAGTTTTGCTTCTCGTTTTGTCGCGATCTCAATGCTCGTAAGGTGCTGTCAATCAGCTTCCAAAACGCTCACACCCTCTACCCACCCTTTCAGCGGCCATAATGAAGAGGTTACTATGACCATTCCATCTTTTGAGAGCACCTTTAGGCGCTCTCTTGTTTTTCTGTGTTTTTTTATTGCGTTACCCACCCAGGCTTACACTGAGCAAGAGCTCAAATCTTTTGCCAAGCTTGAGCAAAAAATGACTCAACAACCGGAGGCGGCGAAGACGTGGCCTACGGACGACATACAAAATAAAGCCCAGGCTTATCGAGAAGAAGCGCTGACTCTCAGCCGCAAGGTTCAAGATTTGATACAAGAAGAGAGTCTTTCCCCTTTATTGGGGCGACAAAAACCCACGCGCCACCCTGACCAAGCCCCAAAAGGGGTAATGGTGTTTGTGTCACTCACCATGCCTGAGACCGCGCTCAAACAGCTTCTGATGCAAAGTGAGCACTTAGGCGTGCCATTGGTGATACGCGGCGTCTTACCCGAAGGTTTTCCGGCCACGGCCAAACGTATCGAGGCCTTGATACGCTCCCCCAATAAGGCGCCTATTCAAAGCGGATTTTCGGTAAGCCCCGATTGGTTTAAGCAATTTGATATTCAACGTGTACCCGCCTTTGTTTCGGTCAAGCAAAACCGCTGCTTGCCCAAGCAGCCTTGTAAAGCCAGTGACTACGATATCCTTTATGGCAATATTTCACTTTACCAAGCTCTGGATTACCTCGCGGCTGGGGATGCGCAGCAAAACATTACCCCACTGCTGCGCACGCTCTACTCCCAATAACCCTCTCTCCCCCAACTTTTGATGAGGTACTCCTTATGCGCATTCACCTATGGACAGCGCTCACGCTCAGTTTTTTTTCGACTCTCGCGCTGACTAATGAACAACACACCTTTACCGAGAGCGCCAATTGGGCGAAACAAACGGCAAGCCAAGCGCTCACGTCTCATGCCCTCCCACTCAAAGTCGATGACTATTGCAAAGACGCCACGTGTCGAAAAGAGATCCGCAGTCCAAAAGAATCCACACTGTCAGACAGTGAGATCAATGCACAAAAAGGGACAGAGTTTGTGACCAATGGATTGGCTCAAGACATCA
>NZ_JBGOOU010000118.1:0-1261 GCF_041439815.1 Vibrio sp. 1F279 | reverse complement strand
GACTTAAATCCGATCTCAAAAGGCGTCTTAGGGTTCCGCGCGTTCTCTTCTTCAACGACACGTTGATACAATTCAATCAAATCCAGCTTCCGATCCTTACGCTTACGGCGATACTCCGCATCGTAACTCGATTTATCGAGCGGGGGAGGGGAGGAGTCGTGTCCAGGCGTCTTCATAACATTCACCGTCCACGTTTAAAGCACACAGCACTTCATCCCGAGGGATAAACAAGCGGTGTGATTGAGAATGTGTTGTTTGGGCTTTAGCCCACGCCAAGGCTGAGTCAAAGGAGTCATATTTTGAGGTCCAATAGGTTTTTGGGGAGTGTTTAGATTGGTTGTCCAAACGGTGAAATTTCACGCTATCTCAACCGAAGAAACAAATCAAATCCCGTTTTTTAGACACAAAAAAGCCGGCTACTATTGGGAAGCCGGCTTTTTTGCAAGTGCTATATGGTCAGAGTACCACCTCTAACACACTCTAAATCTTAGAAAAAACACACTACATAGGGCACTACTGGTTAGCAGCCAATGTAGTGTGTTTTAACCTTAACGACCTAAAGCAAGTATAGCGCAGCGTCGCCTGATATTTCAATCTTTAAGTAACCTTGTGGTTTTTCCCTTTACATAATCTAAATAATACGCACGGATAAAAAACCGATAAATAACAAAAAGATAACAAATAACCTTAGAAAAATTTATAGCACATTGAGGGAGTGAAATTAAAATAATTAATATATTAATTATGTCTAATAACAATAGCGCCAACATTAAAACCCCATTTATTTTCTTTAAAATCAGCACCTTAATTTGGTGCGTATTATTTACATTATGTAAAATGCAAGAAATGAGAAGTAAATCACAAACCACTTAAAATTTAGGCTCTGTTGAACGATGAAATGGCTCATCGATGTTTCGACCTGAACGTGGTCATTTCGGTTTTGTCTATTTAGGAAGACTTTTGTATGAATTTTAAATCAAAATGTATGGTTGAGAACAAGGAAGTCGGTATCGCTTTTAATCTTTCATCAAAGGCGAATAAAACGTTAACGCTCTCGGCGAAAAGAGCAGAGCGGGCCAAAAAGCGCGAAGGGAAACTTCGATTAGAAGATCACCTCAAACGTTTTCCTAATTGGTCGCTGTAACGAATGAGATTGCCGTCTGGGATTATTACCTCAGATGGCCTCGAAGGTGGGCTGCCTTCACTATTGCAAAAAGCGCCGCAGAGGGGCGCAGGCCTGCGTAATATGCCTAACAAATTC
>NZ_JBGOOU010000117.1:0-1269 GCF_041439815.1 Vibrio sp. 1F279 | reverse complement strand
TAAGCGATGTGTAGTTTGTGTCTTTCATTGGTATGGCATGCTTTCACGAAATTTCGTGATTCTATGTCCCTATATGAAGGTACTAAATGATGAAAAAAATCTTACTCACACAACGCTTTGTTGAGCGCATCCTTTCTAACCATCTGGTTCAAGAGTTTTACGATACAAAAGTCCCTGAGTTGTATTTAAGAGTTTATCCGTCAGGAGGTAAGCGATTTTATATTCGCTTTCAGCATGAAGGGTTAAGGGTTCACCGCAAGCTTGGTAAAGCAACCGACCTATCATTACGAGAGGTGCGAAAGCAAGTGGTGAATGAAGTTCACCAGACTCGTTATCTGGCAGATATAAAAGAGCTGCCACCAATAACGATTCGGGTCTTCGCTGAGGAATTTTTTAAGCGTTATCCTCGCCACTGGAAACCAAGAACGACGGTAAAGAATAAGAGCGCCTTTCGTTTACATATCGCGCCTATTTTAGGCGATAAACAGGTTCACTCCATAGAGCGAAGAGACATTGAAGGGTGGTTTGCTCAGTTAAATCACGTGAAAGGCTCAGCGAATCAAGCGTTAGTGTTGATGTCTGTCATGATGCAGCAGTGTGAAGCGTGGGGGTATCGACATAGAAACACTAACCCTTGTCGTCACTTTAAGCGTTATAAAGCGGGAGAGGTCGAACGCTACCTCAGTCCGGAAGAGTTGCGTAGCCTATGGCATGTACTCGAAACGTTAGAAGCCGATAACCCAATTCTCGTGATGATTATACGATTATTGATATATACAGGGTGCCGTTCTTCGGAAGTGAGAACGTTGCAATGGAAAGATTACAGGGGAGGGCATTGGCATTTATCAGACAGTAAAACAGGTGCAAAAACGGTGTATCTTTGCTCACCGGTTAGGGCGTATCTAAAAGAGTGGCGAACAGAGAGTGATTATATTTTTCCTGCACGATGCCATACCAAACCGATATCTGAAGTGGCCTTGAGTTCGTTCTGGCGTAAAGTGCGCCGTTTAGCCGAGTTAGCCGGTGTGCGCCTACATGATTTACGCCACACGTACGCCAGTATTGCAATTCAATCCAACATTAATCTGACGGTGCTTAGTCGCTTACTGGGTCACGCGGATGTAGAAACGACGCTGAAATATGCCCACTTAAGCAGTCTGGATGCTTGTAAAGCGGCCTCTCATATATCAGCGACTTTGGCTAAGGGGATGCGCTCATGAGCTATATCAGACTCACTCAGAAAAAGATTAAGGATTTATTGCCCCAACC
>NZ_JBGOOU010000116.1:0-1320 GCF_041439815.1 Vibrio sp. 1F279 | reverse complement strand
AACCCATCAACATAAGTTTAGCGGATGTTTGACAACCGGGGGAATCCATGTAGCCCTGTTAAGGTGTGAGCAACGCAATACCGAAGCTCCCGCATACCACCTTAAACACAAAACGCAACGCATAGCAAAACTGCCAAGCGTTGCGAATCACTCTTAAACAGATTGTTAGTTTACTTGCATACGCATGCCCATTTTATATTTCTCGTTGTCACCAATCATTTCTTGAGCAAGAGAAAAGTCATTCTGACCAGAAAAAACGTACTGCTCAGAAAACTGGACCTGTAAGCTATTCAAAAAGCGAACATTATCTGAAGTTTGCTTAATCGGTGTACCTTTTTCGTATGCATTCCCATACTCAATAAGTGAGAATGGTCTCTTTAGCTGTGAAAGCATATGTGGAGCTCTAACCATTAGTTCTTGGACCTGATTTTTCGCTTTTATAGCTTGCTCTGCAATCGAAGGACACGTTAACGCCAAGGTTAGAGTTGGAGATAATGGCAAATGAATTTGAATTCCTTTTAAACCTATCCCTAGGTTACCATATGGTCCCATATCTATACTGTTGTGGAGGGTGACTGGGTTGTCGGAAATATAAAATGGCATTTCATTGGTGCTTTCATACAAAATCCATGACTTATTTAAGAGAAGTTCAACTACCTCTTTTTGATTCAGAATCAAGCTTAAAAACGAATTCTTCCTTTCAGAAGAATCCGGTAGACCTAGCTCAGTTTCAATTTGTTCAGGAGATGCTCCCATTGAATCTAACTTATCTGAAAGCGCATCAACAATGGTCGATATTCGCATCAACTCGCCGTAAGAGCGAGCTCTTTGAATAGCTACAAATGTAGCAATATTATACCTTTCTTCAGAGCTTAAGGTACTTAAGTCTTTAGTTTCCAGTATCTTTTTAAGTGCCGGCGATGCTTCACTTTCATAAATACCAAGTATAGGTTCTAGACTAGCTCGATCCGGATGCCCCTCGATATTGTAAAATGTGTTTCTTGTCGTTGCATCATAAACTGATTGTTGAAATATTCGATCATTCGGCTTATCAAAGGTGTACAACCTGCGTCGCTTACCAGAGCCACCAAAACCAAATTTATCTAACAAGAAACGAGGAACCGTATGTTGTTTTTTTACATCTGTTGTTAATTTCACTACTTCTCTCAACTAATCATGACTGACATTTGTAAACTAGACATAATGACCCCCACGAAAGATGCTAGCCTCCAATATCGTGGGTTAGCTTAAAGCCAGAGCCATACTTAGTGCGTCAAACAACTAAATTTGGAGGCTAGCATGAATAAAGATAGCATAATT
>NZ_JBGOOU010000115.1:0-1323 GCF_041439815.1 Vibrio sp. 1F279 | reverse complement strand
TACCTTGGAACTTCAAACACTGACAAGTCGCCCCGTGGGTTCATGGGGCGGATACCCACATTCCACCCTAAACACTAAATTCAACGCATAGTGAAAATGCCACGCGTTGCGAATCCATCTTGAACAGTTTGTTAGCCATCAATTCTTTACTTCGTTCAAGATTTCCTCTAGATAAGTTCTAATAGCTTTTGGTTGTGGTTGTTCTTTTTGAAGGACTGAATATGCATCTTTAAAACTTTCCCTCTTTCGATTTAAAGGAGGATCAGAAATTAAGATGGCTAGAGCTTCAAATGTATCAATATAAGTTTCAGGACTAATCTGACGTTTTCCCGGTATTGTAACCCCGCCATCAATCTTTTTGGGAGCTGAAACACTATAAAATGAAAACATATCCCACCGACCAGCCAAGCGATCTGTTAAGTGATCTCTTAGTCTTTTACCTATACTAGTTTTAAATGCCTTACCTACATAGATTGTTTTAAAATCGTTATGTAGTACGTAAATTCCTTTAGCGTCCCAAAAGTCTATTTCTTTCTTAGAATTATCCTCGAACTTAACATCTCCTAGTAGCTGACCACAGTTCCCAGCCCCTCGGCTACCCCAATCAATTATCTCTGGGTTCCAAAATGTTCCATATGCCTTGATTAACATTTAATTCTCCTTGTTACATTGTTGGCTAACGAATGACATGGATTCCCCCTACCGAGGATCTGCCACACTTATGTGGTACTAAATTGCACCGGAGGCACCATGTCTGATTATTCTTATTTCTGCGGTATCGACCTAGCTAAAAACCACTTTAGCCTTCATGCCGTAGACCAAAATGGTAAAGTCTTACTTCATAAGTCAGTAACCCGCTCTAAGCTACTGACTACAATAGCAAATATGCCACTCATGCGTATAGGCATTGAAGCGTGTGGTGGCGCACATTATTGGGTAAGAACACTCAATAAACTCGGTCACGACACCCGCATGATGGCTGTTAAATACGTGGTTCCTTATCGAACTAAAGGGAAGAACGACCTTAATGATGCAGTAGCTATCTGCGAAGCTGTTCAGCGTCCATCCACTCGCTTTGTGCCTGTAAAATCCCCCGAGCAACAAGCCATCTTATCGGTACACAGAATGAGAGAGCATTGGGTTCGCGAGCGCACTGCGCTTATGAATCGCATGCGCGCCCTACTCTCTGAGTTCGGGTTGATCATTCCTGTTGGCCGCTCTTCATTAATGAAACACGTTCCCTTAATGCTCGAAGACGCAGAAAATGCACTGCCACACCTCGCAAGAACGGTGATTGCCGATGCTTATCACCACCTTGGAGAA
>NZ_JBGOOU010000114.1:0-1324 GCF_041439815.1 Vibrio sp. 1F279 | reverse complement strand
AAAATCTTCGCTAAGAGCGTTTGAGGGGTTCTGAGGGCTGTTTCTGATAGCAAACCTTGCTATTTACCATAATAGGAATAATGAACACCGATTTTTCAGGTCATTAATTGAACCTGCTCCGATGTGCCGTATTTTAATTGACGCCAAATTAATATTGAGTTTTTATGGCTCACCTCAACGCTATGCTTTTATTAGCTATATCATATAAAAAGAAGGTAAATATGGAACAAGTAACTTTTCAAGGAAACCCAGTTAAAGTTGTAGGCTCTATTCCAACTGTAGGCAGTCAGGCTCCAGATTTCTCTCTAACGGCTTCGGATTTATCTGATTTGACACTCTCATCATTTAAAGGCCAGAACGTAATCATTAACATATTCCCGAGTATTGATACTCCTGTTTGTGCATCTAGCGTTAAGAAATTTAATGAAGAAGCTTCAAAACTTAAAAATACAACGGTTTTATGTGTATCAGCCGACTTGCCTTTTGCTGTAGGTCGCTTCTGTGAAGTTGAAGGTGTTGAGAATGTTCAACATGCATCTACCTTCCGTAACTCTGACTTTGCAGAGACTTACGGAGTGTTAATTCCAGAGGGTGCTCTTAGAGGTTTAGTAACTCGTGCAATCGTATGTGTGAATACTGATGGAAAAGTGACACATTCAGAGTTGGTTAAAGAGATAACTGATGAGCCAACTTACTCACTAGCCTTGAATGCTTTTTAATTAGATTAAAGAATAGCCCGTTTATCAGCGGGCTATTTCTAGATCTTTTATCTGAACCATTTGTAATCGAAGGTTTTTAGCTAGTTGTTAGTATTCCTTTAAGATGAGCTAAAATATCTCTTGGCTCATCCATTCTCATTTTCTCTGTAAATTCCATTTCACTCTCTAATACCACGGTAGCATGGTCAATCAGCGTCTTGCGTTCTTCTTCTGATATCTTCTTTGTTTGCAACCCACAGATGCGAATAAGTAGGCACACTATATCTAGCTCCTTTGATTCTACTGAGCTGATTTCTTTATACTCTTGAACTTTTTGTAGTGCGTTATTTATACGTTTTTTCGATAATGGCGTCATGACTGGTGCTTATCTTAGGTATTTATTTGGTGATAATTTTTTAATGTGTTTAGGTGCTAATAACAACACCAACCACTTTCTTTTGTTACTGTATGACCAGCAATATTCCTTATTTACCATAACGGCACTTAATCTGCACCGTGATTTAGAAACAAAAAAGGCTCCCACTGGGGAGCCTTTTTTGTTTGGGAAAGCCATGACCGGTTAAAAGGATCATTGAGATCAATCGCTTTTGGGATTAATCTATTTC
>NZ_JBGOOU010000113.1:0-1425 GCF_041439815.1 Vibrio sp. 1F279 | reverse complement strand
TAATGCCGTTCGGATAAGCATTATTGCTTGAACCTGAACGGATATTTGGCTGGGACAAAGAGGACTGAACGTGGAAACGTTCGGTCTTTTCTTTTATCTGGAAGAATGAAGTGACTCAAACTGTCTCTCATCCTTTTCAGTTTTACAGGTAGAGTTCCGTCTGGACTTAAAGCTAACCAACGTAATTGCGCATCAATAAGGTTAATTGCGGCGGTAAAACTGACCCTAGTCGCTCGAACCCCGGCTTCTGAAGCTATCTTAACCATCTCTAATCGCACTAAGTTATAGGCAAGTAATACGCCCCACAGCTCTTGCTTCACACCGGCAGAAAAACGACTTCGTAAAGTGACGTGACTTTGCAGTTGAGTCTGTTTAATTTCACCATAACCTTCTTCTATCTCCCAGCGTTGCCAATAAATACGCAGCAGGCTTTCTAGCGAGTATCTACTAGGGTCTGTAAGTGAAGTAATAAAACCTTTTATCTCACCTTTTGGCTCTTGATATAGGACTAATCTGGCTTCCCAACGTGCGGGTAAATTCGGATTCTGCCGTTGAGCTTGAGGAGAGATGGACATTGAGATGAGCATGTCGTTCTCCGCATATTTCTCCAACACTTCATAGCGTAGCTTACGCTTTGCAGGCATTAACCAGTGAGCATTTTCCGCACTCTCTTGCCACGACAACAAGAGGTCTGCCGAGAAATAACAACGATCAAATAAGGTCAATGAATGTGCGGGGATATCATTGAATAGGCGCTTAGCTAAGGTCGTTTCACCGACATGACAGCCATCAAAAGCCGCCCCCATAATCATTCGAGTTTCTGTTGACATCAAAGCGACTAAACGAAGTTGAGGGTAAGGTTTCAATTTTTTAGAGATGAACCCAAATTCTTCAGCGTTCTCTGGGGAATCTTGGCACCTAAATGTTGTCCCATCCACAGCAAGAACATTAAGCTCTAAGTCTTTGTCTTGTTGAAGGATATCTCCGTTCCAAGCCTTTACCGTTGTGTGAAACAGAGCCGCTAACGGACTCTCATCTAGACGTCGGCGTGAATCAGTTAGGACACTGGGTGCAACACGAGACCAGCTATCTTCAGGTTTAGGCTGAAGTGCAATGTCTAATGAACTGCACACCTCTTTGATAGACATGTTGCGTTGCAGCCCCATCCAAATAACTAACCAGACAGCTTGCTGAGCGGGAAGCCGACGTCGTCTTATGCTCGCTTTATTAGTTTCAAGAAGAGCTTGTTCTATCCACTCAATCTGAATGGCGTCGACAACAGATTCATAATTGTCGGCATCTTCAATGGTCTCATGTGCCATTGCTAATTCTTGTTCAAGCATAAAAAAATCCCCATCAACGTTGTTGATGGGGATTATCTGCTAACTGCAAGATCGTTCAAGTCTTCTTAAACGATCGGCATTA
>NZ_JBGOOU010000112.1:0-1520 GCF_041439815.1 Vibrio sp. 1F279 | reverse complement strand
CTGATAATATTCCACTAATAACTTCCCCTATCGCCTCAGCAGATTGCGATACTTGCGCATCATCCACGTGAGCATAACGAAGCGTGGATGAAATGCGCGTGTGACCCAACAGTTTCGACACCATTGGGATAGGATACCCCTCTAACACCGCATAACTGGCAAAGGTATGGCGCAAATCGTGAATACGAACATCCTCGATATGGGCTAAGGCTCGCACCTGTTGCCAGACCAGACTAACCTTAGTCGACCGACTCACAAAACGACGCAAGGGCATAAACACATCATCGTGTGATTCGCTACGATGCGCCCATACTTGCTGTGGTATGTCTGAAAGGAGTTTCTGCGCTTCCTTGCCCACATACACCACCTTCGCACCCGTTTTGCTGTCCGGCAAATGCCACTCCCTTCCTTTAACAAAAGACCATTGCAGGCCTGTTACCTCTGAAATTCGACACCCCGTTAACAACACCAGCTCTAGCACCAGACAACAGCACGCTTCCAGATCACCTTGCTGGCTGACCACAGTTAATGCCTTCTGCATTCGCGCTAACTCATCCAAACTCAAAAAACGATTGAGTTTTTTTTTGCGATTTTGCTTAAGACCGTCACAAGGGTTGTTCATGCAATAACCTTGCTTCACCGCATATTTGAAGATAGAACGAAGCACATCAAGATTACGGTTGGCAGCCCCTGCGTAATTCTGGCTGAGTTCATCAAACCAACGATGCACATGACACGAATCAATACGGCTGACAGGAAAACGTCCAAACTCGGGCAACAAATGCTTTTTTAAGGCGCTCGACGCTGTCCCTTGTGTACTCACTTTCCATCCCTTGCAGACCTTATCCGTCCATTCTTCTTTCACCAACGCATCAAAGCGGATCAACCGTATCGGTTTCGTCTCTTTGTCTAAAAAAGAGGCCTGTAAAGCACGTACGTGTTGTCTCACTTTTTTTAGTGTCAGTTGTCCCACTGCCGCCAACGTCTTATTGGGAATGGATAAATGAGTCACATAGAAACGGCGACCATCGGTATAAACTCGAACTCCTAACGCTGGCACTTGGGTATCCCACACCGTATACGTTCGAGTTTTCGAATGAAGTGATTGAATCACTTTAGAAGTAAATAACAGTGACTTCATGAGCGCATACCTTTAACGAGCACTCCCGACACATGAGAAGCGGCCTGACACACGTCATCACGTCCCAAATGTGCATACTTTAGCGTCGTTTCCGCTTCAGCATGCCCCAAAAGGCGACTCAGCACGATCAAGTTTACCTTCGACTGAATGGCAATACTGGCGTAGGTGTGACGTAAATCATGCAAGCGCACACCTTCCAATCCTGCCAACTGGCGAGCCTGTCGCCAGAATATACCCAACTGATTGGTGGATATGGGTTGAGTGTTACAAGGGGTTGGAAACAGGTAAGGACTCTCTGATTGCCATGCATCAAGATAAGCTCTAACTTGTGAGCAAAGGTAAACCGTTTTCGCCCCCGTTTTACTGTCTAGTAAATGCC
>NZ_JBGOOU010000111.1:0-1526 GCF_041439815.1 Vibrio sp. 1F279 | reverse complement strand
GAATTTGTTAGGCATATTACGCAGGCCTGCGCCCCTCTGCGGCGCTTTTTGCAATCGTGAAGGCAGCCCACCTTCGAGGCCATCTGAAATAAGATCTCAGACGGCAATATCATTCGTTACAGCGACCAATTGGGAAAACGTTTGAGATGATCTTCTAATCGAAGTTTCCCTTCGCGCTTTTTGGCCCGTTCTGCTCTTTTCGCCGATAGCGTTAACGTTTTATTCGCGTTTGCTGAAAGACTAAAAGCGATACCGACTTCCTTGTTATCAACCCTACATTCTGATTTCAAATTCATACAAAATCCTTTTCAATTAAGAAAAACCGAAACGACCGAGTTCAAACTGAAATATCGCTGAACCCTCTAATCGTTCAAAAGTGACCCAGAATTATTAAACTTATTTGCTTTTGTGATGGGCCTCTCAATCTTGCAATTTAACATAACAAATATAATGCGCACCAAATTAAACTTTTGATTTTAATGGTTATTTTATTAAATTTAACGTTGCCTTTGTTTTTAATTTTAAATAAATAATCCATTAATTATTTTTATTGGGATTATTTGATGTGCTATAAATTTTTCAAGGTTATTTGTTATCTCATTGTTATTTATCTGCTATTTTTGGTTACGCATTATATTTGTTATGTTAAGGGAAAAATCCCAAGGCACACTTAGCGTTTGAAATATCAGGCGACGACACGCTATACTTACCTGAGGTCTATAAGGTTAAAACACACGACATTGCTTACTCCTGTAGTGTCCAATGTCGTGTGTTTTTTCTAGGATTTAGAGTGTGTTAGAGGTGGTACTCTGACTATATAGCACTCGCAAAAAAGCCGACTTTCCAAGAGTAGTCGGCTTTTTTGTGTCTAAAAAACCGGCATTTGATTTCTTTTCCCGGTTGAGATAGGTTGAAATTTCACCGTTTGGACGGCCAATCCAAACACCCCAAAAACCTCTTGGACTTCAAAATATGACGCATTTGACTCAGCCTTGGCTTGGGCTAACGCTCAGGAGAATCCACTTTCTGCCTAACACCGCCTTTTTTGTCCCTCAGGATGAAGCGAGGTGTGTTTTAAACGTGGACGGTGAGTCTTATGAAAACGTTTAGCTCCTCCCCTCCCCCGTTCGATAAATCGAGTTACGATGCGCAGTATCGCTGTAAGCGTAAGGCTCGCAAACTGGATTTGATTGAATTGTATCAACGCGTCATTGAAGAAGAGAACGCGCGGAACCCTAAGACGCCTTTTGAGATCGGATTTAAGTCTCGCCGGTTGCTCCGAAGCGGTAAGGTAGAAACCCTGCCGCCAGAATACGCGCGGATCTTAAAAGGGTGTGAAGAATTTATTACCAACCCCAATCGTTTCCCGTCACTCAATGCATGGGGCGGTGAAGCGGTGAATAATGTCCAATGTCGCACCTTAATTGCGAAAGTATTAGCGTGCACTCTGCCGAACACAGACCTCATTGGCGGGCGCATCGGTTTGCCCACCGAAGCGGGATTGAAAACCATCAGCTACGACCAGC
>NZ_JBGOOU010000110.1:0-1630 GCF_041439815.1 Vibrio sp. 1F279 | reverse complement strand
TGGGTTGAGTGGCTTTAAAAATTCGATTGCTCAAAGTCGGTGGCGACGTTGTAAAAGCGCCCAATTAAATCATTTTGGCTTATCCAGCCGTACGCCAGTGGCTTCATCTCTCCAGTGCTTGGATGCACCAAAATCAAGGCGGGCGTAAAAGGCACCGTGACTTTTCCTTGGTTGTGGCGGTTTTCTTTGAGGTGAGTGATGAAGGTTTCATCATTACTGATCCCAAGGAGCTCAAAATGGTATTGGTCAGCAAACGCTTGAATGGACGGGGCGAGTTGCTGGCTGAGCGCATCTTTTCCTTCATAAACAAAGAAAAAGCCCCATCCGTCTTGTTTCATCTTTTCAACCGCGTCGGTTTTCTTCTTATCCTCCAGTGCTAAATACACTTGTCTTGCCGCTTGCTCTGTCGGATGGTCTTTGGTGTAAGAGAACTCAGGTCTTTCGAGCAGCAGCGCTTTAAAGGTCATGCCTAATTGGTCGGTTTGGTCCGTGATAAAATGATTCAACGCTAAAAATCTCGCTAACTTGTCTTTATCTTTAGGGTGAAGGACGGCATCGTTTTGCGCTTCGATATGCACCGAGTGAAACCAGGCCATTTGTTCGGTCGCCGATAACGTTTTAGGGCTTGAGACAGTCGTTTGAGTGTTATTTGGCAGTGGCTTTGGTTTGGGTTTGTCGGGCCTTGCTTTTGGTTCGTTGTACCATCGCCACCCTGGAGGAGGTTCCTGAGCAAGAGCGGGATGGAGGTGAGCAAGCAGCGTTAGGGTAATGACGTAAAGCCATGTTTTTTTCATCATCATAGGCCTTGGTTAAGTGCGGCAAAGCGATTAAGAGGTTACACACTTGGGTCTTTCGCGTAAGTGGCGCATCTGCTGTGGTGATGGATTGCGCAGCGTGAGTAAGTACTGAAGGTATTTATCGTGCAGCAAAGCGTGGTGTTTCGACCACATACCTTACTCACTACTAAAGTAGTGAGTCTGTTTCTCAATGTTTTCTATCAGCTCTCGATATTCATCCAGCCTTTTCGTGATGTCGGGATAGTGGTCTAGCTGTTTGATGTGTATCACATCACTTGGAATGAGGCGTAAAAGCGTCAAGGTGTTGAGTAAAAAATTTTGAAGGGGTTTGATAAGCATAACGATGTCCTTCTTGAGCATTGAGGTGTGTATGTCATGGTGTGCCGTTGGTATAGAGCCGCCTGTTATCCGCCCGTGGCACTTTGAAGTCGTTGCTTGATTTCATCAAAGTTGGGGAGCTTGGTGTTGGCACGCATTTCCGGGTAGAACTCTTTAAAATCAATGTGTTCAAAATTGATTTGACCCAGTTCTTCGGGCGTAATGGCGGCGCAGGTGGGATTTTTAGCACTGCCTAACCGTTTACCCAGTTGCTGAAGAGACCCTTGCTCTTGGATGATTTTGGCCAGCTTGTTGTCGTAAACGCAGTAACTGCGCTTTTTACGGGTGCAGACACCCAGCACTTTCTTGGCGCAGTATTGCCCCACGTACAGGGTTAAGCCTTTCTCTTTGGCTTCCCCCAGCGCTTCTTCCGCTTCGCTGCATTTCGCTCCCAATCCTTGCCCCCATCCTGAGTCTTTACAACAATCGTTGAAGCCCGCGAGTTTCTTACTGCA
>NZ_JBGOOU010000109.1:0-1889 GCF_041439815.1 Vibrio sp. 1F279 | reverse complement strand
CCTTACCGTTTACCGCGCACCTGACGACAGAGAAAGGGCGATTGTTTGCGCTGTTTATTACCCCCAAAGCTACACCATCTTTGGTCACGGAGTTTGTTTGGTCGCAAAATTACAAAGAGCAGCAAAGCCCGATTGAGCAGGCGGCGGATTATCCCGCCGCCATGACAGCGCTCACCAAAGCCATGATACGTTTTGTCCATGATGGCGCTCCCATTGCTGGTTTTAAACGTCACGACGTTGACCCCAAAACCTTACCCAAAGATGAAGCGTCACTGGCCATCATCCCTCAAACGGTCTTCGTGGGCCGTCATTATTCTGGGGTGGTTTATCAGCTCAAAAATCAAAGCCGCAGTGACATGGCGCTGACCACCGCGCAGTTCTACAGCTATTCCGCACGCTCAGCCGCGCTCGATGCCTATCAATTAAAACCTGGGCAAACTACCACGCTCTATCTCATTACTGGAGGAGGCGCCACCCATGCTCGATAAACAAAAAGACGCCTTGGGCCGTTTTAAGAAACGCGTCTTCAAAGACACCGACGGGGACTTTGAAGACGGCGGCACGATCAATGCCGTGACAAGAAAGCGCAATCGCACCATTACGCTCACGGTATTGCTGATATTGACCGCCCTGGCTTTTGTTGTTTGGCGGTTAACACTGTCTCCCCAAGCGCCAAGCAAGGGCATTCAAGATGTCGGATTTGGCGCTGTCGTCACCGATGATTTTACCGACAAAGACAACCAGTCCGCCCTGACGTTTCAACAAGACAAAATCAACCAAATAGAACAAAGCTTAGCGCGGTTTGAAGGCACATTAAGTCGCTTTGGACAAAGCTTAACCTCTGAGTTAGAGAACATTAAAAAGGCCAATGAGCGCGATACAAAATCGCAACTGACAGAGCTTGAGCAGCAGATGCAACAAAAGCTCGATGAAGTTGACGCGCTCAAGGCGCAGCTTGAGACGCAATTAGCCTCAACCCTCAAGGCAGGCGATCCTTCGACTCAACACGGCATCGAGACCAACCAAGGAGACACCTTTGGCCAATACAAACTGCCCCCAAGACCGGCCATTAATAGCAACATGGATAACGCCAAGGTGAATGAGTTCCAGTACCAAGAGCAAGATGATGTGGCCTTTAGTGGTGATGCCTTTGATAGCTTTGAATTTCACTGGCAAGCCAGTGTCGAGGAGAAACAATCCCGTCGCACGACCGATAACTACGTGCCAACCGGCACCTTTGTGACCGCCGTAATTACCGGCGGCGCTGATGCTAATGGGGGCGTCTCTGGACAAGGGGATACCTCACCGATTGTCTTTCAGACAGTCAATCAGGGGGTCTTACCCAACGGTCAGGCCTCTAAATTGAAGGATTGCACGATCACCGGCGCCGTCTACGGTGAGATCTCATCCAGCCGCGGCGTCGCTCGCACCAGTAGAATGAGCTGCATACAACCCAATGGCGATATTCTCGATATCCCCGTCAATGCGACCGTGTTTAACTTTGGTCGCAATGGTATTCGCGGTACCACCATTTTGAAAAACGGTAAGATCGTTCAAATGGCCGGCATTGCGGGGATCTTGCAAGGCGTAGGGGATGCAGGTAAAGCGCTGGCACAAACCACGACACCGACGGCGCTCGGCCCAAGTCAAAGCATCAACAGCGATAAAATTGGCTTGAATCTGCTTGGCGGCGCCACGGAGAGCGTTGGCAGCAAATTGGCGGACTACTACATCAAACTGGCCGAACTCTATCATCCGATAGTGGAAGTCAATCCTGGTGCCATCGTCAATATTGTCTTTTTGGAAGGCTTTCCATTAGATCCATTGCTGGCCGATGAATACGAAACGCGTATGAATGAGCAGCGTGAGCAAGTCTCCAACAGCAATCA
>NZ_JBGOOU010000108.1:0-2084 GCF_041439815.1 Vibrio sp. 1F279 | reverse complement strand
CACGTACAGTTCTTAGAGGGGCGGCACTTGGTAACAAGTGTCGTCTACTCGACAGAGGCTTCATAGACCTGAATTTTGACTCGTGGCACTTTCTAACTCGAAAGTGCCCCATTGTTGGATAGACCTTTTACTCATTCACATCCTGTTCATGGGGTTTTGCCCTACTAGAAGTTATCCATTCTTCTAATGCTGTTCGTCGTGAATCCCCGTGTTGTATCACGGGGGTAAATTCGACCTACCTATCAGCACTCACATAACCCTGCTCTGGCTACAATTTCAGTGCCAGCTTTACACGCTAAGCTATACACCATGATTCCATATATTGGATTCATTCAGCTCCTTTTTTCGATAAGTAATTGTTGCTAAGGGGAAATCTCGAGTAGAATTGGAGTAGCAAGGAACCAAAAGAAAATTTCGGCCTAGTTAATGTTAAGTATACGTTTCAATAAGGAGGAATCTTGGAAAATATACCAAAACCAGATCCTAAAGGGACAACGGGATCTCAGGTTGCCAGTTCAGCGGACTATATAACAAGCATTGAACCTCCGCCGTTTCAGCATGTACATAATGTACTGGAGGGGCTTGCTGAAAATAAATTCAAGGCATTAGGCGGTGAAGCTACCGCTAAGATTATAGCCGCCTTACAATCACAGAACTTCCATGAAATAGCTAAGCTTCAAAAAGAAAACAGCCGTTTGAAGGAAAAAATAGAAGATTGTAATCGTGAATACTATGATTGCCGAGAGCAAGCAGCCGTTTATAAAAATCAATTGGACAGTATCAATAAATTACGTAAAAAAAGTAACTTAGAAGCAACATTTGGAACAGCATTGATTGGTATATCTATTGAGCTCTATCGTACTCCTGAACTCAATTCATCTATTGCTGTTATCTTGGCTTTAGTTGGGGCAACTTTACTTATAGCTAGTTGGTTTTCTGGTGTTGGAGGCAAAAGTGATAGTTAGTAATATTTCTGAGTTTACGATTACGGGGATTTTAGATAAGGGTGTGGCAAATCTAGAGCGAATTGCAATTTTTGTAAATCAGACGGTAAACACTGGTCAATTCGGGGTCATGATTGGAAACCAACCTTTCGGCCATACACAGGCTTACCCTGTAAAAGATAATTTGCTTTGGTTTGGTGATGCGATATTAAACCAAGGGGATTGGATATTCCTCTATACAGGTTCAGGTAAGGTTACTCAAACCTCTATTGAAGGAGGAAAACAACTGTATTCGATTTACTGGGGCAAGCCGCAAACAATATTTGCTAGGACAGATATCGTGCCTATATTATTCAAGGTCGAGGCAGTTCAGATACCTGCAATGCCAAATGATGTACCTCAAGTACCACCAAATGCTCTGTAGAGCGTTAGGTTACTATCCATAACAGGTGATATTGTTGAAATTAGAAGAAAAGTTAGTAATTTCAATATACTGTGTTGTCTTGATTTCCTTTGGTTTTCTGCTGGCAACAGCTTTGTTTTTTGATTTAGATGGAGTTACGTCTTCAGATATCTTGTCTGGGCTTGGATCTTTACTTAGCGGTATAGGGACTCTTGGGTTACTTTGGTTTGGTTGCGAAACATATTCTGACTGGAAGAGTTCGAAGTCGAATGAAGCTGCTTTCGTTCTTTATAGAGACCTATTTGTCTTTAAGTACAAACTCATGTTACTCATCGACAACATTGTAAAATCAGGCGGAAATCCCCGTTTAGATTTACAAGTAGAACAAAGTTTCAAGGAACTAGATTCTCATATAGACGCTTTGGTGCTCGGCTCATCACAATTTGATTCTTTGGTTAAAATTAGCGACACCCAGTGGTTTCTTGCTCATACGCATGCCTTGAGAAATCGAGTTAGACGATTGATGAACTTAGCATTCTCAGAACATCTCAATTCGACTCAGTGGGACGCAAAAAAATTAAATTTACGAAGTGAAGTAGTAAAAAGTGAACAACAAGAAATGAACGATATGCTGCAAAAAATGGAGCGTAAATTAAATAGCATGGGCTTTAACCCTACAGCTTAACGTATCCGCCCCATGAACCCACGGGGCGACTTGTCAGTGTTTGAAGTTCCAA
>NZ_JBGOOU010000107.1:0-2121 GCF_041439815.1 Vibrio sp. 1F279 | reverse complement strand
CTGAATTACGCAACAAAGCCCATAAATTGAGCCATAAATCACCTTTCCATTATGAATTTATATGTATAATGATAAACTTAATCATCAAGGTTATAAGTGATTAATTTAAGGTGCCAACAAAGTACCATCATATTAATTTTAAAACTAAAAAATATTTAGGATTATTATGAAACGTTTGAATTTAATAGGGATTTTAGTAACATCAGTTTTAATATCTAGATCAGTTTTAGCTAGCGATACACTGCAAGAAGGTATAAACATTCCCGTTGGTGAATCAATACATATAATGAGTGATATGGTTGATAATTCAGACTTGGTTTATATAAATGCAAAGTATTGGTTAGAATCAGGAATTTATTCAAATGGCATTGAAAATGCAATTGATTTAATTGTAAATAATGGTTATCGTTATCTGGTTGATTTTAGTGAAATAGAAGGAAATAAAGAAAAGATAAAGGCAAAACATGTCTTTAGAAAGGTATTTGGTATTTCATTGGAATCTGATTATATTGCAATAACTGAACATAACCATAACGTTATGTTTACAGAGATCAAGGATAGATATGACACAAATATCCCAATTTTGAGTAAACCTGCACCAAAAAGGCAAAAACGTTCAACATCAAACACCCCAGTAGTACACTCACCGGTACCGAGTATTTCTAGATATTATAATGCGACTAAACAAATTACTGATTCTGAATGTGATATCACTTGGAACACCCAATTAGGAGATAGATCGCGGCATCTTTGTAAAAATGCTAACATTTCGCTTGTTTATAAGATAAACATGCAACGCTCCCTTGCGTTCGGAACAATCGGCTCAGCAACGCCTGATGCTAAAATAGTAAGAGTTGGCATTGATGATTCAACCACTGGCGCAGGGATTAGTCTAAACCCTGAAATATATTCGATGTACTTAGCCTCAAGAGGCATTGTTTGGCCAAGTGGTGGGATTGAATCTGAATGGGTGTCATCCGCAATAGCACAAAACTATACGTTTGAAATGATGGCATCAAATAATAAAACAAGTATTTTAAGAACCATTCCAGCAACAAATTTAAATGTAAATTATGATAAGAAGGAAGTATCAACTTTTCAATTTGGTATTGGAGGTGATGTTGGTGCAGATAAAACATCACCCAAAATTAGTCTAAATGCCAACGCGTCATGGACAGAATCCAAGTGGTTATCATATAAAACATTTGATTATGCGGTAACGAAATCGTCAAAAAGCCCTCAACATGTATCTTTCAAATGGTCTAGAGAGCAATATAATTCACCACATGCGATACAAAAAGATGAATCGCCATATGGAGTAACAGTCAGAAAAAATTATTTTGGGAGGTTACACTTAATCAATCCAATAGGGTACGCAAACTTCACGCCCAAAATGGAAGTAATCTATTATTCTGAACCTGAGACCACAGGGACAACAGACATTAGTATATCCTCATCGGTTGGAATTACTGGGTATCGTTATTATTCAGAAATCCCATCTTGGGAAGTCCTAAGATATTATTATCCTAATGAAAAAGACTTTAAAATTAAAAATGTAAAAAAAGATATTAAATTCACTGTTGATTGGGATAATCCTGTATTTATTGGCGGAAAGCCGGTTAATTTACAATTGGGTAAATTTAACAATAAATGTGTAAGTGTTAATAAAAACCTCAGTGTTAATTCTGATACTTGTAATATATCCGAACTAAAGCAGTCATTTATTTTCGATACACTTAATCGATATCAGAGTACAAGCCAACCAGGTATGTGCTTGGATGCTAGTAACATTAAAAAAGTCAGCCCTTGCAGTTTAAAGCGAACACAAAGATGGAAATGGATAGATGACAAAGATGAACTAGAGAATTCATTTACTGGAAGTAGCCTTGGTTATACTGTAAATGAAGGAGAAATTAAATTAATTCCGAAAGAGAAAAAAGCTGAGGATAATATCAACTCAGTTTCAATGTTCTCGTCATACACGGATATATTTAATATGTGACATTTTTTCCCTTGAGAGTAATAACTCAAGGTTATTAAACTTACGAGTACTAAAATACGGTTCTGTCGCAAATCTAGTTAGAGGTGTGACAGGCCAACCGGCTTTGTTGCGTAATTCAA
>NZ_JBGOOU010000106.1:0-2164 GCF_041439815.1 Vibrio sp. 1F279 | reverse complement strand
GTCCGTGCGACCTGAAGTCGTATGAAGTGCTGTTCACCGCAACAAGTGTGAACCATCTGTATCACCAGATGACCCTAGGGTTCTGAATAAAGCAGCGAACCCGACAATGTAACGAAGTTCAGCCTTTGCTGAGCGGGAATGAATTCGTGAGAGGACGTTCCTCCTGATAACCACAATTGGGTGAGTGCTAGGGTGTTGGTATGATGAACGTAAGTGAATCCATTTAAGATGCGTTATACGTGGATCAGCGGAAGTGGTTAATACGCTGTGGCCAAAAGGCATGAGAGTAGGAAAGAGATTGGACAGTGCTCTTTCGTGATCAAGACGCTCTCCGCATTATAGTGGGCATCTAACCCGACGTTGCGCGACATACGGAACAGGGTAAGCCTGTACTTCTCCCTTTGGGAAAGCGGTCTGCAAAGACAGCCGATAGTGGTGCAGGTAAAGGAGGCTAGAAAAAGCGAAAGCCGTGTTGTAATGATGCGGATACAGGTTGTTATCTGGCGCGAAAGCGAGCTGACTTCTAGCTGGTCTCCCGTTGCAAGATAATTTGAAGAACTTTATTCAAGGAGAAATGCAAATGGTAGCTTCAAAAGAAGTTAGTGCCTCTCCTAACGGCACTCGATGGCAATCCATTAACTGGAAAGCCGTCGAACAACACGTATTAAAGCTTCAAATACGCATTGCAAAAGCAACTCGAGAAGGTAAACGCAGTAAGGCGAAAGCATTGCAGTGGATACTAACTCACTCAAAAGCGGCAAAACTTCTTGCCGTTAAACGAGTGTCACAAAATAAAGGCAGCAAAACGCCAGGAATCGACGGCATCATCTGGAATACGGATGCTCGTCGTGTGGCAGCGGTTAATCAATTGAGTCGGAAAGGCTACAAAGCTAAACCACTCAGACGTATCTATATCCCCAAGAAAAACGGCAAACTCAGACCTTTAGGTATTCCGTGTATGATAGATCGAGCGCAACAAGCGCTTTATCTACTTGCCTTGGAGCCTATCTCTGAGACCATTGCTGACCTAAATAGCTATGGTTTTCGACCTAATAGAAGCACAGCCGATGCAATCGAACAATGCTTCAAATGCTTGGGTCTTAAACGTTCAGCACAATGGGTTCTTGAGGGGGACATTAAGGCTTGTTTCGATAAAATTGGTCATCAGTGGCTAATCGATAACATTCAAACAGATAAACGAATGTTGAAGCAATGGCTTGAGTGCGGTTTTATCGATAAAGGACTGTTTTACAAGACAGCAGAGGGGACGCCTCAAGGCGGTATAATTTCCCCAACGCTTATGCTGTTGACGTTAGCAGGTTTAGAAAATCTGGTTAAGTCGGTAGCACGTAAAACTGGCGATAGAGTCAACTTCATTGGATACGCTGATGATTTTGTAATAACTGGGACTTCAAAGGAAGTTTTGGTGAACAACATCAAACCGCAGCTAATTAGCTTTCTAGAAGAAAGAGGTTTAACACTTTCTGAAGAGAAAACACACGTAACTCATATCAATGATGGTTTTGATTTTTTGGGATTTAATCTCAGAAAGTACAAAGGCAAACTGCTTATTAAACCAAGTAAGAGCAACGTACTGTCATTTTTGAGTAACTTACGTGAACTCATCAAAAAGCACGCAACAATTACAGTGAACGATCTGATTAAAATACTGAATCCAAAACTGAGAGGTTGGGCGAATTATTATCGTCATTGCGTGGCAAAGCGAACTTTCGACTATGTAAGTCATCAACTTTTCTGGTTGTTATGGCGTTGGGCGGTAAGGCGTCATCCGACGAAAAACAAAGATTGGGTGCGTAGAAAATATTACTTGAACCGACGAGGTGAATGGCAATTCCATGGTTGGCAAAAGATCGCGAATATGGATTGTCATTTTAATCTGGTTCAGATAGCCAAAACGCCAATTAAAAGGCATGTAAAAATTATGAGCAAGGCAACGCCTTATGATCCTTTTTACGAACCTTTCCTTAAAGAACGAAAGGCAAAGAAATTGGGACGAAACTCATGGTTCGAACCTGCTTTAGCTGCATTGTGATTGCTGGGTAACGTAATACGCCTTAGCGGAGGCTTGAGCTGTATGCAGTGAAAGTTGCACGTACAGTTCTTAGAGGGGCGGCACTTGGTAACAAGTGTCGTCTACTCGACA
>NZ_JBGOOU010000105.1:0-2252 GCF_041439815.1 Vibrio sp. 1F279 | reverse complement strand
AGAAATACGCGAAACGGGGTAGTTCTATCTTTAAATTTAATTACGCAACAAAGCCCATGTGTAACTCAAAAAACCTGAAGAATTGTTTTTGGCAATACGAGACATTTCGCGCCAATGATAATTACCTTTACTATCTCGAACGTTAGTCATATCTTGGCCAATAGAAGTCAGCCTTTTCGGGTGGATAATTAGTTTGTTTTTTGTATTGGTTACCCAAAATAGTGGTCATCATCATATCTGAGGTCTGATAATATTTTTTTTGCTGCTGTTTGAGCGTCTTCTATATTTAGAGACTCATTGGTTCTGAAGTGTTGGACTAAGGATACCGCAGTCTCTACTTGCGCTTGCAGTTTATCATGCCTTTCTTCAAGTCTCTGCTCTTGTTGAATGTAGAGTTCGAATCCTCCCAACAATAACATAAGCATAGCCGCTAGACCGATTGTCATTTGAATTTTGTTTTTTATAGATACATTATTTAACATGTTTAATTATCAAGTATTATTAATATTATCAATAATACTTAATGCCCACTTATAAATAAAGGTTAATTTTGTTAAGTGCGCCGAAGTATTGTCATCTGAGGTGGCTTTGTTGCGTAATTAAATTTGGAGATAGAGGCACCCCGTTTCGCATGCTTTTTAGTCAATACGACGGCGTTGTTGATCAAATCAGCTTGAAGGTCAACGACGCCATATTTGACTCACCGTTAGCTTCGAACAGGCATGCCTAGTCCTATGACTTTGTTTATAGCTTTGACATTCGCCATGATTTCACCCACTTGAGCGTTGTAACATCTCAAGCTCAATTTACCGCTGGTTAGTCCTTTATATCGAGACATTGCGGTCTCAGATATTGAGCGATAGTGATAACCAGATTCGGATTTCCACTCCGCTATTGTTCCGTTTTTCAGAGCCTCTACAGCTTCATTTCTGGGATACCCATCTTCCCAAAACGCTACATTCTTTCGAGGTGGTATCAACGGAGTACAACCTTTATTCTTCAGAGTATTGTGGCAACTTTTTGTGTCATATGCTCCATCGGCAGAGACAGCATCGATCTTTCTACGTAAAGGGTTGAGTAACGTTGGCAGCACTTCGCTATCACCAACATTTACCAGACTGACCTCGGCACTAATGGCTTCATGGGTATCTACATCAACGGCTAAGTGCAGCTTGCGCCATGTTCTACGTTTTTCGGCACCGTGCTTCTCGACCTTCCACTCACCCTCGCCAAAGACTTTGAGACCAGTCGAGTCAATGGCTATATGACGAATAGCCCCTTTAGATTTATTACGGTATTTCACCTGGACTGTCTTCGACCGTTTACTGATACAGATGTAGTCTGGGGACGTCAGTGGAACATCCAATAACTCAAAGATAGAGTCGATAAAACCTTGAAGAGCACGCAATGGTAATGAGAATACTCCTTTAATCATCAAGGCAGCTTCAATCGCTGTATCAAAGTACTGAAAGCCTCTACCACGCTTACCATGATGGGCTTTGCATCGCCATGCATCTACGGCTGAATCATCTATCCAGAACGTAACCGAGCCCCGTTTGCACAGAGCCTTATTGTACTCCGCCCAGTTAGTTATCTTCTTTTTCGCCTTACCCATGTTGTCACCGCTCTAACCATCATAAAGTATCAGATCGCAGGACTCGAAAAAGGTTCAACTGATTTAGGCAACAACGCCCATAAACAGTTCAAACTCGCGCCGGTACAAACGCCTTTTCCGCCATTGAACTTAATAGTGTCAGCATCTTCGGTGATGTTCTGGCTTTGATGGTTCTATTGCCTTTAACTATTTCCGTGTGTCACCACCAATTTCAGGGATTCGATTTTCTAGCACTTTGATTGCTGAGTGAGGCATTCACGTTTGTCTGCTTGGTCTGTCTTACGTTCAAAGTTACTTCCTTGGTCGACTAATTGACACATACCTTGGCTCATTTGTGGCATTACTTAAAGTGGTCAACCAAGGCCCACAACCGGGATAACGAACCGTTCCCGCCTTCCGCATCAGAGCATGTACGTCAGAAAACCCTTTTAGCCCCATTCTTTCACGATAGGTTGAAAACCAAGTCCATTGTGCGTTGCTGATGTTTTTAAACATTGTCCTCCCCATTCATGTTGATTCATACTGACTACGTTGATATCGCAGTCTTTGAGATCAAAGTCGAGAAACACATTCGTCGGCTTATTATTCCATCTGCATACCAACACCCGCATCACCGTAAGAGTGGCTGCCTTCACTA
>NZ_JBGOOU010000104.1:0-2288 GCF_041439815.1 Vibrio sp. 1F279 | reverse complement strand
GAACGGCGGACTGTTAATCCGTATGTCGCAAGTTCAAGTCTTGCAAGGGGAGCCACATTCAAGAAAGCCAAGTCGAGAGACTTGGCTTTTTTTCGTTTGGATAAAAGTTAACGCCATTCAATAACACATCAGTTCAACATTAAATCTTTATCTTCTAGTAAATGGACTACGTCCGCCCCCTCAATAGAGTAATTGCTCTTTCCTCTGTTTGTTCATTTGACAGCGAAGAATGTTCTTTTGGGGACTTTTTTTTCTTCGTAAATTTAATCTTCATCATGTTTTGATACCTTTCTGATACCTGCACTACACGACTTAGCTTAAGATTCGTGAATGATACACCATACTTATTATTAGATCGCTGCACGGGGAAATATGAAATTAAAAACGCAAGCTTATTTATTATCAGGCATCATTTTGATTGCCTTGCTCGCACTTACGGCTACAGGTTTATGGACCTTAAGAGTTGCTAGCAACATAGACAACAAAGCTCGCGTGACAGAGCTATTTAAAAGTGCATACAGCATTCTTACTGAAGTCGAAAAAATGGCTATTGATGGCACTCTAGAAGAACAACAAGCCAAACAGCTGGCCACTCGCCTACTGCGCAACAATATCTATAAAGACAATGAATATGTATATGTTGCTGATGAAGATATGACTTTTGTCGCAACACCTTTAGATCCGCAACTACACGGAACCAGCTTTAATGATTTTAAAGATGGCGATGGAAATAGCGTTGGCCAACTTATTCAGCGAGCACTTGGCAATAGAACAGGACAAATAGTCGAGTACACCTGGACACAAAAACTCCCCGACGGAAGCATTGAAGAAAAACTGTCCATCGCAGAAAAAACACCTCATTGGGGTTGGGTTGTAGGTACAGGTATCGGCTTCAATGAAGTCAACGCAAGGTTTTGGTCAACAGCACAATGGCAACTGATTTTATGTTTGGCTATTGCTGGTGTCATTCTTTCAAGCTTGATTATCTCAATTAAACGTATGCTATCGCTACTTGGCGGTGAACCCAAAGACGTAAGAGAAGCAGTACAAGCTGTCGCAGAAGGAAAAATCCAAACATCGTTTGAGACTCAAGCTGAGCAAGGCAGTATCTATCACGCTGTACAACAAATGAGTCAATCACTGGCAGAGTTAGTATCAAACCTCAACTCTTCAATGCTAGCGTTAAGAGGCGAATTACAGCGCGTGGAAGATCGTGCAGGTTCTATCGCTCAACTTACTGAAACTCAGCAACAATCAACTGAAATGATCGCAACAGCAATGACTGAGATGGCGTCTTCAGCAAATAATGTTGCCGATTCAGCTGGCGATACAGCTCGTAACACCGACGAGGCAGACAAACAAAGCCAACATACTCAGCTCCTAATCCACAACACAGTAGATAATATTCAAGGCCTAGCAGGACAATTAGGTACAGCCAGTGAAGCTGTTGCTAACCTAGACAACGACGTAAACAATATTGTTAAGGTATTGGACGTTATAGGCGATATTGCAGAGCAAACTAACCTGTTAGCACTTAACGCTGCTATTGAGGCTGCGCGAGCGGGTGAACAAGGTCGTGGATTTGCAGTAGTTGCGGATGAGGTACGTAATCTTGCTGGTCGAACGCAATCGAGCACCAAAGAGATTCAGTTAATGATCAATAATCTTCAAGAAGGTTCCCGTAACGCCATTCAAACAATGAATGTGTGTGCGGCAACGAGTGAAAGTACTGTAGCAGAGTCTCAGAATGCCTCTGAAGCGCTACAACAGATTGTGATTGCATTAGAGTCTATATCATCAATGAGCCATCAAATCGCAACAGCAGCCGCTGAACAGACCCAGGTAAGCGATGATATATCGAAGCGTATCAATATGATTGAAGAAAGTGGCAACCAACTGAGCGATGTCGTAACGGAAAGCCATAACAGTACTCAAACTTTAGCTTCTCTTTCTAACGAATTAGAGACTTGGGTAAATAGGTTTGAAGTAAAACACTAAACTCTCGAGAAAAACCTTTAATATAAAAGCACGTTTTCATACGTGCTTTTTTTATTTCAGCGCTCATTCAAAGCAGTTAACCGTAGTTTTGCCATCTTTTAAGGCATGCTAGACCTAGGTTTTTCTACCCAAACGAACAAAAACAACCCACTAAGTATAGAAAAACATCAAACAATACTTTTTTTGCAATTTAATGTTGACCCAGAACGCGAAAACACGTTTAATACACCTCGTCGCCCGGATAGCTCAGTCGGTAGAGCAGAGGATTGAAAATCCTCGTGTCGGTGGTT
>NZ_JBGOOU010000103.1:0-2297 GCF_041439815.1 Vibrio sp. 1F279 | reverse complement strand
GATGGTAGTGTGGGGTTTCCCCATGTGAGAGTAGGACATCGCCAGGCTTTAAATTTTTAGAGTCGTTTTTAAACGGTTCTAGAACTGCTGATATAGCTCAGCCCGGTAGAGCGCACCCTTGGTAAGGGTGAGGTCCCCAGTTCGAGTCTGGGTATCAGCACCACTATTTAGTTGATTTGATTCATCAAGTTAACAACAGAATTTGTTTGACGACCATAGCATTGTGGACCCACCTGATTCCATGCCGAACTCAGAAGTGAAACATAATAGCGCCGATGGTAGTGTGGGGCTTCCCCATGTGAGAGTAGGACATCGTCAGGCTTAAATTGCATTATGCTGAATAGACACTGCGGAGTGGTAGTTCAGTTGGTTAGAATACCGGCCTGTCACGCCGGGGGTCGCGGGTTCGAGTCCCGTCCACTCCGCCACTTATTAGAAAGCCTAGTCTTATGACTAGGCTTTCGTCGTTTCTGGATACGATAATTTTGTCTTCGAGCAACGAGTCCCGGTCGCCTGCGACCCCAAGCACTCCACCATTTATAAGAAGTCTCGCTAGAAATCGCGGGTTTTTTTGCATCTAAATTATAGCGTTCGCCCTTCCATTGAATGACTTTTACACAAGGTTTGCGCGTAACCCATGACTCCTAGTTAACGTGTCCCATTATTCTGTTATTTATTAGAAAGTCTAACTCTACGATTAGAGTCTTTTTATTTGTATTTTCTACACCAGTTGTTATTTGAAACGAGCATGCGTTTCACAAACGCATATAGCTTTAAGCTTAGCACTCAAATACTCGAGCTATGCGACGTTGTAAGTCAGGTTAATGAGACTGTTCTGACTCAGCTGTATCCATTCAATATCGAAGCTATATAAGGCTTACAACTCATCCTATGTGCCCTGCGTTCGCAGATGTTTGCTTTATCAAGCGAGTGCACTTTAGTATTAGTTAACAGCCCTTCGTCTACGATACCTGACTTCTATTTTTCTCTGTGAATCTAGAGGGTACTTCTGATGTGTAATTAGGAATCGATCATGGATGTTTCTGCTAAGAGCGCTATAGCCCTTAATGAGGTGACTTCATCCTCTTGTTATTCATTAAGCTTAAACCACTCTTAATTGTATTGAGAACCCTGTTTGAAAAGTATCTCAAAGGGGAATTGGACTATATTTCAGGTTGAAGGAGATAGTCGCTAGATTAAGGGCCCAAATTGGTGCCGGTGGGATACATATGCTAAGAAATAGAGAATTTCTCGTATTCGTGCAGTGATATTTATCATTCAATCAGATCGAGACTCTCTGGCTCTAGGCTCTTAGGAGATATTTACCGGTCTCTTTTCTACTCTGATATGTTTGTTGACTCGATATGAATTAGTTGTGTTGACCACTTTACTCTGAACATATTGATTTCTTGCTGGTTAGTTCAAGCTATGTTTTGGCTATTGCGACTAATATGAAGCTAGAAGGGCGTTATTGTTCGCTTGGTAAGAATAGACTCAAAAAAATCATCGGGTGATATTTTAGTGATTATTTTAACAAATAGATAAAGCCTTAAAAGCTAATGGGGCGAACTATGAAATTAAGCTTTAACTTTGAAGATGCCAGTCAGATCTTTGTAGGATCTTTTGCTTTGGCTGTACCGATTTCTTTTTCCGAAGAAGCCTGGAAGTTAGGGGAGACTTTGCCTACTGCTAATCTGTTGCTGCTATTTTTATTATCAGCAGTGTTCTTAGGCTTTTATACTTATGAAAGTGTCTTTCAGAAAAATGTTGTTGCACGCATGCCTGTGTTTATTTTCAGAATTGTTATTGCTTATGCTATGACGGCGTTGGTAGTTGCTTTGGTACTGACATGTTTGGATAAATTGCCTCTATTAAGCGACCCAATAGTCTCGTTTAAACGTGTCATTGTTATATCAATGCCCGCGTCTATGGGGGCTATTATAGTGGATAGTTTCGATAAAGAGTGAAACTGTATATCACCCAGGTTAAGTCATCAACAGAGCCATTCTGGCGCTTATTTGGTTCACTCTTAGATAACACAAGTAGCAAGCTCGCTAGAAAGGTTTCGACATGTCGTTGGGTGATTAAAGCTAAATCAAAAGAGTAAAGCCTAATTGTTTTACAAGAAAATTAAGACTGAGAGTTTCTTTACTGAATGAGCGATTAGAAAGGTGAGGGGGATGGAGGTACGCTAGGATCTTTAGATGCAAAAAAGCCGCATCAATGATGCGGCTTTCTTTAATTGGCTCCCCTTGCAAGACTTGAACTTGCGACATACGGATTAACAGTCCGCCGTT
>NZ_JBGOOU010000102.1:0-2319 GCF_041439815.1 Vibrio sp. 1F279 | reverse complement strand
TATATTTGAGTCTCATAGCTGGTGAGACTCCAGAGTCTCATAGCTGGTGAGACCCCCCCCGAAAAACACCCTTTAAAATCAAGCACTTGAAACGGTCTCTTTCTATATCTATTTAGCAGCACTTTAAATCGTGATACTGACGCCTCGCTTCGCTCGTTGTCTGACGTTTACATTCACAAATTTGTGGACAATTTCCGCAAGCGGAAAGCGCATCCGCTTTGACGCACAGATTTGCGTCTGTAAGCGTCTTAATGGCTCTCTGTTGTGATTTTCTTGATTATCTGTAGTTACACTGATGTTTTTAGATTGGAGGGCTTAGGTGTGCGATTGACTAGCCCCGCAGGGATAAGCCCACTCAATGAGCCTTTGGGGTTGTTGTGGCTGATTGGGCGATACAATAGCAGCGTAAAAAATGACGCTGTACCACCCTTAGCACTGCCAGGATAAAAAAGGTCCAGGGCACTGCCAATTATCGGTTCTATCGTTGGGGTTCCTGTAACACCCCAACTAACTCCGGACATCCGGACACTTGATTAGTGGTTATATATCTTCACGCACATAGAACCATCCCTGTATTCGCAAGCATAGCGCGCCAGTGTTTGAGCGTTAGCGAGTTTGTTATCCAATGACATACCAGTTTGTCAAAAAATGACATACTTTCTTGTTAAAGCTGTCTGCGTTTCCCGACTCCGAGCGACGACGACGAGCGACGACGACGAGCGGAACTAGCGTAGGAGAAGGAGCGATAGGAGGGAACCAAAACGCGTACAGCGTTTTGGTTCATAAGCCACTTACTTTAATAGTGGCTTATAGTCCCATAGTGGAACTCTAGTTATTCCCTTTTTTTGGTTCAAACCCTTTAGTTTAAAGGCTTTAACTCTTGTAAAAAATTTTTACATTGGTATTTTGCTTGTAAAATGTTTTTACACGGTGTCCCATGCGTATTTTTAGTGATGAATTTCAAAGCCTGTTTTTAACTCCAGTTCAAAAATTGATTTATGTGTTTTTGTCTTCAATCTCTGATGAATCTGGCTTTGTTTCAATATCAACAAATGAAATTGCGAAGCGAGTTGGTTGTAGTAGGGTTTCAGTATCAAACTCTCTTTCTCACTTGGATTCACTTTCATTGATTCGAGTTTATCGAGGGGCTTCTATAGGTGAATTAAGCTCTTATTCTGTTCTAGATCCTTTTGAGGATAATTATCGAGAAGTGCAAAAAACAAAGGTTAAAGAGTCTAGTTCTGATTACGAGGAACGCATGAAAATAGCCCATGAACTTGCTCGTAAAGGTGTTGAAGAATTTAGAAGTGAAAGAGCTTTAAAAGCAGAGGAAGCGAAACAGTTGACAACTGTTTCGCCAGTAACTAACCCCCCTCAATCTAAGCGCTTAAAAAATAGAAACAAGAGAAAAAAGAAGGGTAAGAAATAAAAACTAAATTGAATTTAGTATGCTTGCATACCCATTGATTTTTTGTATTAGGGCGTGCTTATCTTCTTGTAGTTGATCATAAGCTGATGAATTGAAGTGTTCAGGTATTCCGCTTAATGTCATGATACATGTTGATAATTCCTCTAGATCATTTAGTAGATCTTTAAGCCCTTGTATAGAATAATTCTCTTTAGTCATAATTAACTTCTCTGTTTGTTGGTTTTGATTAGTCAGCTTACTGAGTTGGAGCTCTTTAAGCTGGCGTTAATTTAGTTCTAGTTCTTGCTGGTCTGGTGGTGGTAATTCATCATTCGATATAATCGCTCTTTCGCTTCTTTCCACGAATGGTACGTGTTTGATTTTTGTATCATTGTCAGGGTTAAATTCTTTTCCTTGCTCGGTTTCTGAAGCTATAACCGTAGCACTAAACATTGCATATCTACGTTGATTCTTTCCTGATTGCCAAACTATCCTTTCATTGACTGCGTAGGCTGTTGCTGATCCTATTTTCACGCTATCTATCCAGTTCATATCTTTAAGGTTTTTTATTGCTCTGCCTACTGACGGCCTACTGTACCCAGTAATCTCTTGAAGGGTTTTGTATGAGCAAACTACAGCATTTGTGTTTTTGCCCATAACTTCCATGAAATAAAACATAATCTCTGCTGATAATGGTTGTTTCTTTATCAGCTCTCTCCATTGCTTCATGTGTCCTTTTTGGACTTGCACAAAGTTGTAGTTGTCGTTGTCATTGGCCATGAGACTACCTAGTATCAGATGATATTCAAAAACATTAAACTCATGATACAACCAGTCTCATGAGTTTTACAAGCGGTATATTTGAGTCTCATAGCTGGTGAGACTCCAGAGTCTCATAGCTGGTGAGACCC
>NZ_JBGOOU010000101.1:0-2326 GCF_041439815.1 Vibrio sp. 1F279 | reverse complement strand
CTCTCCAACCCAAAGGAGAGTTGAAATGGCAAAACGACGCACCAACCTAGAATGGCAATCACTGTTTGAGCAATATGAAAGCAGCAGTGTTACCCAACGCGCTTTTTGTGAAGAGCATGGACTGAGTTTATCCACGTTCTTTGCCAAACGGCGTCAACTCCAAACAGCAAACCAATCGGGATCTGTCGGATTTGTTAGAGCCGAAATCGTCGAAAAGACAACCAAGTATCAGGCCCAGATAGCTACGGCTAACATGACACTTCTCATCAATGATGTGGAGCTGAGCATTCCTCAAGGTACGCCAGCGGCCTATCTTGCTGAACTCATTGGAGCGTTGTCATGAAAGGTATGCTCAGCGCGCCAGAGATTTACCTTTATCGTGAAAGCGTCGATTTTAGAAAGTCCATCAACGGTCTTGCAGCGATTGTCGAAAATGATACGGACCTACCTCTTGGCAGCGGTGCTCTATTTCTGTTCACCAATAAACAGCGCGATAAGATTAAGGTGCTGTACTGGGATAAAACAGGCTTCGCCCTCTGGTATAAACGCCTTGAAAAAGCCAAGTATAAGTGGCCTTCAAAAGAGAAAAATCAGGTGTTTACCCTCACTCAATTTGAGCTTGATAGACTGCTTTCTGGCTTCACAATTATCGGTCATGAACCCATCAAAATAAACGATTTTACAATGAGTTAATCGAGAATAAAGCCTTATTGACCAAGCGTTAACGGCACGATTTTAGTATAATCAATGCCATGAAAAAGACGCCAAATATCAACCCAGAAAGCCAAGATGTTGCCGAGCTACAAGCGATGGTGAAAGCCCTGATGCTCTCGCAAGAGCAGAAGGAATCGCAATGGAAACAAGAGCGTCAATCGCTGCTTGAACAACTCAAACTCGCCTTCGATCGCCAGTTCGCGAAACGCTCGGAGGCATTAAAGCCTTACGATGAATCACAAGGTGACCTCTTCAACGAAGCGGAATGTGAAGCCGTTAAAGAAGACGAGGTTGAGGTGACAACGACGACCACAACGAAAAAGCGCGGTAAACGTAAACCTCTGCCTAATACCTTGCCTCGTGAGGTTATCGAACTCGATTTAGACGACAATGAAAAGCAGTGTTCTTGTTGTAATCATAGCCTGCATAAAATCGGGGAAGACCGCAGCGAGAAGCTAGAGTTCACACCTGCGGTACTCAAGGTGTTGGAATATGTTCGCCCTAAGTACGCTTGCCGCCAGTGCGAGAAAACAGGTGATAGCAGCCGTATCGTTCAGAAGCCATCCCCTCAGAGTCTCATCCCTAAAAGCTTCGCCACAGAAAGCTTGCTGGCCAACATCATTCTAGGCAAATACCAATACGCGATGCCGCTTTATCGCCAAGAATCTCTGTTTACCCAGTCGGGTATCGAGCTATCACGCACCACCATGGCAAGGTGGGTCATCCAAGTCAGCGAGAAGTTCTCCCCGCTGTATGCAGCCTTGAAAGAGCACCTACTTCAGCAAGTGGTGGTTCAAGCGGATGAAACGCCGCTCAATGTGCTCAAAGAAGAGAAGAAGTGTTATATGTGGCTTTACTGCTCAGGCGCTGACTCGCCCGAAGCGGCACTGCCAAATGTGAAAAATATCGCCTTGTACGACTATCAAAACAGTCGTGCGAGGGCGTGCCCTATTGCCTTTTTAGGTGACTACAACGGTTATCTACAAACCGATGGCTACGCGGCCTATGATGGACTTCATCAAGTCACCAATGTGGGGTGCTTAGCGCATGCTCGTCGCAAGTTCATGGACGCGAAGAAGCTTCAAGGGAAAGGTAAGTCGGGCAAGGCTGATAAGGCGCTGGCTAAAATCCAAAAACTCTACGGGATAGAATCGCGCTTAAAAGGTGCGCCTGCCGAAGAGCGAAAAGCAGAGCGTCAAGCACTTGCCAAACCGATACTGGATGAGCTTTACCAATGGATGACAACCCAGAAGGTGATTGGCTCTAGCCCACTGGGCAAAGCGATAAAATACACGCTCGGGCAGTGGTCAAAGCTCATTCGTTATATCGACGATGGTCACTTATCTATCGATAATAATCGCGCTGAACGCGCAATTAAACCGCTGGTTATTGGCAGGAAGAACTGGCTATTCTCTAACACACCAAACGGTGCTGATGCGAGCGCGATGCTTTACAGCATCATCGAGACCGCGAAAGCCAACGGCCTTATCCTCTACGACTACATGGTCAAGTGCATGAAAGAATTAGCGAAAGCTGAGCCTGATATCGACGCACTCTTACCTTGGAACTTCAAACACTGACAAGTCGCCCCGTGGGTTCATGGGGCGGATAC
>NZ_JBGOOU010000100.1:0-2380 GCF_041439815.1 Vibrio sp. 1F279 | reverse complement strand
CGCAAGCGGTCGTCAAAACGGCTCTCAGTACCACAGTACGCCCATTTGCTCTATGTTTGATTATATTGCTTTGTCATGGTGTCGTTTTGTTGATTCTTGTCTTATAGGGCTTGATAGGCGGCTTTTTTATTATGACGGTTTAAGGCTGATTTTAAGTGCTGCGTTGTGGTAACGGCTTGAGTTGGGCGTTACCCTTCGGGCAAGGCTTTTCGCTTGTATCTTTCATCTATGGCCTAAGAGTGGCATCACCCTGGTGAGTCACTGCGTGCCGCCCCAGGCTGTGCCTCTCTACAGCCCCTATCTAAAAGGATATCGCTGCAATCCTGAACGCCTGCGCTACTGCGTAGCTGCGCCTCGTCGTGCCTCCTCGTTACCTTTCACTGATTTCAATTAAGTTCGAGTAAGGGCTTGCTGTCTTATGTGCCGATTTCCCTTTCGACTCGCATCATTTGATGGGGCTCGCAGGCTGTTAACCCTCCTCAATCAGAACCTTCTCTGCAAGGGTAAATGAACGCTTCGCGCCCCTGCAGAGAAGAACCATGTTTGAGGTGTGGACAGCCAAGCGGCTCCATAAAAGTGATACTCAAACAGAAAGGAAACTCCTCATGGCACAACAACATACAACCCCAACTCTCTCTAAATCGAATTTCAGCGACCAGCGTTTCGCCGCTGGGCACGAAAGCTCACCAAAAAATGATATCTCTTTACTGCGTATTCCTCAGCGTACAGAGGGAGAAGAGCACGGCTTTTCTCTTACGCCGTGTAGCGATATTACCTTAGCTGAACTCAAAATCGCGGGATTTACTCTGCGTGATTCTAAGTTCTACCCATCCACTCTGGCTGAGGTTGAGAAGAGTATCTTACATCACTTTAAAATAGGGGACTTAACTGACAATTTTATTGTGAAGGATGTATCAACCCCTTCGAGAGCCCTCTTTTCGTTCCACCGTTGCCCGTTTTAATTACTGGGATATTTTGTATTAACGTAAGGAGTAAGTCATGAAATATCTCTCTCACTATGTTCAAGACAAACAAACGCTAGCATTTAATGAAGCAGGGGCATTTTTTGCCTTTTCCACTAAACAGTTCGATGAAGCAAAAAAAGAGGGCGTGAAATATGCGTCGTTAGGTATGGGTTTAATTTGCCCTGTTGATAATGTAAAGCAATTAATGACCCGTTTAGATTCTATTGCTCAAGAAGGGATCGCCGAAGACATCGAAGAGAATGGTAAAAAAGCGATCATTCGCCGTGAGCTATTCAATCACGAGTGTTTTTATACCAATGACATTTGTGATTGTGTCGAAAGTCTCGAAGGGTATGGTATTTCTTACGATGAAGTGTATGAGGTGTTTAATCACATTCGTAAAACGGAAGACGTTTCTTAAACGCTAAAAGTAAAGCGCCTTGATATTTGCTGTATCAAATATCAAGGCAAATTCAATTTAAATACAGGGGTAAATAAAATGAACATTAAAAATCTTACATCAGGTAACGAAGAAATAAAAGAAAAAAATTATGTTTGTACGGCTGTGCCGTTTGATCTTGGCCAAGTCGTTTGTACACAAGGCATTGCTGAACTGCTAAATAACAATATTGGTGTGAATTTACCGATTTACTTACATCGTCACCAAAATGGTGATTGGGGAAATGTCTGTGTTGAAGATAAACTTACCAATGATGAAGCCACCAAGACAGGCGAGCGGGTTTTATCCAGTTACACCATTTGTAATGAACAAGTCTGGATAATTACCAAGCGTGATCGTAGTTGCACTACGATTTTGCTCCCGAATGAATATTGATGACGTCAATTCACGCGATATAATGGAGTTCCTTTGGACTCCATTTTTTAGTTTATGAAAAAATCAATCTTATTATTGTCGGTGTTTCCAAGTGTTGGGTATTCGTTTTGTTTTGATGAAGCAGGACAACATTATAATGTTGCTCCAGCTTTGCTGCGAGCGATAGCACAAGTTGAAAGCAGTCTTGATCCTAATGCTTATAACGAAAACAAAAATAAAAAAGGTCAAGTAACCAGTCGTGACTTTGGACTCATGCAAATTAACTCTATTTGGTTTCCTCGATTGGCTGAATTTAACGTCAATAAAGCCAATATTTACAAACCTTGTTTTAATGTTTCATTAGGTGCGTGGGTATTAAGTTCTAACTTTGCGAGTCATGGTTATTATTGGAACAGTGTCGGCGCTTATAATGCGGGTTTTCCAAACGCACCGAGAACGCCAGAAAAATATACATCCCAAAAGTCCAATCGGTTTATTTTAAGATTAACGTTAAATAAAAGGCATTGCACCGTAATGGTGCGAAGCCTTTAGCTTTTCCTCTCGCTTTCTTCCTTCAATTTCCAGATCCCCCGCATCCCTC
>NZ_JBGOOU010000099.1:0-3163 GCF_041439815.1 Vibrio sp. 1F279 | reverse complement strand
AGAATGGTAGTCCCTCAACTCTGAATTAAAAATTATGGCTACTATTCAAGTTAACGGCGTTGTTGATCAAATCAATCTAGAGACAAAGCTACGCCGTCTATCGCTAACCGTTAGCTTCTAACAGGCATACCTATAGTTATAACTTTGTTTATAGCTTTGACATTTTCCATGATTTCACCCACTTGAGCGTTGTAACATCTCAAACTCAATTTACCGCTCGTTAGCCCTTTGTATCTGGACATCGCAGTCTCGGATATTGAGCGATCGTGATAACCAGACTGTACTTTCCACTCCGCTATTTTGCCATTCTTAAGCGCATTTACCGCTTCATTTCTGGGGTGACTCTCTTCCCAAAGCGCAGCATTCTTTCGAGGTGGTATCAACGGGGTACAACCTTTCTTTTTCAGAGTCTCATGGCAATGTTTGGTATCATATGCGCCATCGCCTGATACTGCGTGAACCTTTCTGCGTAAAGGATTAAGTAATGTCGGTAGTACTTCGCTATCGCCAACATTAACAAGACTGACTTCTGCACTAATGGTTTCGTGGGTATCGACATCAACAGCTAAGTGCAGTTTGCGCTATGTTCTGCGTTTCTCTGCCCCGTGTTTTTTCACCTTCCACTCTCCCTCACCAAAAACTTTGAGACCAGTTGAGTCAATGGCTATATGGCGAATAGCCCCTCTAGATTTATTACGATATTTGACCTGAACCGTCTTCGAACGCTTGCTTATACAAGTGTAATATGGAGAACTCAAAGGGACATCTATTAGTTCAAAAATAGAGTCGATGAAACCTTGAAGAGCACGCAGAGGTAGGGAGAAGATACCCTTAATCATCAAAGCTGTTTCAAGCGCTGTATCAGAATACTGGAAGCCTCTACCACGTTTACCGTGATGGGTTTTGCATTGCCATGCATCCACGGCTGAATCATCAATCCAAAACGTAACAGAGCCACGCTTGCGCAGAGCCTGATTGTATTCAGCCCAGTTAGTTATTTTCTTTTTAGCCTTACCCATGTTACCACCGTTTTAACTACCACATAGGATCAGATCGCAGGAATTAGAAAAGGTTCAACTGATTTAGGCAACAACGCCCCTCAGAAATGCCCCAAGATCATCTAGAGTAATAAATCATACATATCCTATTAATACGATTTTTCCTTACTAAAAGTTATCAAAACTTAACCCTGCGATAAATTTCTTTTTAATTCGCAGTCCAATTTCTCATTATCAAACCTAACCTATTGATTGTAAGTTGAAATTGCAAATAGAAGACGGCATTATATAAGGGTAAAATGTGGCGGTTAGCCCTATAGATCGCATAGAATGTAAGGAAAATTATGAGTTTTAAATCATGGAATAGCTATATGCAATTTAGCCATTCAGTCAAAAATAAATCTCGGTATGTTTTAGATGACGATGCACATAGTTTTCTTCAAGGCATCAGGGATACTTGCGAGAGCCGTGTAGAAGTTATTCAACCGAATTCAGAGATGTGGAGAGCGCAAATGGGGCATGATCTTTTGCCACTAATGCAAGGTGATATTCATGTTGATGATATTTTTGTACCTTATTCTGAAAAGCGGATGAGACCACTACCTGATAGTGCATCAGAGGGGAGAGCTAACCCTAAAGGAATTCCTTGTTTGTATGTGGCATCTCGAAAAGAAACATCAATGTCTGAGATTAGACCTTGGCTAGGTTCCATTATATCAGTCGCGAAATTTACCAATTCTAAAGAACTACGTGTAATCGACTTCTCAAAACGCCACGACCATATCTTACCATTTTATTTCACAGAGCCTGATGAAGCTGAGAGGATTGAAGCTGTATGGACTAGTGTAGATAAAGCATTTTCTGAACCAATAACAAACAGTGACCAGAAGTCCGACTATGCACCTACTCAAATAATAGCTGAGTTAGTTAAGTCGTTAGATTATGACGGTATTGCTTTTAGAAGTTCCCTTGGACGGGGGCACAATCTAGCTCTTTTTGATTTAAATAGCGTTACTTTTAAAGATAGTAGTCTATTTCGAGTTAATAATGTTCAGTTCTCATTCGAAAGTAGTGATGACGAACGCTACGTCTAACAAAAAATCGTTCGTGATTAAGCCAGTATATGTGGCATTTTGGCACCCGCATTGCTCAACCTTAATGCGATGTTTTTTGAATTAACTCATCACGTTGATGGAAAAGTAGAATGATTAAAGTCGGTAGAAATGACCCTTGCTCATGCGGTTCAGGTCAGAAGTATAAATATTGTTGCATTGGCTTTTCTAAAAAGGTCAGAAAAGCCAATGCAACATTTCCTCTAATGGACGCTAAAACAACTAAACATTTTAAAAAATCTTCCGACAAAGAGTCGGCTGAACACGAGAGATTACGGCACTTCTGCAAAGATCATGGCTTTTACTACTTCAGAAATCGTAACGAAGAAGATTATTTGAATATCCAAAGAAAATTATCTGACCGTAGTTTGGTGAAAGAAGACTTTATATCATCGTATAGAAAGTATACAACTCAAGAATTAGTATCGTTTTTACTTAATATTGCACATAAGCAAAGCAATGCTTTTGCACAGAGGAAGCTAATACTTAGCTCCGCAGTTGATGCTCACTTTAGTGGGCAGCATGAACTATCAATCCCAGCTTTCTTTGTCGTGATTGAAGGTGTTCTTAGGGACATTGGTGGGCTTAATTTGAAAGATAAGTTTAAGCCAACAATGAAGTCAAACGGACTTGAAGAGCAGATTCTTTACACTGTCGTAGATAGTTTGAAATATTTTAATGCGTTCGTCTCAAATTTATTCAAGGGGTCACAAGAAGCTGGGGAATTCAATAGAAACACAATTTTACATGGTGCGAACAATAGCAGCTTCAATGAAGAGAACTCTCTGATTTTGTTGCTAACCATTTTGGAGATACAAGACTATATCTTTTACCAGAATTCTTGGCCGCCGCAGCTAGAAGTTAGAAATGGGGGTTAGAGTTCTCACGTTTCCAAACACATAACAAACAAGGTTAATGTTATGTGGCTGATTGAGCTACTTTCCCATACTACAAATTATTCATCGATTGCTAATTTAGCAAAGGCACTGACACGTTTTTGTCCGTGCGACCTGAAGTCGTATGAAGTGCTGTTCACCGCAACAAGTGTGAACC
>NZ_JBGOOU010000098.1:0-3178 GCF_041439815.1 Vibrio sp. 1F279 | reverse complement strand
ATAAAATATTCAACGTTTTACTGCCCACTTTTAAATCGACTCTCTTTATACCCAAGCGATAAAGGCAAGAGAGTACGTCATTTTGAAAAACATTGTATTGACTACGATTTAGAAGTAATAAAAATTCTTCTAACAAGTATCGTTTTTGAGCAAGCTGATAAAAATCACTTATCCTTTGCTTTACATCCAAGTCAATAACAGCGACTTCCAGGCGAGATTGATTCTTCTCAAATAAAAAACTAATCGGCCATTTTGACACAGAAAACCTCCATTATGTGTGAATTATAAAAACAGTCGTTACCGCTCGAAGGGAAAATTAGAGCAACATTTCTTCTTTAATTCCTACTTTGATTAATGCCGCCTTCTCAATCGCTGTTAGTTCTGAAAGCTCACTAACGAAATCACAATCCTTGAACCGAACGTCGGTCGCTTCACCCAACTTTTCACTCAATGCCGTCATCAAGCCTTCTACTAGGCCACTGAAACGCATGGCAGTCGAGATTAAAACATTGTCACCTTGCGCCAGATATGACGACGGAACTTGTTCAGCAACCAACCTAAAAACGCCTCGTAAACGCTGACCAAAAGCACCTTCCAATTGCGTTAATGTCGCTTTCAGGTCACTTTTCGACATTTGATCCAAAGCTGAACTCATTAAATCCCCATCAAAACGAGCATGAGCATTCGCATCAAGCGCGCCTTCAGTTTTTTTGCCGTTTTTTCATGCCATTGCAAGGCCGATGTATCAATAAAACCTTGTAAACCTTGCATAGTGGCGCTTACATTTGGACGTTTGTGTGAAAGTGAGTCCACAATTAATCCTAGATGCCCTGAATAATTTTTCTCTTGTTTAGGGACAGTAGAAAGCGCCAATTCACGAACTAGACTCAGATCCCCCTTTATTCAAGGCGATATTCTGAATAAATTTAAATGAAATATTGCCTTCGCTTAGCGCATCTTGTAGCTTATTTATTGTTTCACTAGATAATAATGGTGTTAAATTCGCTGTTACTCGTGTAGACAAGTAACTCACCGAATCCAGTGCTGTTTTCTTACTATTATCCTTAGCTGAACTACCTCTAATACCTAGATCATTATCAATTTCAGAACTAACAGCAATCGTCCTGACAGGATGCTCGCTCGAGCTTTGTTTCTGTGTTTCCGGCTCAAAATAAGAACTAATAGCCTCTTTAAGTCCACCAACTTGAGCAGTTAATTTTCGGTCATTGAATAGGTTTCAGCGACAATGGCGAGTTTAGTTTGAGCAGACCACTGCTCTGATGAAGTGTTGCTCTTTGGCACGGTGGCTCCTGAACTTCTGAGTTGCGGGCGCCAATAATACAGGGTCGCAGTGCTAATTCCTTCCTCTTCGGACACTTCTTTAACTGACATCGAATAGGGAGGCAGCAGCTTCTTCAATATCGCTTCTTTTCTTTCAACTGAGATACGAGACACAATTACTCTTTATCGCCCAAACTGGTTAAATTTTAACAGTGACAACTACCCTGCCAGATAGGGATATTGTGAACCCAGATTTAGACACAAGAACAGCTCCCGATTGGGAGCCGTTCCCCTTTCAAAAATGATAATGTGCTTTCACACTATCATTCTCCTTTAGCAGCTTTATTATCTTTGGTGCTTGTCTCTTCAGCCTTATGCTCTAATACATCACAGTTTTTATTGATAGTGATGGACTTAGGCTTCATAGCTTCAGGTATCTCTTTCACCAGAGTAATAGTTAACAATCCGTTAGAAAGATCTGCATCCGTAACTTCAACATAATCAGCTAAGTTGAACTTACGTTCGAATGTACGATTGGCGATACCCTGATACAGATATTTATTTTCTTTATCAGCACATTTTTGCCCACGTACACTTAGCACGCTCTTTTCTACTTGAATATCAAGCTCTTCCTGAGTAAATCCGGCTACGGCCAGGGTGATGGCATAGCGATTCTCTTTTAGAACTTCAATGTTATATGGTGGGTAACCGTTGATAGCAGTTTCACTGGTCATGGCATGATCAATTAATGATGCTAGACGGTCAAACCCAACACTACTACGGTATAGTGGAGATAGGTCAATTGAGCTCATAATATATCCTCCATAAGAAGCAATACAAAATAAAAACAAGAGTGATGAAAAGGCCTCTTGATAAGACAACCTTTTCAAGGTTTTTTATAGTGTTTACGAACAATTATTTCAATAGTTTTTATATAGCAATTTCTCATTGAATTAGTTTTTTTATATGAAATTGTTATATCCTATCTATAATGACGAGACAAAAATAGTTCATAATTAGACGGTCTCTCTACTCTCTGATGGGCAATATTCCACGATATGAATTACGCGGGTGGCATGGGGTCGAGATCGGTTGGTTGAGTTAGAAATGAAAAAAGGCAGACTTTCAGTCTGCCTTTTTTGAGTCACAAGAGATTACTATCAAATCAATTGGAAGGTGATTTATGAATGTGACTCTATGCTTATGTGCGGGTTATGTTTGAAAAATCAATAGCCATGTGATGATTTATTTAACGTAATGGTACTTAGTGTGAACCCAAATTTAGACACAAGAACAGCTCCCTATTAGGAGCTGTTCTGCGTTACGGAGTCACGCAATTGAACATAGGAATAATGAACACCAATAATTTTTTTTAGTGAGTTTTTTAAAATGTATGTCTTTTTACGGCATAACCTTGTTTTTCTTAGATTCATCACTACATCAAATATGAACAATGTTGCTGTTAAACTAGTTTAAAGGTTTTGTATGGCTATCTATGTAGCGCCTGGTAATAAAGTCGGGCGAGATGGGGCTCTTTTCAAGAGTGTAAAATTAATACAACAAATCATACGGTTGTAGTAAAATATGGTCGGTATTGTACTATCCGTGATCATGAAATAGCGCCTCCAACAAGTACTGCAGCGCGACATTGGTTGCAGATTTATAGAACACCAGATAATACGGAGTAATGTCCGTAACATTATCGTAGAAAGGTCGCTTAGCGGCCTTTCTGCATTTGTAAGTATTAGGTAGCCTCCTTGCGGCTTTGTTGCGTAATTAAATTTAGAGATAGAGCTACCCCGTTTCGCGTATTTCTTAGTCAATACGACAAGTTTCAGGCACACCTAACCCAGTAAGCTTGTTCAACGCTTTTATCATCGCGTAAGTTTCACCCACC
>NZ_JBGOOU010000097.1:0-3278 GCF_041439815.1 Vibrio sp. 1F279 | reverse complement strand
CAATTGATATTTATCTGGCTCATTGAGCATCTTGTGCGCTTCATTCATCGCGGCTTTATAATTCATTTCCTTATGACTCATGATTAGGTTAATCAATGCGCCTTTTTCGCCTGTGGTGTAGTCTTTAAAATACCCGCGATATTCTCCGGTTAAGGTGACTTTAATGGCTGATTTACCAAGGCCAAAGGTTAAGTAATCACGGTCTGATTTAGATTGGTTAGGCTTGCCTAATAACTGAACGGCGAGACTTTCGGTGTATTTGGGTAGTTGCGTATTGATGTGCTCCCTAAATTTGTTGTAGTCAAAGTCACCGCTTTTATTTTGGAATCGGACGTCCTCATGAGGCAGAGCATTACGGTTAAAGTATGTGGTGTCTTTGGGTGGGATTTGGTTAAGGGTTTCTATTGCACTGGCTTTATGGCTCTCTTTAGAGAGCCAGCTTTTGACCAATTGTTTTGTGTTGTCGGTATAGAGCCGAATGTGCTGACTGGCACGAGTCACATCGATACCGGCGCGTCTTAAGTTGGTCAGTGCGCCTTTGCTTTGTATCGCGCTAATGACGTGTTGATAGGTGGATCCTTGCGCCATGTCTGCGGTTCGACTGTAGGCGTAGTCCCAGTGCCCGTCTTTAAGCGCATTAGGGTTAAGGCTGAGTGTTTGTCCTGTCTTAGATTGAGCGATAACACTGTCTGTATTCGCTTGCGTGATGCGGTACTCCACGTTGGCTTTAATGCCGCGCTCTTTATCGGTAAAACGGGTGATGATTTTATCGCCGGTTGAAAGTGGTTTTTCTGACGTAGAGAACAGGGTGGTGAAACGGTGATCACGGTTACGCGGTAAGAACGGCCTTGTCTTACCTGTACTTGCGTCTTGAAGTGTTACTACGCCATGCTCAGAGTCAACGTGAGTGATTGCCGCGTACTCACCGGGCTTGGTGCTCAGTATCAAGCCTTTTTGATACGGCATCATGGTGGTGAGCTCTTCCCCCGTCGCGCCGATTGAGCGTAGCCTCGTTGCGATGACGTTCTCTTTGCCTAACTCACTCTTTTTCATTAAACCGACACGGATGTGTTCGGTGATGGTGTCTCGCTCCTGGTTGGTGTACGCGATAATCAGTGTGTTGTCTCGCGTTTCGGGGGTGCGCTCTAAATAGTCTTTGGCGACCACATAAGGCAGCTTCTCTGTGGCGGTGAGCTGCGCTCTGAGTCGGTCTTTGTCGTTTTCATCCAGCGTAGAAATGACATGCTGGCTGTTGCCCTGGGTGTCAGGGGTTTGCTGCTGGAGTTTGTCTAGGGCGCTGAGCGGCTGTTTATCAATGGTGTTTTGCTGTGCATTGTGCAAGATGTCATTTTGTGGACGTACCATATCGGTCATGTAAGCGGTATCGATGCGACCTTGGCTCATGGCCAGCTCAAAGGGTTTACCGGCACTGAGTGACAATAACTGCTCTTTATCGCCCAATTTGACTGTTTTGGACTGACTGTCATTGACCAGCTTTGTGAACTCATCGGCTTGCTTGTTGCTGACCATGGAGCTTTCATCGAGAAAGAACAAGGTGTGTTGATAGTCACTGGCTTCTCGATTGCCTTGTCGGATGTCAGAAAGCAAACTGTCTAGCGTTTGCGCTTTCACGCCTTTGCTTTCTAGCTCTGCAACCGCGGCGTGCGTGGGCGCAAGACCGATGACGCTTTGCTCTGGCTGCTGGCTGGCTTCTTTGACTAACTGGATAAGTTCAATATTGGATTCAAGCAGGGTGGACTTACCTGTACCGGCTAGCCCTTGGATGGCCACAAAGCTGTCCTTGGTGGTTGAGATAAGGGTGATGGCGTCCTTTTGCCCTTGGGTTAGGCGAGGCTTGGTATCGAGGAAGTCCTGCACCTGTTTGTGGGTAGCAAAAGGCTGATGTTGGCCTTTACCATCATCGATGTTTTGCAGGATGCGCTTTTCAGTTTCTAGCGCGGCTTGCGTCGTCCAGCGTGTGCCGTCACTGTACTCTGCAGAGAGGGTGTCGCTGCGTTTAGTCAGCTCTGTTTCAACCTGCTCTTTGGTAATAGAGCCTCCGGCTTCTTCAAAGGCGTAACGCACCGCTTCCACCACTAAGGCTTTTTGGCTAAACGCCGCTTCTCGCTCTGAGAGGTGGTTCAGGGCAAAGCTGACCGCTTTTTCGATGAGTGGGGCGTTTTGCGCTTGCGCGAGTGCTGACAGTGCCTGACTGACATCCTGCTTTAGCCAATCTTGGGTGGCATCGTTTAGGTAGCGGTCGTTGACGTTTTGCGTCTGTAATACGCGCTCAATGGCTGACGGGGAGACCTGTTCTTTTTCGAGTGCGCTTTGGGCTTTTTCTGGTTTGTCGGTGAAGATATCAAGGCGCTCTGTTTTTTCAGTCAGGTCGTTTATCAGGGGCTTAGATAGGGTAAACGCTTTGCCAGACAGTAAAGTATGGGCTTTTGGCTCAATATGGTGGGCGCTATGAACGTAGTCGTATTGCAGCGGCGCGTCTTTTAAGCTCTCTAAGTTGACGCGCTGCGTTTCCCCTTTGCTCTCAAGCGTGAGGCTTTCTTTGTCAATGTGAGTGACAAGGTAGCTTTGGTTCGCGTCCAAGCCAGCAGGGAAGTGTTTGCCTAACGTTCGAAGGCGTTCGCCTTGGGCGATGTTGAGACTTTGCGGTTTATTGGTTTGCATCTTCATGTGCTTAAAGGCGCGACTGGACGGGTCAAAGGTGTGTGATTGTCCATCGTGTTTGCTGAGTGCGGTCATGGTGTTGCTCTCTTTATCGATACTGGCGATGACAAAACTCTGAGGTTTGTTTTTCTCCCAATGGGTGAGTGTCATGCCTGGTTTGTAGTGTTGAACGAGGGGTTGTTGCGCTTTGGAGAGGGGGTGAGGGGTTTGAGTGAATAGGGTGGTTTCGTGTCTGGCGAGGGCGCCGGTATTTTTGAGCTGGCCCCGTATCGCTTCGGTTAACCGCCGCTGCTCGACGCTGGAAGTGGCAATCACTTGCGTGTTGGCTTTATCGGGGAGGTCGGCGTACACCCGCGCTATCCTATCGGTATCATTGTCATGCAGTTTTACGTTGGTGTTGCTGGCTCGCTTGCCAACCCAAGAATGACTCTCCACATTGCCTTTTTGATACAGCGAGATAGCGTTATTGGCTTTAAATCCCTGACGGCTTGATACGCGATTAAGCATCACCACTTTACTGCTCGATTGTTTGGCTTTATCGGTGAGGGCCAGCAACTCATTGGCACTCATCTTATTGGCGTCATCGATGAGCAAGA
>NZ_JBGOOU010000096.1:0-3498 GCF_041439815.1 Vibrio sp. 1F279 | reverse complement strand
CCTTGGAACTTCAAACACTGACAAGTCGCCCCGTGGGTTCATGGGGCGGATACATCTTATCAGCTCACTTAAACAGAAAAACGCCAGCCTTTAAGGTTTCAAGTTACTTTTCTTAATCTCGGATAAGACTGTAGAAGTAACGTCTCTATCACTCTTTTATCCAAAGCCTTCACAGGCTGAATTTTTACCCGTGGCATTTTCTTGCTCGAAAATGCCCCAAAACGTTCTAGAACCCATCTAGATCGTAATAGAACTAGCTAATGTGTAAAGCAAACACATTACTTTGAAAAAACTCCCGTCCGCACCCAAGTATACACATCTCCAAAAGTCATTACTTAGGGAGAGTTGTGATATTCTTATATATGAGCTAAGTTGTTGGTTACAAGTAACTTAAAAAAATCTGGGCTTAGTTTTTTCATGGATATCAAGGATGGTAATATGACTCCAAAGTCAATAATTTTATTTGGACTACTTTTTAGCTCTTTGAGCGTACAATCTGCCACTTATACGGTAACAACAAGTAGTGATCAAGGCATGGGCTCACTTCGAGATTTCATCGAAAAGGCCAATGCTAATCCTGGTTTAGATACTATCGAAATACCGGCTTCATATAATGCACAAGCACCTATCTCGCCTAATTTGGGTGAAGTCCCTTCAGGTCAAACCGACAACCGAATGACAATTACTGATGATATTATCATTCGAGGATTAGGCGATGATTATGTCCACATTAATGACCATCAACGCTGGGTTTCTGATACTGGCTCATTTAATACTGGTTATCCGGATGATCCTAACAATCTGGTTCTAAGATCATCTGGTCTTTTATTTGACATTAATCCTCGAAATACCGCAGGGCGCACCATCGATGTCACCATTGAAAATGTGTGGGCAGAACACATGTCAGGTTTTATCTTTTCCGATAACGCTAATGTAACACTCAATAACGTTATCCTATATAAGATAGTGCCTAGGCAAGGAGAGGCATCCATCATGTCTACTCAAGATGGCTCTGTTACAATAAAAGATTCATTTATATTCGAAAATCTTGGTCCAAGATCAGCACCCACCCTTATTTTTAATAGTGATGTTTTTATTGAAAATACGGCTTTTGAATCTAATGGACCATTGGTTGAAAGCACAGCCAGTCATGTTATTCAAGTTAGTCAAGATAGTTCAGGCAGCAGCACAACGGCAGTCATCAAAGATAGTATATTTAAAGGCTTATTTAATTCTACTTTTAGATTTAATGAAGCTGATGCACAAATTATAAATACTTTATTTGATGGAAGGGATGCTAATAGAGGTTGGCCAATCTATGTCAATAAAGGAAAATTGACGCTAACCAATAGTACGCTGTATTACCCGACTATTACTAAAAATGTAGACCCCGCTACTTACAAAGCGACCCATATAGAGTTAATCAATAGTGCTCAGCTTATAGCCAATAACAATCTACTCGTTATAATCGATGGTGCAAATAATGTTGGCTCTGCAATTTATCCAACTGATTGGGACGATACAACTATTTACCCATTATCAGAGAACAACAATAACTTTATTTCGACACCTGGTGTCGATGACACCCCTAATACTGGCCTGTCACTTGCAGGGTGCGTTACAACTAATTGTTTCGTTCCAAACACGCTTTCAATAGCGCTTGTTGATAAAGGCGACGACGCTAAAGCGCTATATGCCGATGGAAGCTCAATCACATCAGATTACCTCAAGCAAACCCGCCCACAGGGGTTGAGTATCGACATTGGCGCATTCGAAAAACATGAATCTCTTTATGCTCACCCAGATAGCTATGAGGTTGATCAAGATACTAAGTTGATTGTATCTAGCCAAGATGGAGTGCTTAAAAATGATACCAATGAAAATTCAGCAGCCGCTACATTAGACCAAGATGCTTTGTATGGAAGTGTCACATTGAATGCAGACGGCAGTTTTGAGTATCAACCTGATGCTGACTATTATGGCAATGATGAATTTTATTATTCAATCAATACTAGCCAAGCAAAAGTATCAATAACAATTCTCTCCACTGGTTGGACCCTTATCCCTAACAATGCAGCGCCAATTGCGAATAATGATAGCTACTCACTTTACGCAGACAGTATTGATACCATTGTTGCACCAGGTGTATTGTTTAACGATACAGATGATGCGAATACACAAGATCCTTTTTATGCTGGTTTAACTGCTCGAATCTATAAACAACCAATGCATGGGTCGGTAACACTTAAGGAGAGTGGTGAATTTATTTACACTCCTGAACCTGGTTTTATAGGCGATGATAGCTTTGAATATGATGTTACAGATATTGGATCAAGACATAGTTACCCTGCTACCGTTAATCTTCATATTCAAGCCGGTGTTCCTTATGGGGGGAAGGTTATCGCGGGAACCAGCAGTGGTGGTTCTATAGGGTTCTTAAGCACGCTGCTATTGACGATACTCGCACTGTTTAGACATCAAAAGTCACTTGCCGTTAAAGTGGTCGTCCCACTATTGTTAAGTGTTTCTCCTTTCGCTCATTCTGCAGAAGAGAATAACGGAATATATGTAACAGCTAATCCTGGGATTTCATGGTTAGAGCCAGATACTGACCACAACGCGTGGAGTCAGGAAAGTAACAGTCAGTTTTCTTTCGGAAGTAGCTTAGGGTACCAATTTGATAATAACGCGAGTATCCAGTTTACTTATCGTTGGCTAAATAGTGTCGATTTGAAAGCAGAACATACGCAATATAATGATATGACGGTCGATTACCAACATTACAGCTTTAACTTTGTTTATCGAGTTACGCAGCTTTGGGGCGATAAATTCGCCCCGTACTTCAGTTTGGGCTTAGGTTATCTTGATGCAAGTTCGAACCACGCGGAAGATTTCGAGGTGGAGGATAATGTTCACCCCAACATAGGCGTCGGCGTGAATGTATTGGACTTTGGTCAAATTAAGTCAGATCTACAATGGCATCATTTAGCAGGTGATGTTGATACCCTCGAACTCGTGTTTTCTTATTACTTCAAGTAATTCAACTAAGAACAGTGCTTTTAGCTGTTCTTAGCCAGAGCTATCAGTTAGCACCTCTTCATACATAATTTAAGGGTATTACGGTTGCTCCCTGCGATGATTTGGAATTGTTCATCAATTGGGAGCACCCAGTATCTGACCTTTCCAATCAATACAATGCAATGAGTTAAGGGACTTTTACACTTGCATTTATTCATGACTCGCTAACTTAGCAAAGGCATTAACAAGCTTCTGTGCAGAGACGTGTTATGCCGCCATGCTTTGGGACAAGAGCGCCTTAGTGCGACTACTCTAAAACACTTCTGTCCAACTCTGAGTCAGCATGTCGTCGCGACTCTGTGATCGCGACTCATGGCGAGTCCCAATGATGTCTTTTGCAATTGGAAGCAGTTAGCTTTGTCGACAAGAGCTGATAACAAAGAGAGCCAAAGCTGACTAAATTGATTAACCAATAACTTT
>NZ_JBGOOU010000095.1:0-3512 GCF_041439815.1 Vibrio sp. 1F279 | reverse complement strand
GCGAACGCCGAGGGATTTTAAATCCCTTGTGTCTACCAATTCCACCACCAGGGCAACGCAATCATGCGATGCTGATTACTGAAGAGTAAAACACCATCTCTCCGCGACCTAAGCCGTGAGAACGAGGTGTACTTTAACGGATGAAAAAAATTCGTCAACAATAAATTTTATCATTTAATTCAAGTGATTAATTATCGAACTCTACAGAATGAATTTAGTGCAGCTTGTACGGTTCTTATTCGTAGATTTTGAGTTTGAGTTGGAATTCAAAGGCCAAATTCCCATTTTCAGACTCACAAAACACTGTCAATTCCATTGAATTAAAGAAACACTCCTTCGTTTTCATGTGCTTTTCACATTCAAAGGCTAAAGTTTTACACAACTATAATTACGAAATGAAAACGTGAAGTCACTAAAACGATACCAATATGAACGCTACGCGGTTCTTTGTAACCTCGCCTACCCGAGAGTTTTTAAACAGACTCGTTACGGTTTTGATCCTAATGGACAGCGCATCATAAAGAACCAGTTTGGCAAAACCATGATTCGAGTTTTATGGAGTAGTGACAAAGATGAAGTGGTTGTGGTTATCAAGGGATCACACAGTGTTTCTGACTGGCTACTCACTTTTGCACTATGGACAAGAAGCTGTAAAAAGATTGGGCTGAACTATCGTGTACATGCCGGTTTCTATCATCTCATGTTTCAAGAAAGCCAGCCGAGTCGTAACGAAGACAAGCTTGGGCAAACCGTTATCGAACGCTTAGAAGCGACACTCTTGCCTTTGTTAGAACAAGGGAAAAGGATTTCTATAACCGGCCACTCTTCTGGTGGTGCAATTGGCTGCGTGTTCGCAGATTACGTAGATCAAAAGTATCCAGGCTGTGTTAAGCGAATCGTGACTTTTGGCCAACCTGCGATTGGTGATTGGAATTTTCGAAAGCACTACCGTTTGAGTAAGAAAACCTACCGTATCTGTTGCGACATAGATATTGTCACTTTCATGCCGCCCGTGCCTCTGTTGTATTGGCATGTAGGGAAAGTGCTTTGGCTCTATAACGGCAGGATCTACGAAAACACACCGACGTTTATACGTCTTGGGCGCTCTGTTCTAAGTTGGTTGATCAGACCTTTTTCTTACCACTTAATGAGCAAATATATTCGCAATAAGGATTTCTTTGATAAGCACTGAGACTCATTTGAAGCTATTAAAGAAAGAGCACAGGCCTATTACTGTCTGTGCTCTTTAGTTTCTAAACCTATGTTGTTTTCTGCAATATCGATTAAAGATTAAAGCTTGAAGCGTGACAACTCTCGTTTCAAGTCACTCGCTAAATGACTTAGCTGATCGGCTTGTGAAACCGCATCGGTCGCATCAACTGCCATCACATCACTCACTTCACGAACAGATTCGGTATTCGCATTGATTTCGGCAGTAACCAGTGACTGCTCTTCAGCGGCAGAAGCAATCTGAGTCGCCATATCACTGATCATCTGAATCGCTTCACGGATTTGAGCTAGGCTCTCTCCGGCCATATCCACATCGTGTACGCTTGTTTTCGCCATATCATGGCTTTGCGTCATCACTTTCACCGCACCATTGGTCGCTTGTTGTAAGCGTTTGATCTTGTCTTCGATCTCTTCTGTTGAAGCATGAGTACGTTGAGAAAGCACACGAACCTCATCAGCAACCACTGCAAAGCCTCGACCTTGTTCGCCTGCCCTAGCCGCTTCAATGGCCGCATTGAGCGCGAGTAAGTTCGTTTGCTCCGCTATTTCACGAATCGTCGCTAAGATAGACGCGATTTGCTGACCATGCTCTTCAAGCTCACTGATGATAGACACAGCGCTTGTTAGCTCAGTAGCGAGGTCATTGATCGATGATTGGCTTTTAGCCATCTGTTGGAAGCCTTGCTCGCTCAACTCCACCGAATGAGTCGCACTTTTTGCCGTACTCTCAGCATTCGTGGCGATTTCCGCTGTTGCTGTCGCCATTTCTGTCACAGCCGTTGCCACCATCGTGATCTCATCTTGTTGCCTGCTTACACTATCACTGCGCTTCATCGCACTGGTATTAGCATGCTCGGCACCGCTGTTCATCGCGGTAGAAACTTGAGTGACGTTTTGCATCATTTGATGGAGCCGATCAACGAAGACATTAAACTTATCGGCAAGTTGACCCACCTCATCTTGGCTCGACACTTGTAGTCTTTGTGTGAGGTCGCCTTCCCCTTCCGCAATATCAGCTAATGCTTCACTCACTCGCCCTAGTTCAACTAATTGACGAGCCACAAACCATGAGGTTGCTACAGCCATAACGATCAATACAATCAAACCTGTGGTGATTTGGCTAATCAACATATCGAACAGGGGCTGCTCTAGTACGTCTTTATCCATTTCAATCACAAGTAACCAGTCAGTGCCTTTAATCGGCTCAGCCATGATGACTCGCTCGGCACCATCCACTTGAGTAAAGATCGTCGTCAAGTTTTGCGCAGCACTGTTCAAGCCAGACACACTCAGCTCTGGCGCAATATCATTGACTTGTTTCAGAATGAAATCTTTATTTTGATGAGCAACGACCGTCCCTTGCTTATCAATCAGAATCGCACGCCCATTCCCCGGAACCTGAATGGCTAATACGTCTTCAATCAATTTGTCCAATGCCAAGTTTGATGCCACAACACCGATGATCGATCCATTCTCGGTCACTGGGTCTGTCAGTGTCACCACCAAGGTTTGCATCGTCACACTTACATACGGCTTTGTTGTCACCGCTCGATTCTCAGCTAAGGTTTGTTTATACCAACCTCGGACTCTTGGGTCATAGCCCGCTTTATTCAATGAAGGGTCATGACGGAACATCTCACCTTCTTTGTTACCGTAATAACTCAATCCAAACCCACCAGATACCAAGGTTTGACGTAAATGAGGAACGATATCTATTGAAGGGTTAAGCTGCACTTGTTGCTTAAGCCCGTGTACTGCTTGTTTCTTATCATAAAACCAGTCACTGATGCCCTTAGCATGAGCTTGAAGTGTATTGCGACTTTCACTTTCTATTGCTTGCCAGCTGTTTGTTTGAAAAGTCTTATAACCCATGAAAAGAAGAATGGCAGATGTAACAGCAATCGCCAAAACTACAGAGAAAACCATTTTCCTCTTTAGAGTAAATTGCATATTTAAGAACCTCTTATAGAACAATTAAAGAAATATAAAGAGGGACACTATCACTCATACGCATGTTTTAATTAGGGTTATCCCATAAAACAATGAAACAAATTGAGCATTATGGTTAATTGTGACTTTGATTTATTTACCGGTCTATCAACAAAGGTTCAACTTAGGATCTCATCAAAATAGAGTGGGTCTATGAAAGGTAAAGGGGAGAAATGAAGAGGCAAGGATGAAGAAACCAAAAACGAAAAAACCAGCCACTAGGGCTGGTTTTTCTAAATGATGGAGGCGCCTCCCGGAGTCGAACCGAGGTCCACGGATTTGCAATCCGCTGC
>NZ_JBGOOU010000094.1:0-3564 GCF_041439815.1 Vibrio sp. 1F279 | reverse complement strand
AAAAAGCATGCAAAACGGGCGGCTCTGTCTCTAAACTGAATTACGCAACAAAGCCTCTATAGCTAAAGTTCATGAAACTCAAAATGAGTTATTGAGCGAAATAGGGATTGAAACAGATGTAAATAACTTTATCGCAACCAAGCTGGCTATCGCTTCTGATGAAATAGCAGAGCTGACTAATAAAAGTCAGAAAGAACTAGATGATATTGGCGGTGTTGAAGGCGCAAAAGAAAAGCTTTAAAACGCTATCGAAAAACTAAATATCAAATAATAAAAGGTTTTAACATGAGTAAATTAGAAGAATTAGAAAGGTTACTTAGTGATGATTTCTCAGCTATAGAAGAAACGTTCAATGGAACATATGGCTCTGAACTTACCAAGTTATCTGGGCTTTCAATTTCAGATTTAAAAAAAATCAATCCAGAGATTAATGTTGTTGAATATGAAAAGCTAAAAGCGGTTGTGCTCAGAGCATCACAACAAAACCTGAGTCAGGCAGAGTTAAAAATGCGTATACAAGCTTTAGGGGAAACTGCAGTAAAGATAGCGAATATTGCTGACATCATTATCTAACTGTAGTTGAAATGTATGAAAAGTTGCAGCTAGAAGGTAATTAGTCATCGGATAAGGTCCCTTTCTCCAGCTATGTTTAAGAGTCTTTGTCGTTCTCAAACACAAAAAACGCCTCACATTTGAGGCGTTTCACAGCTAATAAATAAACTGAGGGTTTATTTGAGTTTTATATGTTTGTAGGTCTACCCGCAATTCTTAACTTGAAATGTAAGGCTGAGTATTGATGGCATTTTGAACGTCTTTTCTTGTGATAATTACGGGGAAAAACCCCCCTTTTTTTTATGTCCCTTTGCCATGAACCCTTATGATAAAAGGGGCGATGGCATTTTTTACTTTTGGGGAGGTTTCAATTGTTTTTACTCAGTTTTTGTCTGATGTACGACTCTATATCCTCGGTTAGTTCTTTCGGTAAGCGGGAAAATTCAAATGATTTTTTACGCCCGTCAGCACTGGTTTTTAATCGAGCATAAGTATTCTTGTTTCCGTAAATCGCTAACTCCTCAACCTTCTGTTGAGGCTTAGACTCATCATCAACCAAAAGTTCTAATTTCGTCTCGTAATACTCAAGTAACTTAGCTTGAATATCAGAAACATCGGTAGCTTTGGTATTGAATGAGGCCAGTTCATTCTCAACAAAGGTTTCAACGCTAAGTTTCGTTTTGGCGAGGGTTCGTTCAATCTTTCCAAGTCTTGTATAGAACGTAGTCGGAATACCTTCGCAATCAGGGAATGATTCGATTAGTGCTTTGTTTAGTTTTGCAGCATTGAGTTTTTTTCGAATAGTGACAATGCTGACACCAAACTCTTTTCCGATTTGAACCAAATCATCAGAACTAATACCTTGTTCTTCTGCATAATTTAGGTATTTCATACCTACCTCACGCCATGAAAAAAATCTAACCTTTTGCGTTAGTTCAACATAGGCCGCAATGTCTTTCGCACTTGGCAGTTCATCCAAGACCCATAGTGGTAAATCTCGTCCTGCCTTGATTCCACAAAAACGACGACGTGTAGCATCAAAAAGTTCATACCGTTCTAGTTCTTTGTTGAAGTACGCTACACCCTCTTGTTTGATACCCTCTGCTAATACTTCTGGGTAAATGTCTCTTACGGCCTCCAATGTCAAAGACTCTTGGTGGCGGGTATTTAGAGGGTGAGCTATGGTCTTACTCTCAAGCTCTGCGGACGGAATGATTACATGACGAGCCTTATAGTCAGTCTGGCCAAACTTAATTGTTTTTATCATTGGTGCATTTTTATTCGATAAACTTAAACCAGAACCGATCGATAAATTGCCTTTCTTATTTGGACGTTTCATAGCTCTGCCTATTTAATTGCTAATTGAATCAATTCATTCTTGAACTGTTTATAAAATAAATTCACTGAGCTCACTGCCACATCAAATTGCTTGCTGGTACAGACTTCTTCTGACTTTTTTATATCTAAGACAGTTCGTCCAATGTTAGCTGTAGCGGTAAACGCATCACTGTGTGCAATGGTCGACGTCATCAGGTTGTTACGCACAGAGCGCATGAGTTTTTGGAACGTGTCGTATTCGGGTTTGCTTGATTCTTGATAGTTTACTGCTGCCAGTTTATACCACTGTAAATTACTACCCATAGATGGGAGTGACTCTAGACGATCTGAAAGGTTGCTCATGAAATTCGTGGTTGAAGCATAGTCATAGTAGCGAGGTGTCACCGGAACAAGCAGCATTTCGGCTGCTTCTAATGCTGACCATGTGATAGGGCTATCTTGGGGTGGCATATCTACAAAGATAACATCAAATACTTCTTTTAGGATTGGCAGTACAACCTCTGAAAACTTACGTAATAAGCGTACTTGCTCATTTTCATCAAGCTGCCAATAAGTATCTACAAAGCGTTCATCGCTTGGGAAAGCGGTAATCACAGATAAATTACTAAGGTGTGTAGAAAACGCGCACTGCTTAATTATCTCTTCAATCGTATAGCCATTTTTCAATAGTGCATTCACAGCATTATCTTCATTGTCTGGCTCAAACTCTGCTAGAAGAATATCTGTCATGGTAACGTAAATACTGTCTTCTGCGATTTGCATTGTGCCTTGTCCCGCAGAGCCTTGGGGATCAAGATCAAGTATTAATACGCGAGCATTTAGATCTAAATCCAATGCGGTGGCCGTTGCTAAGGCTAAAGTCGTACTCGTTTTACCGGTACCGCCTTTGTGGTTTGTGACAACGATTAGTTTACTGTCGTGGTGCTCGTGAAATTTAGGAGCGCCAAAGTGTTCCATGAGTATGTGTACTTGATCATTAGTGTAAAGGTGCGCTTTTCCTTGTGATGTGTGCTCTCCAATTAATCCAAGTTCTTCTGCCTCAGTCAGCTTCTTTTTGAACGTCGGTTTAGTGGTGCGAAGCTGTTTTATAACTTCTGTTTTATTCAAACTGTGGTTGTAAATTAGACGGTCAACACCATCCACCAAGTCCTCATCTGTCACGTTAATTCTTAGTTGCGTTTTAAGCGCTTCTTCTAAGTGCGATTGCTCTTGGTTCATGTTTATTGCGGTTTGTCTAATTGACTGTAGGACGACGTTCATATCTATAACTCCATGAAAGATAAATCTATATACATACTAACAGTGGCTTTACCAATGTAAAGGTTGTTTTACCATTTTTGGGTAAATTATTTCTTTTGGTGTTTGTGGGGAAAAACCCCCCTTTTTTTATTTTTTAGCAATTCACTATCTTAAAAACTGTGGTGGACCTGGGCGTTACCCTTTGGGCAAGGCTTTTCGCTGGTATCTTTCACCTATGGCCTAAGAGTGGCATCACCCTGATGAGTCACTCCGTGCCGCCCCAGGGTGTGCCTCTCTACAGTCCCTATCTAAAAGGATATCGCTGCAATCCTAAACGCCTGCGCCTCGTCATTCTTCCTCGTTGCCGCTTGTCGTGCCTCCTCACTCCTTTCACTGACATCCATTAAGTTCGAGTAAGGGCTTGTTGCCTTATGT
>NZ_JBGOOU010000093.1:0-3591 GCF_041439815.1 Vibrio sp. 1F279 | reverse complement strand
TTTATTGATTTTATTGTTAATTTATAGACTCATCTAAGCGGAGAAGAGCCCTTTTTCTTATGCTACAAAGAATCAAGGTCATTGAAGGCTAACCACCTTGTTATCTAAATGAAGTATACAACTAATGTTCATTGCTCACTTTTGTCTCTTAGCTTATTACGCCATTTTGAAGGTGTTGTACCATAGAACGTTTTGAACTGCCTGATGAAATGAGTTGTGTCTTGCCACCCAATTTCCGTAGTAATCTGTTCAACCGACATATTTGAGTATTGTAGAAGCTGCGCTGCTTTGGCTAGACGCGCTGAAGTGATCCACATACCGACAGTAAAACCTGTTTCTGACTTTACAACTGATGCGACATGGGGAGATGTGCGTCCTACAGCAGACGCAACGTCACTTAAGGATATAGGAGTAAGGCTGTATTTTTGAATATAATGTAGTGCTTTTCCGACTAATGGCGACTTGGTGATCTTATTGTCTATTGCAGTCGTCGCACGAACGACTTCTGCTAATATCAATACAATCAGGCTCCGGTGAACATCATTACTTATCGTTGTTTCAATACTGGTTTCTTGTTTTAAGGCTTCAAACCAAGAAGTTATACGTTGTTGAGCTAGTTCACCTAAATGAGCCACAGGAGCGCCTCCTGAACGAACCTCTGCGAAGGGGCGCATTATCTCTTGCGTTTCGTTCAAACCATAGCTTTCAGCAGAGAAACCAAGTAGCCAATAGTCTAAATTACAACCCGCGACAGAACGATATGGCACTCCGAAAGGGACAATCGTAATGCTGCCAGTAACAGATTGAGTAGTGTAGCTTTGCTCCATTTTAAATGAGCCTTTTGTAGTAAAGAGCAAACCATAGTCTGGATTTACTGACACGGTTGAGTTTTCACTGTTTACGCCTTGCTCATGGATTACATAGCAGGGTGGCAATGGTGTTTTTGGAAGCATGGATAACAACTTACCGTTTTTTACACAATCTTAATATCAGCCGATAATATCTCAATCTGTGCACTCAAACAACGCAGCGTCTTTGTATATATTAACCACACACAACCCAAGTAGCTCAAATAACTAAAAGAGATTCAGGTGATAATATTTTTGGCTTACACAACTAGAGGAAAGAAATAATGACTAAGACTTTAGCTTTGTGGGAGAAGCAGGATAAACACAAAGGTGATCGCTGGGAGCTGTTTAAGGCGATCAGTGCTTATATGACTCCTCGAAAAACACTCTATCCTGGTAGTTATGTGGACATTTCACCGTCATTCGTTTTTAACGAAGTCACATATGTGGAACTTGATAAACGTGCTTCAAATTTTTTTGCTGATGAATGTACTGTTAAACAGATAATTTTTGAGCACAAAGGGAACTCAGACTCAAATATACAGTTTATTCATGGTGATTATCGCTCACTGGAGTTAAACGAAGTTGAATTCGACTTACTAATATCTCTTTATGCAGGCTTTATTTCAGAACCGTGCGGGGAGCTTTTAAGAATAGGTGGGATCTTACTTGTTAACGCTAGCCATGGAGATGCAGCTTTAGCGGCTTTAGACCCAAGATTTAAGTTGATTGCTGTCGTTCTAAGAGACGATGGAGTGTATGAGGTCAACGACGAAAATCTTAAGGACTATATGAAGCCCAAGAGGCCTGAAATCATGACACGAGAAAATATATTAGCATCTGGTCGTGCGATCCCATATACAAAATCACCATTTGCATATTTGTTTAAAAGAGTAATTTAGTAATACAGGAAATCACATGAGTTACAACGAATTAAACGACGGGGTCTGCATGAATTATTATCACGATGTTAACAATGCGAAGGCATATACTGAAATGTGTGACGGATATAATGCTGCTGAGCAATTGCATATGCTCTCAAAGGTTCTTTCTCCTGAGGATTCTGTTTTAGAGTTAGGCTCGGGGCCTGGTAATGATCTTGAAATTCTCGCTCAGAAATTTCGAGTTACAGGCTCTGATTATTCACCAGCTTTCGTGAATACTCTCAATAAACGGCTACCAGATGTACTTAGCTTAATACTTGATGCAGTAAAAATTGAAACAGAAGCTAGGTATAATGCAGTATATTCCAATAAAGTAATGCATCATTTAAGTTATACTGAATTGCGCCAATCTTTCCGCCGTCAAGCTGAGCTGCTTTTACCTGGAGGTTTCGTTTTCCATTTAGTCTGGCAGAAAATTCAAGCGCCTGAGACAACTCATGGTCTATTGTTTCATCCGAGAAGTTTAGCCAAGATGAAAGAAGCAATAGGGCAAGAGTTTAACGTGGTTGAAGCAAAGGTTTTTAGCGAGTTCGAAGATGGGGATTCTCTTGCTATTCTCGCACGCAAAGTATTTTAGTCGTAGTAGTGATTGATCTGTAGTGGGTTAATGGGCTTTGTCAGCTATTTGTAGGTGACTCGCGTGATTTGGAATAGAAAAAGTTATCTGAAATAGAAGGTTTTCTATGTCGTCGTAACACAAAATTGTCCAACAACGAGCTAGCTTAGATCTGTCGGGTGGACGACACTTGTTACCAAGTGCCGTCTCCCTAAGAACCCAGCGTGCAACTTTCACTGCACTAGGCTCAAGCCTCCACAAAGGCATCAAATGATACTCAGCAACTTATAAAGCAGTCGGAGCAGGTTCGTTCCAATAGTTACGAGCTAGCCTTTTGGACTTCCTTTTAGCCAAGTATTCTTGGTATTGAGGGTAAAATGGTGTCACTGCACTTCGGATTTTCACATGCCTTTCTATTGGCACTTTGGCTATTTGGAAGAGATTGAACTGGCAATCCATATCCATGATCTTCTGCCAACCGTGAAACTGCCACTGGCCTTTTCGGTTGATGAAGTATTTTAGGGCGATCCAAGTTTTAGACTTTGTTGGATGACGCCTTTTAGCCCAGTACCATCGTATGGAATAGCTTGTTACCTACATATCCGACTACCTGAAACTTGTCGTCGAAATACACGGAACGGGACGACTCTGTCTCTAAACTGAATTACGCAACAAAGCCCCTAAAAGTCATAAATTATCTTAAATGATTGTCATCCCACCGTTTATTACCCGATCTTCAGTAATCCTATTTTTAATATATAAAACCATGAATCATGAATAAAATTATATCCATATATCTTTTTATCATCTTCCTGACAGGTTGTAATTCAGAACTATCAGAAGAGGTTGTAAAACCAACCTTAACGTTAGAACGAATCGATATTAGCGTATCCTCAGCAGGAACTCGGGGGACAAGTAAATTAACGCTGGCGAAAGGTAACAAACAAACTTTCATTGCAATAGGTCATTATTCTGATCACTCTTCAAAGGTGCTAACTGATTTAAGTATTTGGCGATCCAGTAACGAGAATGTTGGATATTTTGTAGAGTCGGGAAAATTAATAGGCAAAGCATTAGGAGTCCTAAAGATAACGGCCACTAAAGACAACGTCACCAGTAACACAGTGAGCGTGGAGGTCAGCGCTGCGGTCATCACCGCGATTGCGGTCACACCGCCATCGAGTACCTTGGCAAAAGGTCAACTGACACCACTAATGGCAACCGCAACCTACAGTGATACCAC
>NZ_JBGOOU010000092.1:0-3604 GCF_041439815.1 Vibrio sp. 1F279 | reverse complement strand
ACCGCGACAGTAACGCCGACTGGCTTCCTGTCTGGCGTCAACGTCGGCCAAACAATGATAACCGCCATTAAAGATGGCGTCACCAGTAACACAGTGAGCGTGGATGTATATACATGTACGCTCACTGGTGCTTCATGTATTGATATATTCGATACTGGGAGTGGGAAGTTGTTTACCAATTCACCATCAAAAATCGCTCTTCATAGCCTCGGAGGAAGTGTAAATAATGGTTTTACGCAAGAAATTGGAACTTCTGGGCCTGCTGGAGATTTCTTTTGGTTCACCTGGGAGAATGCATCTAGATTATGTGCCACATATAGTAACCAGGGTTTAGCAGGACGCACCAACTGGCGTTTGGCAACAAAAAATGAGTTAAAGTTAGAGCTCTTCAAGACATACGGCAATATGTTCAACGCGCGCGGCTGGCCAGTCAGGAGCAGTTACTGGTCAAGTACAAGTCGTGGACCTGGTTTTATAAATGTAAGCCTCAAGAATGGCAACGAAGGGGCTAGTATGGGAGAAGGGGAGTTGTACGCGTCCTGCGTCTCAGTTCCTTAACGTTTAACGTATGAATTCTTGAGCTTCAAACCTATAACCACCTACTTCGGCAGGTGGTTATCTTTTTCGTAGGTGTACACACACCCAATAGTATAACTAGCTAATAGTAATAGGTTATTTTAAATGGGAATGCTGGAGATAATTTTCAAATTCCTATTCTTCCACTACCCTTAAAGATTAAACTGCTGTTTTTAAACCGGTTTTTCTTATCTAAAACCTCGAAAATCATCTTGCGCAGATGTACTTATTGAGACTTCCAAATAGCGTATACTACACACGCATCGCTACCCCAATTTCACTGCATAGCAGTGGCTATCCCAAAGAGTTTAAATTCTCTCTCCTAACTCGTGAACGTAAAGTCGCTTACCTGAGAAATATCGAACAGGTTCAATTACTTCATGCTCTTTTCGACAGAGCCAAAGTCACGGCATTAAGTTTTTCTGAGTTCAAAGCTGAGCTTGCTCATAGTATTAATCAGTTACGTCAAAATTCACAAAGTATGAACAATGGGTATCATTGTGCGGTTCTTGCTTCAAATGGACATGCTGATTTTTTTCTATAAATCGCTCTGAAGAGCTAACTCGCCCGTTTAACATAGTAGGAATAATGAACACCAAAGATCTAAAGTAGACTAGTTAAGTTTTTGTTGTTAACAGTTGTTTTATTTAATGTCGTTAAAGCTAGGGATGGTTATCTTTGGCGCTTGCTCTCTCCCTTTTTTGTTGTATTTTGATGTGAGTGTCATTTAAAAGCTAGTAATGGAGGAGAGTTATGCTTTCTCGACCTCTTTACTTGCTTTACACACATATGTCGAATTGTAGTAACAGGACTACTTTGTCTAACGCGTTAGACTTTTTGGTCTCAGATCAAGTTATGAAGTCACACGATCACACTAAATCGCATTTGATAATTAACCTACCTATTAGGTAACAACAAAATATTGTGGAGAGGTTGAACAAATATTTTTAGTCTCTGTCGCCGCTGTTAGGTGGTTTTTTTAGATCTGAAATATGGAGTATTTAATGAAGAAACGAATTTCTATTGGCCAAATAGTGTCTTTTATTTTTGGCGTTGTTCGGGGTATTAGTCTATTGGGAGAGGTTGCTGATTGGGTCGAAGAATTATTCAAATGGAATTGAGTTTTGGTGAACTATTTGTGTTGTCTGTTGGGGTGTGGTGAATAACTGAAAATACAGGTGCACTTTCACCCCCAAATACAGGCTAGAAATAACAAGATTCTTGGACGTACCATCGCGCCAATCGGCTTTGCTTTGCGCTCAGCCACTTATCACCTCTTCATCAATCCAAAAGGTCAGAGACCCGCAGTTAATGAGTGATTGGCTGTATTGCTTCCAGTTGATTTTTTTGTGACGATGTTTAGGCATAGGGCTATGAGAGGTAGTGGACGTAGCTGAACAGATCGTAGGTTCATGATTTAGTTCCACTGAATTACGCAACAAAGCCAATAACAGTAATAGATCAAAACTGCCGAGCTCGGTCAAGATGGTGCCGTTTTTTTACTGATAAATGAACGCTGGATAATACTATTTTAATTATTAAATTGAGGGCGGAATGACGGATACAATATCGCCTTTCTAAAGTCAGATTTCACTGTTATTTCGTTTTACGAATGGCCCTGAATTCCTAAAAGGTGTGGTGACTTTTTAGTAGTGTGATCCATTTTTCACCCCAACCCCTTTTAATATGGGCGACTTTACCTAATAATATAATGCCTTAGAGAAAGCACAAATTATGCAAGCGTTTAACGAAGTGGCCCTGCTTCCCTCAATCCAATCCCACACACCACGCTAAATCGAAAACGATTTAAATGGTTGTCTGCTTTAAACATAAAGACAATACAATCAATAACTTATGATATAAATAGAAGAGTGAATATTTTGGGGGGGAAATTTTCAAAATTTCAACTAATTAGCCGCTGAAATCCAATGTAGATTTACATCATAAATGCATCAATTGTACTTAATCCCTTTTCGAGAAAGGTCTGAGAGCTTGTTTAAAGTGGAAGTGATGTACTAGTGATTTATTAGCAATTAACTCGATGTTTTTAATGATAAATAGTGAGCTTTTTTGCAAGCATGTGATTTAATTGTAATGTAGGTAAAGTGTTGTTTAGAGGGAAATCTAAGAAAGGATGGTGGGATTATGGCGAAAGCTTTTTCTGTACAGAGTTACATTCGGGGTGAATTGGAGCAAGATTTTAAGGTGTTCAGAGACAGAGAAAAGTTAGGTGATGCGGAAGCCGTCAGGCAACTTCTCACGCTGGCATTGAGGATCAAACTGAACGATAAGGAAGATGAGCGGCCGTCTAACCGCGAGTTGATGGAAGAGATGTATCGACGGATCAGGATGATCCAAGGGACGGGTAATTTAACCCACACACAAAGTTTTGATGGTGTCGCGTTCCATGAAAATAAAAAAGATGCAGTAGAAATGCGTAATTTGGTTTCCGCTGATGTGGATAAAAAAGTGGATGCTTATCTTGCAGGCGAAAAAAAAGGGTAGCAGCAGCTACCCTCTTATTATCGCTCTAACTCTCTGTCGATTTCTCTGTCTTCCCAATGTCTCTCTTTCTCTGATTGATTAAATTCCATCTCTTGTTGAGGTGAATATTCTTTTGGCTCAAAGTGGTCGAGTGATTGGCTGTCGGTTTCTTTTTTATCATTATAGTTGATGGTGTCTAATTCATTCTCTTGATGAGAAGAGTGTGCTTCACTTAATTCAATATCATGCGCGCTGTTATCCCTATCTAACTTATCAATGCACGATTTGATGTCATCTTTTAGGTTATCATCTGACATGAATTGAATGTCTCGGCCATGAAAGTTCTCGACGATTTTTTCAATGTTGTTCGGGTTTAAATCGTGATTGCCATGATTTAATACAATAATGATGTTCTGTCTCAGCTCATCGGTAGAGATGTTTTGAATGTCGTTCTTGTGATTGACATTAATAATATCAATCTGCCCTTGAGTTTGGTCTCGAATTAAGAATGAGTTTTCAATTGAGGTACTGATGATGGTGGTAT
>NZ_JBGOOU010000091.1:0-3655 GCF_041439815.1 Vibrio sp. 1F279 | reverse complement strand
CCTCTTTTCCACCAACCACTCAAACCGCCCCCATCAACCCATTAGCGCAAAAAATCACCCAACAAGGGTTAAGCCGCGTGGGCTTTGGGCGTGAGGAATCACCATGAATAGGCACGCTTTGTTTTCACTATCGATACTCTTAGGTCTGACCGGTTGTAGCGCGGGCTTTGAGAGCGAATACAGTTGCGATCAGGTCGGCGGCGTTTCAGGTTGCGTCACCATGAACGAAGTTCGAGACAACGTATACGGTTATACCGGAGGCAGTGGTAACGCCACGGTCTCTTCTCAAGCGCGTCTCGCCCCACCTTCCGCCTTTACCTTACTGCCAAGGCGCAATCGAGAGGGGGAGCCAGAGCGAAGCCAAGAAGACGTTAAAAAACTCACCGTCTTCCCTTTCATCGACAAAGACAATCACTACATCGATACGATGGATGTTTACTTTGTCTTAGACGATAGCCGTTGGTCTGGGCGCCCTGCGCGCGCGATTTGGAAAGATTGATTAGGAAAAAAAGAAACGAAGCTTAAACATCATTTTTATCATGGGCGCGCGACATTCAGTCTCAGCCTTCTCTCAATGAGGGGGGAATCCATCAAGCGGTCCAAGATTGTGTCACGCCCCCTAACATTAAAATAGAAAAAGGGATCCCCCATGTTTTCCTCCTCACGCAGTGGCTTATCCGCCTTATTTCAAGAGGCCAAGCAAGCCCAAAACCACCTTCACCATGAACTGCCGTATCGAGATTACGATCCCATTGAGCGGGTGTTCGACAATCCCCACTCTCGCGGTTTTGGCTTTAAAATCAGTGTCCTTGGGGGCGCTAACGACGATTTAATTCAGTCGTTAAGCCACCTCATGGGGGATTTGCCAGCAGGGGATAAATGGGACTATCAAGTGCAGCTGTTTGGTCACAACCGAGTGGCGCACTATCTCGAAGGAAACCAAGCTCTACTCAGTCAGCGAGGCGGTATCTGCCAGAAGCTGGCTAACGATGACGCCATTTACGCCCACTACGCCGCGCAGCACGGTTTTTTACACCGACAAAAAAACAATCGCTTTGATTTGCGCGATTACGACGCGTTCTTTTTTGTCTCCACCACGGAAAAAGACCCACAAGAGCTGCTTGATGCGCGAATGACTCTAGAGACAGGACTGGCGCAGCTTGGTTTTGATTTACTGCCCGTCACGCCTGAGATGTTGCTGACCGATGTGAGTGATATCTTAAACTTTGATAAACGACAAGACCGGCCAAAGGAAAAAGGCTACAACCCGTTAGAGCCTTTGAACCTGCAAGCCCTCTCTCCCGATACCGAAGCGTTAACGCATCGTGGCCATATCGCCACCCGTCATACCAATGACCAAGGGGAGGAGGTGCGCACACGGCTGGTCAATTTGGGACTTTCTCGTCTGCCTGGGGATTATCGCTTGTACGCCTTACCTGAGGCCTTTTCTTCTCTTCGCAACGTTTCTCGTAATATCACTTGCCCTCACCGCGTCACGTTGAGCTTTCGTAATGAGCCAACCGGTAAGCAAAATGCGGATAACGATAATAAAATAAAAGACTTAACCAAGACGGTGAACAGCCAAATGGCGCTGCTGGCTCCAACAGCGGAAGATGAGCTCAAAGAGCGAAAAGCCCTACAAAAAGGTCTGTTGTCTAAAGAGTTTACCATTGCGTCTATGGTCCTCACGGTCTCCCTGTTTACCGATAAGACCCACCAGAAAAAAGACACCCAAGCGGCGAAGGAGTCATTCAGCCATGCTGGCCTTGATATCATTCCCCTGAAAATGAATCAGCCGCAAGCGCTGCTTTCAACGTTGCCTTTTATGATGAGCGAAGGGTTGTGGGGCGATTGTAAAAAAGCCGGCCGAGTTCGCACGTTAAAAAGCTCTAATCTGGTGAACCTCTTCCCTCTCATTATGGATTTTTGTCAGTTAAAAGGCGGCGTATTGCTGCCCACGATGCGCCAGCAAATTTCTTTCTTTAACCCTTTCACCTGTGGCAGTGATAACCAAAATATCGCACTGACTGGCGGCTCAGGCGCAGGGAAAAGCTTTCTGGTTCAAGAGATTGCCGAAACGGTTTACGCCATGGGCGGTAAAGTGTGGATCCTCGATAAAGGGGCCAGCTATAAAAAATTGACGCTCAGCCTTGGGGGGACGTACATGACGCACGCCAACATCTTCTTAAATCCCTTCACGCATTTAGGCGCCATGCAAAGTGCTGAGTTTGAGTTTGTGGATGATGACGGTAGACCGGTCGACCCCATGATGGAAGCGCTCGATAATATTACGGCGTTGTTTGCCACCATCGCGTCACCCTACGTCCCACTGACGGCGTTTCAACAAAGCGTCTTAGGCGATGCGATAGTGACGGCATGGGAGCGTAAAGGTAATCAAGCCTTGGTGGATGATGTCAGAGACGCCTTGATTGAGATTGCTGGAGAAGAAAGCGACCGACGCATCAAAGACATTGCGGTGCAACTGAAAAAGTTCTGCACCGACGGCATGTACAAAGATGTGTTCAACAAGCCCTCCATGCTCGACCCCAGTGTGGAAATCACCACGCTGGAGCTGGATGGGTTTCCGCCTGCTGTGCTCAGACCCGTGATTTTTGCGTTGATGGTGTCGATTAACCAGCAGATGTACCTGGCTGGCTCTCGCTCTACCCCAAAGCTGTGCATCATTGAAGAAGCCTGGAGCCTCCTCTCTGGGGCAAACGAGCAAGCGAGGGAGTTCATCAACACCGGTTATCGCACCGCCCGTAAGTTCGGCGGCGCTTTTTGTACAGTGACTCAAGGGATTGAAGACTTCTTTAGCAACGAGGAAGCCAAAGCCTGCTACAACAACTCCGATATCCACATCATTCTTCGTCAAGGGGAAGGGTTTGATGAGTATCTGATCCAAAACCCGGATGCCTTCTCACCGTTTGAGCAGCGCCTCATTAAAAGTTTCGCTCCGTCTGCCGAAGCGGGATACAGCAGTGCGCGCATCAAAGCGGGTGGCCATGTCACCTATCACCGCTTTTTCGCCTCTCCGGTGAAACGCGCCATGTTCTCAACCGAGCCTAAGGAGTTTGAGTATTGTGAAAATCTTTATAAACAAGGCCACTCACTGGAGCGCGCCATTGAGCAAACCTCCAGGCACTTTTATGGCAAAGACATTGACGCCTTTAATCAAGCCATTGGGGCGAGCGCTTAAATCCCCCCTTTTTCTTTTGGTCGCTGGACTGGCAACGACAAATGCCGCTGGAAAGAACTTGGGCCAAGTGGCCCCTATCTTCCCCATCGGTGAGATTGACATGCTGGAGTGGATTGACCAAAGACTGAAAGGGTTTGAGGCCAGTGGTCAATTAGCGGACATGCAAAACGAGTTCACGGAGCGCGCCAAGCAAAGCCTTGAAAACCCACCGCCCGTTGCAGGCTTAACCACCACGATCAACCCCCGCACCTTTTACGTTGACCCAAGCATCACCCTCCCTAAAGACATTATCGCCCCCACTACAGGAGCCGTGATTGCCAAAGCGGGCACCAGAGTGAACCCCTTTGAACCCCGCACTTGGCCAAAGGTCGACGGTCAAAACGTTCTACCACGATTTGAGTTAAGTAAGGTGCTGGTCTTTTTTGATGCCAGAGACGCGCAGCAACGAAGGTTCGC
>NZ_JBGOOU010000090.1:0-3791 GCF_041439815.1 Vibrio sp. 1F279 | reverse complement strand
ATATTCTTTTAGCCGGTTACGGTGTGATTTTTGGTTGAAGTGGAAGGAGTAATATTCTGCCCTGTAAATCGCTCTCAAACCGTCACAAACTTTCAGAGGGGTTTATGGGTATATCGGCTTGGATTAGATCGAGAAATACGCCCTATGGCGATTCTAGGCATTCTGATGGGTGTTTTGAGGGGCTAAATCGGCTATTTACCATAATGGGCATAATGACTACCGGATTTTGATCGGCATTATGTGCTGCTTCCATGCAGCTTTATTTTTTCCTTGCTCTACACGTCATGTAGTCGATGTAAAAAAGTCACTTGATTAAGCGACCTTTTAAAATTGAATGGCATAAAAAAGGCTTGGAGGGAATATATCAGATTTATTATTCAACACTGCTCATACCTCACGTGCTTGAAAAATAAATATTTAACGTAACGCGCACTTAACGCACCAGATCGAAACAGAAACCAGAACAGCGTTTGTTAGTGCATTTTGAGGCTCATTACCTTATTGGTGTTGAAATTTTATTTCAATCATATATGATTGCTTTATTGTAATTTATGATTGAAGTATGAATGCGCTTATGAAAATAGACATCACAACAGAAACTTATCAGCGACTGTCTGAATTGGTTCAGGGTTTTGATTCGCCTGATGCTGTAATAAACAGATTGATTGATGAGGTAACGAAACAACCAAAGGAAAAACCAATTGTTATTTTTAATCCATCAAATGAAGAAAAATTCAAAGGTGAACTCTTAAGTACAAAGTTGGCGGAAGTTTGTTTGCACTACACGAATACAACGCCGCTGTTTTTTCCTTGGAATGCGCAAAAACTTAAAGACACTTCTAATTTGAAAGCAAATCTTTGGTCTGGTTTTCTTAGGGATTGGAAGAAGAAAGGTATCACTAAAATTGAACTGACAGTTCTAAGCAATGATGCGGATATGGAGATGTTAAAATTAGCCCATGCATTAGGGCTAAGTTATGCAGATGCTATGAAAATCCAACCTCGTTCACATCGTGAAAATGATGATTACTATCTAATTTGGTTTGAAAATGAGGACATGGAAATTCTGAACAAGATTGTTCACAAGAAAGTGGATAACGATCTCAATTTCTACCTACCTGCGTTCATGTTAGATAATTAACATAACACCCGAAGTAAGAATCACGAGAAGGTCGCCAATGGCGGCCTTTTTTACGTTACAGGGTTATGATTTTGTTTACCTGCAACGCTTGACCTGGCATTGGTTATCCACTGATTTTGTAGATGAAAAACGAGCGAGTTAACATAACGTGCACTTCACGCACCACGACAACATTTTCATTAAGGATGTTACTGAGATATGATCTTACCTATTGAAATCAAACTAAAATAAGAAGGTATACAATGGCATCTATGACTAGACAAGAAAGAGCAAAACATTATTTAAAGCGATTGTTAAATTCTCGTAATAAATCTTTAGAGCTTGAGGCAATTTTAACCGAGCTTAATGGTCTTGTTTACACGAAGACAAATGAACCTTTAAGTCGTCAAGAAAAGCTACTTATTCTTGAGGAGTTAGAGCGTTTAGCAAGTAATGATGACTCTATATTAGAAAGTGTTGGCACTGAACATTTCAAAGTAAATGCATCAGATAATAGCAATATCTTGGATGTTATAAGTGCAATGAAAAAGCGAGTTGGAAAATGATCATGGAAGGATCTGACATTATCTCAGGTATAAGTCTTTTTGTTTCGATTGGGGCGGTAGTTTTTGCTAAGAAATCCAGTTCAAAAGCTAATGAAATTTCTACTGAAAATCTGAAGCTACAAAGTGGAATGGTTGAGCTGGAAGTAAGTCAATCAATTGAAAACTCCAAGGCTAGAGTTGTTGATATAACGACTATAATGGCCCCGTTAGCTTCCAAAAAAGAAGCTGGAACAATAAATAATGAAGACCAACTAACGTTGGATTCATATGTCAAAAATTTTGACGCGACAGTTCAAACACTAATGAATACATATGATGTAGCCTGTTCTAAATATATTGACGGTAAGGTTGACAAAACAAGATTTAAAAAATCATATAAGTATGAGATTAGGAATCTACTAGAGGATCAATCCTTTAAAGAGTATTTTGATCCGCTTACATCTCGTTATAAATCAATACTTAGTGTGTTTGATGAGTGGGACAATGATGATTAAAGGAACTTTAGAGATCTTTTTATCGAATGCCTTAACTACAAATAAGGCGTTTCACTGAGTTCACATTAAACATAACCCCCGCAATCTGTACCGAGTTCAGAACGAAAAAAGCCACCTCGAAAGGTGGCTTTTTTCTTTTGATCTATCACGACAACATAAAAGTGTCGTTGAGATCTTGGTCATTTGGTCGTAACCTTATGCCCAGATGTGAAAAAAACCGACTGTGGAGGTCGGCTTATTTCGGAATACTCAAACGATTTCTACCCGTTAAGTCCTTTCATGATAGCCATATCACAGAAGCACTTCAAGTATTCTCAAGGCTTTATTTGGTTCAGATGTTTTGGATAAAGCGGAGACGTCCTGTTAGCGATCAAGGATTACCAGACGCTAACCAGCGAACAGACTAAACCCGAAATGACGTAATAGGTCACGATGCTATACCTCACTAGGCATCGAGTAAGGCTCAATGATAATACGGTTTAGTTTCTCCCACTGTGGTGGATGTTCTAACCAACTGCAAATGTAGTTAGGGCACTAAGGGGAGAGCGTAAGGTGGGGCTGAAAGATGCCTGAAAAGTCTTTTTTGTACCTCGGTTCGGAACCTGATATTTCACGATTTTATAGTCGGTCGAGATAGGGGTTCAGCGTAGCTGAAAGCAGGTTCTGTGGAGCTTTGCGACGTCCTCATTTCATGCTCTTATTGTTTCCTACCAAAGACATTAATTATTGAGCGTGGAGCGCAAACAATCCTCATCCTTTAAACTGATTTGGCGATTGTGCGTAAAGTTGAGGTCAGCTTGTCTGTCCTGACTTTTCCACATGAGACTCCATCACAAATCAGACCATCATCCCAATCTTAAAATCTTGTAAACACAAAGCGTATTGCCTCGCTAAATGTGTAGTACAACTGTATCACTAATACTAAGCCAGTATACACAGCGTCCCCTCTAGTTCGCTTCGCTCCTGACGGGTTCACTGTGACTGGTTCGGGGTTTCACCCCAAAACCCCAAAGAACATTCTCCACGAGATTTGGCTTTTTCGGCACATACTCTCGTAACATGATCTCGGCATATCGGTTGTTACTAAAGCGTATGCCGAGACCGTGTTACGAGAACTGTTTATAAAGCACTTTCAAAACAATGTTTTAAAACGTTCAAAAAAGCACGGGCAAATCGTAGTGCTACGCACGACTACCCCCCTTTATCACGGTATTTTCCTCGTCATTCTGGTTCGTTCCTCACACATCGAATTTTTCGGATACCTGAGATAAACGGAGGTAGTCTCGCCTACTCAACGATTTGCCCTAAAGCATTCCCTAAAAATAATCAATTTCCCGATAAATCGGCGCTTGGGCGATTGTATTTTTTAAACGCTCATCGAGCACTTGAGCAAATCAATAACAATTAAATCCCCGCAGAGGGGGACGCTGATCGCGATTAATTGAGTCACTCAAAGTAAAAATTCTTAGGAATTTTAAAAAGCCTGACGCGCTGTGCTTGTCGATTTTTTCACTTGGTGGATCTCGTTCCTCGATTCACCAGGTTTAAAAATGAAAATATTCTTTTAGCCGGTTACGGTGTGATTTTTGGTTGAAGTGGAAGGAGTAATAT
>NZ_JBGOOU010000089.1:0-3802 GCF_041439815.1 Vibrio sp. 1F279 | reverse complement strand
ACAAGCTTACTGGGTTAGGTATGCCTGAAACTTGTCGTATTGATTAAGAAATACGCGAAACGGGGTAGTTCTATCTTTAAATTTAATTACGCAACAAAGCCGAGGGGCATGGGTAGCACCGAAACATGGAAAATATTTTACTAATACCTCTCCAATCAACCATTCTGTAATTTGTGAAATTCCAGCTTCGACTCAAGAAGACATCGATTTGGCAGTTAATTTTGCGCACAATGCGAAAAATGACTGGGCTTCAACATCAGTCACTGAGCGTTCAAACATATTATTAAAGATAGCTGAGCGTATTGAGAACAACCTTGAGATGCTTGCTATTACTGAAACATGGGACAATGGGAAACCTATTCGCGAGACTCTCGCCGCTGATATTCCACTCGTTGTCGACCATTTCCGCTATTTTGCTGGATGCATTAGAGCTCAAGAAGGTTCCGCTGCGGAACTAGATTCACAAACCATGACCTACCACTTCCCAGAACCTGTTGGTGTTGTAGGACAAATTATCCCATGGAACTTCCCACTCTTAATGGCCGCATGGAAGCTGGCACCCGCGCTGGCTGCTCGCTGCTGCGTGGTATTAAAACCAGCGGAACAAACTCCTGCATCAATCTTAGTATTGATGGAGCTCATCGAAGATCTAGTCCCTGCCGGTGTAATCAATGTCGTAAATGGCTATGGTTCAGAAGCAGGTCAAGCACTTGCTACGCATAAAAAGATTGCTAAAGTAGCCTTTACTGGCTCTACAGAAGTTGGACAGCATATTCTGAAGTGTGCCGCTGAGAACCTAATTCCGTCAACAGTCGAGCTAGGTGGTAAATCTCCAAATATTTTTATGGCTGATATATTTGATCACGAAGACAGTTACCTTGATAAGTGTATCGAAGGTGTCTTGTTAGCTTTTTTCAATCAAGGTGAAGTCTGCACGTGTCCTTCTCGAGTTTTGATTCAAGAATCAATTTACGATCGCTTCATTTCACGTTTGCAAACTCGCATGAAAACGATCCAACAAGGAAACCCACTCGATACCGACACACAGGTTGGTTCACAGGTGTCACAAGAGCAATTTGACAAAATTCGCAAATACATAGCTCTTGGTCATGAAGAAGGTGCCGAATTACTTATTGGTGGTAACAGCAATGAAGACAATGGTTACTTTGTCGAGCCTACCCTCTTCAAAGGAACTAACGATATGCGTATTTTCCAAGAAGAGATTTTTGGCCCAGTCGTTGCTGTTACGACATTTAAGGACACTGAAGAAGCTCTGGCAATCGCCAACGATACTGAGTATGGCTTAGGTGCTGGAGTATGGACACGTGACAACAATCTGATTTCACATATGGCGAAAAATATACAAGCTGGGCGAATTTGGGTTAACTGCTACCATGCTTACCCTGCTCACGCTGCGTTTGGCGGCTATAAAAAGTCCGGGATTGGTAGAGAAACACACAAAATGATGCTAGACCACTACCAGAACACCAAAAATATCATCGTTAGCCACAGTGTTAATCCTTTAGGCTTCTTTTAAAAATTAAGCTAATTGTCTGCCCGATAAACTAATGGGCAGACAAACATTTGGTTCATTATATTTATGATCTAAGCCATAACCATTTCCTTGACCCCTTTACAATGCAAGACTTAAAAAAATATCCGCCTTCTTAGAAGGCAGTCATCCTTTAATAAGTTCGGGTGTTTCTTCATCCAATGTCTGCTGTTGGTCGTTTTTGTAAAACTACGTTTAGGTCTTACCAATAATCGTTCATCTCTTAAGTAATTGAAAAGCGCATCTCGACCTAACTTGATACCTTGCTCTTGTAGTTTGGGTTTAATCAAAAAATAGAGCTTCCTAGTAGCAACCCGAGGCATATAACGCCTAATATTCAACACCATTTCTTTAATCGGTTTAAGCTCTAACTGACGATGATGAGCTCGCTTTTCTTGTTGATAAACACTCTGTCTCGTTATCCCGCATAGCTTACATATTCGGACTAAACTTATTCCTTCTTGTTTTTGAAGGCTTCTTGCTCCTTGGCTAGATACTTTTTTTGAGACTGGTTCCGTGCTCAGCATCAAGAATATCAACCACTCTATTTAAAAAGAGATTCTTGATTTTTTCGTCTTCTAACTCTTTCTCAAGACGTTTTATTTTCTGTGCAGGTGATTCTTTAGGTTTAGGTGATTTGTGCATGACATTGATCCTTGGATTTTGCGCCCAATTCATCTTACCGTGCTTTCGAAGCCAGGTTAAAACGGTTGAGCGGCCTTGGATACCATAAATGGTTTGGGCTTGTTTATATGTCATATCGCCTCTTTCTACAGCGGCGACGACCTGTAATTTAAAGCCTAGTGTGTAATCACGCTGAGTGCGCTTAACGTAGGTATTATTTGAAGTAGTCATAATTCATCCTCAATGTGTAAACACATTTCAGGACGGGACACCTCATACAAAAAAGCCGGCTTCATAAAGAAGACGGCTTTAATAAAATTTAAATCATATCGATTTAATTATGACAACGCGCTTTTTCCTATAGAAATATCGGCCCACGCTGTTGTAATCGCAACACGGGATTTGCTATCAAGGTTATCGATAAAACCATTGTCACCAGCTTGTGGCTCAAAGCCACTCATAGCTTGAACCAATGCATCAACCGTATTATTGGATAACACAGTATGACCTTGCGATGTGCTTTGATCTCCCATCGCAACAACAACTTGTGCGCGGTTACCATTGAAGTAATCATTGAAAGTTACAGAACCAATATGTTCAAACTTGGTTTGTTCAGTGTCACTTTTAGCATCACGCAGTATCGACAATTTCAGATCATAGCCACTGCGTTCTAACCACAAGTTCTGCCAATCAATCCCATTGAAAACAATGTTGTCTTCGCTGCGAATATCTTCAACGAAGTTGTCAATGACGTGACCACTGACAACAAAGCTATCCACGCCAGCGCCGCCCTTAAAGGTATTCTGGTAACCACCTAACACCATCAAATCACGACCTTCTCCACCATTAAACTGGCTATACTTAGAAAGCGCAGCAGCAATTAGATGCTCATCACCCTCACCGCCGTTGAGCACCGCGTTATAACCCATCAACTTAACAACATCATTACCGCTACTAGCATTGATACGGTTGTAATTGCCAAAGACATTAGCAAAATCATTACCAGCACCCAACTCAACTTGGTTATTGTTACCAATCGTAACCGATTAGTCTTGGTCATTACCGGTGTCAACACGGTTGTAGTTACCAGATGTGACGACGTAATCACGGCCAGTTCCGGTATTGATTTCACCACCTTCACCAAAAACAAATGATCGGTCATCACCTGAGCCTAAAAACACGCGATTAATTCGTCCAGCAACGACGGCAGTATCATTACCTTCACCACCGTGCATCGTATTTTCACGCCCCATTAGCACCCCCATATCATTGCCTTCACCGCCAGTAAATATGTTTGTTGTTCCTGTTGCGTAGTAGACATCATCACCTCGGCCACCCCAAAAGTTATTGTTATCACCTAGATACGCGCCGAGATCTTTACCATCCCCCCCCCAGTTGAAGTTGTAATTGCCTAAAGAAACGTTGATATCTCCATCACCTTGTAAGTGACCGCTATTACGAAGGAAATCAAATGTTTGATCTTTCATGTTTAGTAGATCAGCAGTTAAATTCGCTTTGAGGTTTTCCACTAACGACTTCATTTCTGTTTGCTTATCTTTACTAAAAATAGTGGCTTTGTTGCGTAATTGAATTTAGAGATAGAGCCAACCCATTTCGCGTATTTCT
>NZ_JBGOOU010000088.1:1427-3912 GCF_041439815.1 Vibrio sp. 1F279 | reverse complement strand
GTTTGTGTGACATTCCTGTTCGGTTTTATAATCTCTCTTTTCCTCCTGTTCTAGCAAACATTTTGTTGCGATTTTCATTCGTCTGCTCAACTCTTAAGCATATTCTTTGATACCTCCTCTATTAGGTGGTGGTTTATCTAGTGCTGTTCACTATAGTAATTACTTTTCAGGAGCTTGCAAATTTGACGCGGGTTTTCCTCTTTTTGGTCCCAGACCAAAAACTAGTTATCATATTGGAGACCTTTCATCCCTCTCTATTAGGTGGTAGTTTCCCAAATCCGACATGTCGTTTCTCTTCCAAAAGAAAAGAAAATTGATAATCGAGGACAGTGGTTGTAGTAGAGCAAGGAGGAGGAGATAGCTTCCTCTATAAGGGGACGGTAATTCTTTATCGATTTCTAAATTTTTAACCTAGTTAAATTTTTAACTCAATTTTCACTGCTATAAGCTTGCTTGTAGAGGAAAAATGAGTAGCTAAGCGCTCGTATGAATCAAGGGGGCGCTTCGTCCAATCGCGCGGAAGTTTAGGTGTGATTCGTTTTTGAATTGGACTCTTGTCCAAATATTGGAATTTCACCCACAAAAAATGGCCATTCAGGCCATCTTTAAGATCTTAATCGGTCACCCGAAGGGGTGAGGTTCCTATTACCCTCCAACTAACTCCGGAATACCGCACAACTTGCTAGTCCCGAGCACCTTGCTAAATGAAGTGGCGAGAGTAAAAAGCCGCATGCTCTAATAGCGGCTTTTAGTCTCAATATAAGACTTTTACTGATTATTGGGTTATTACATTTCGGCTGTAATGTCTTAAGAGTAGGCTTTCGAGCACTGTATTCAAAACACACTTTTCCTCATCATCTAATGCTTCAACTTTCTTAAGGCGTATCGCTAGTACTTGATCTTTTGATGTTTCCCAGCGTCCACATAGTTCATCTATTGATATTTGAAACAAGTCGGCTAATTTAATGAGGTTGCGCATATTCGGTAATGCAGAACCAGCTTCATATTTTTTATAGACAGCGATACTAATCTCTGCCTCATTTGCCACATCCACTTGAGTCTTACCTAATTCCTTTCTAAGGGATGCTAACTTATCTTTAAATTCCATAATTCACCTTGTTTGGATTCTTTTGAATCCATTATAAGGCTGTTTTTTTGTACATTAGTATTGAAAGTATTCTTTATTATCTATAATGTGGACTCTAATTGATACTTGACAGGTTTTCACGGTGATTGATTTTATCGACTTCAAAATCCCATTACGCAAAGAAGTGGTTGTTCAAATGAACGATTGCGGATTTGTGGATTTTAAAGCACTGGCTAAAAAAACCGGTCTAAAAATCTCTGCGGGTACGATTGAATTTGCAGTACAAGGGGACGAAAACAGTGAAGCACATGACTTGTATTGTGCTTGGCAAATAATCCCGTCCTCATACACCGACATTGCTTGCAAGGTGTTTGATTCAAGCTTTCAAGCCAATATCCAATGGCCTTATATCGAAATCAAAGCCTCTCCTGCAAAGGTTATGCAAGGTCACAACGTCTACGGATCCGAAAGCTTGCGCTTTGGTATTGAGTTTATGTTAGATGCAGTAAGATGCGCCCAACCTGAACTATTCGACTTGCTTGATGTGGGGCTAGGGGAAATCACCCGATTAGATTCTACCTACTCGATCCAATGCAGCAGCAAGGACGAGATACGCCAAACCCTTAAAGCATTAGGCAACATTGCGAATCGCTCCATTCGTCCCGCTCGTAATGCTGACTTTGAAACCTCTGTTTACTTCAATAAAGCGAGTGAAAAATCCCCCGATGCCGGACGTACTAAAGAACTACTGGTCTACAGCAAGGGCGATGAAGTCCTAAAACAGCTCGATGAACTTAAACGCAAAGCTCGTAAAGAAAAAACGACCCGTTACCAACACGTCATTGAACAACTCAATAACCCTGAACTACGCCAGTTCGCTGCTTGCCGTTTACGTTTTGAAGCTCGAGCAAAGAAGCGTTTTATCATGCGTGAAGTAGGGAGTTGTAATATCTGGCAAGTGTTGCGCCATGCTGCATGCTGAACAGTTCGAACAAACCAATGATTACTCCTACTGTGAGTATTTATTTAAAGCCCTCTTCAAAGACTTACTGGATGCGGTCGAAGGGGAAGAACTCGAAATCTACAATGACCAGAAAGTCAAACAGCTACTGCGCCAGCTTTACCAAAAAATCACACCTAAAGGTAATGTTTCTTACGCTAAGGCTGATCGCCTCTATGGGTTCTACACCCAACTGTGTGACCGTGGTTGGTTTGAAGTGAAAGGAACAGCGCATAAAGCTACGTTCTATCGCAACGTTCGAGACTTGCAAGCCATTGGGTTCTCTAGGGCTGACTTACAAAACTTAAAGGAGGGTGAGCGCATGCCACTGAGTGACATCTTACAGTTTGATTTTGATAACCAACGTCCAGCCGATTATGTAGAGCCAGAATCCCCAC
>NZ_JBGOOU010000088.1:0-1330 GCF_041439815.1 Vibrio sp. 1F279 | reverse complement strand
ACATGACCTTCAAGGTTTTGCCTTTTTTAAGGCTCGAGACAACATTGGAATGAGCATTTCAAAAGTCTGTGAAATGACGGGACTTAACCGTAATAAGTTAAGTCAATTTGAACAAGAAAAAGGCACATTAGCTGCGAATGAAAAACGCACGTTAAAGCATTTTTATGAAGAGCGTGGACATGATTTTGCTAACTTAGAACCTCTCGATGGTGAAAGCATCAAGGCCGAATACCAAGCCAATAAAGCAGAATTGAGTGAGTCTCTTGATTCACTGATGACAAATGAAGTAGGTGACGCATTAATTAGCTTTGTTGATGCTCACCATGATTTGATAACCGCCAACGGCTATTTGGTTGTGATGGAGAGTGAAGAAATCGAAGTTATGCCGCCAGAGTACCAAGAATTGACAACAAACCTTATTCACCACTTTGAAGCGGATAAGCAAGGTCAGTTCGAAAAGAAAGGCGGCTTCTTAGGTGGTGCAGGCCAAGAGCGAGGTCAAAAATTCTTGGCTCTCTTGGCTTATTTGAAGCTACAAGACTTGCAATGTCTGCATTCTGATGCTCTGTCTTTATCGCTAAAGACCGTCAAGAAGAACTCAGACAACGAGCGATTACTTGAGGAAATTAAGGGCAACTTGAACCTAGGGAGTCTTGAAGAGTTCAAACAGTACACCTCAGCGCTGGTTAAGTAACCAGAAAATAAAAGGGCTAACCGAGTACCAGTCAGTTAGCCCAAGCACAATACATTGGAGTATGTACACATGGATAATACCGATAAACCCCAAGAGAACACAAGTCTGACACGCTCAAACAGTTGGGACGATTACCAAGACTTCATTATTAATATACCTGACTTTATTGCAGAATTTAGCCGTGACAAGCTCGAACTGACCACCGAGCAACAGGCATTTCACAATAAACACTTTAACCGTGAAGAGATGACCAATCAGATTGGTTTTATCAATGGTAAGTTAGTTCACATTCGGATTACACTCGATGCCACCGAGCACAAAGTGGATGATTTTGCTTTAATGAAAATCTTACCAAGAGAGCACGCCAAGAAGCTAACCAACAAAAAAGTGCTGGAAGAGAACACAAATTATGCCGTTGATCATATCCTGTCAGATCTAAGAACCATCGAAGGCAGTAAGTGGTAAGTGGCTTTTGACAATCCACATAAGCCTGTAGAGATACAGGCTTATTTTGTGCCAGGCTAAAATACAGGTAATCTAATTAGCGCTTTAACTGAGACCGATGAACAGGGATAACTTCGCTCAGCGAATGTTTCATTGTGAGTTGGGTTTTTAAAAATAGCATACAAATCATCG
>NZ_JBGOOU010000087.1:0-3986 GCF_041439815.1 Vibrio sp. 1F279 | reverse complement strand
AATCACAAGATGCAAAAATGTCTTGGAGGTCATAAAGCAGTTGGGCATCATCCTCCGACTGCAAGCCCGGATTAGCGATAAGATCGAAGCCTTGACCTTCCAACCAACGATAAAAATTCCTAGGAACTTGATCTGGACTCACTACAACCTCAATACTTTGGGTCGTATACCAAGTCGTATACGGGCTTTCTAGGTCAGAATTTAATATTCTTGTCGAATTATATTCATTTAGATCTATATTTTCTTGCTCGAACAACTGGCTCACAACAAAATCCCATAGATGTTCATCAGCTTCTATGATGAAGTCAACACCTTTGTATTCTTTATCGATATGACTGTATCCAATTCTGGTTAAAGACATGTTTCCTACCTGCGTTTATGGTTTTCTTACTTACATCTATAGTATTAGATGCCCGAATCATTTAAAGAATCAAAAACATATTAAATCTATGATATTGATAATCATGGAATTTTAATATGAACAAGATCACTATTATTCAACAACTACCAAATCTCCCTATTCCTCTACAAGAGCAAGTCAAAGCCATACTCACTGAACCATTTCACGATGAAACAGAAACCCAACAGGCATGGGATGAACTGCAATGTGAACTCTGGTTCCTCACCTCAATTAATGATCTAAACGCTGTCGTCGTCGACGATATCGAACTGCTGAAACGAGCCCTAACCTATACCGAATTCGAAGATGATCTAGATTACGGAGCTTCTATATCCCTAAGTATTGTCGAGGATAACGGTAAGGGTATCTACCTACTGATGCCTAAGACACTCCGTACTGAATTGCATCAGCATTTCGCAATCTCTGATGAGTAAGGGGGACTGATGCAATCACGTAAATTCAAATTCAATAAGCGCCAACTTGATTCACTACCGCCGACGCCGTCGACAAGTCGAAGTAAAGAAACTGAGTATACGGATGAGCTCTGTAGCGGCCTGAAAATTATAATTAACAGACAAGGGAGACGTAGGTTCCTATTCAGATACACCTATTTCGGGAAAAAGAAATCGTTACAAATTGGTGAATACCCTGCGCTAGATATCAACACTGCTAGGCAGATAGCTAATGATCACAAGCGAGAGATAGCACTGGGAAATGACCCCAAGGCTATGAGGGATGAGAAATCTAATGTACTCACGTTTCAAGAATTTGCGGAGCTGCATTACTTACCCTATGCCCGAATGAACAAACTTACGGCTAAGAATGATGTCGGTAACTTAAAGCTACATTTCTACCCTAAATGGGGTAAGAAAAGTATCACCGATATCAATCAACAAGACATTCAAAAGCTACTCGATGGAATCCTAGAAACAAGGAAACCATCAACAGTGAATAGATTACGTTCCTTAGCCCTTAGAATGTTCAGGTTAGCCATGGAATGGGGGTATGTAGATAGCAATCCGGGGCAGTACATAAGAAAGCTAAAGGAGAATAATTTAAGAAACAGGTTCTTGAATCGCAAAGAGGTTTCATCCTTCATCAAAGCATGCAACGAGGAACCCAATCGCACCCAAGGAAACGCCTTAAAGTTCGCCCTACTTACCGGGATGCGTATAGGTGAAATTACTAACTCTAAGTGGGACTGTCTTACCGTCGACGACGACGGCAATTGGAGCCTATTTCTTCCCCACACAAAATCGGGGTTATCAAGGACGGTGTTACTCAATAATTTAGCTAAGGAGGTGATAAATGACCAACGACGATTTCAGATACGTAAGAACCCCTATATCTTTGCCGGAGATGCACCCGGTAGACCTATCGCACATCCGAAGAAGGCATTCGCTAGAATCAAGAAAGCAGCAGGTATCTACGATGACTTCCGCATACACGACCTCAGGCACTCTTTCGCTTCGATTCTCATAAACAGCGGAAATGCGACGCTCTATGATGTTCAGCATCTACTTGGGCACCAGAGCCCTCAAACTTCGACTAGGTATGCTCATTTGGCTAGTTCTAGGTTGAGAGAGGTAAGTGCTAATGTGTCAGAGTTGGTAGGGGATGTGAGTAGTTAGGAAAGAAAGCAGTGAACATTTAGGGCACTGCTTTTTTAAAACACAATTATTTTATACCACGTTTGGGATCTATTAATGATACCAATGGTTTAGTTGCATATTATTTGAGAGTATAATCAGGTACATCTTTCTTTGAGGTTAAATATGAATATTCAACAAGTTATCTCTGAGTGGAATACGCCTTTGGGGTTTATTGCGGCACTTATAGCTATTGGAGGGCTTATTTGGGGAGTAGTGAGATTCTGCCTATATAAGTATAAAAAGTTTAAAGAGCCAGTTGATGTTCACGGGTATTTGAAGTCACTTAAGTTAAGGAAAGAGTACAAGATCGCCATTGTTGATGATGAAATTGATGATTTTCCTATCCAGTATCTACGAAGCCTTGATTATAAAGTATCTACTTTTGAATCAATCTCACTCAACGAAGTAGATAAGTTACTCAACTTTGACATGATCTTCCTTGATGTAAAAGGTGTAGTACAAGAGGACATGGAAACAGGTGGCGCGAAGTTATTGAAGCTAATCAAGAAGGCAAAACCAAGTATCATGGTCATAGCTGTATCTTCAGGCAAATATCAATTAAACCTCAATTCCTTTTTTGAAAACTCTGATGACGTACTAAATAAACCCATTAGAGAAGAGAACATAGAACGATCTATCTCTGATTTGATTGATAGCAATATTGATGTGGATATGATGACCGAGAAGTTGTCGGATATGATTGCTTGTTCAAAATCCAAGCAAGAAAAATTGATAAACAAATGCTTAATTAAATTCTTTTCTGGTGCGGTTACTCATGAAGAGTTGTGCAACACAATTCACGTGAATACAAATCATAAGTATTCAGAAAAAATATCGACTATCGCAGATAAAATAGTGAAGAGGATAAATTTTGATTCGTGATTTCCTAAAGGATGGGTTGATTAGTCATAACTTCCCTATAATAGTTAATGGGAAGATTTATGACGGGAACAAAATTAAACGCAATGGTATTTGTACAGAGGATTGTTACAAAAATGAACACCTTAACATTATAAAGCCTGTAGTATGCACTCATGGATTTACCCACTATCTTAAAAAGGTCAATGGTCTAGATGTAGCTATCGTTGATGTCATCTCAGATAACAGTAGGCTATCAAAAAAATATCGTGGACGAAGTGTCACCCTAGAGTATGCACAAAAATGGTTTAGCTATCTAAATACTTTTAGTAACCGCCTCGATCAACTTGTCTTTCAAAAAGCTAGTGAAGACTTTGATAAATTTCATGAAGTAACTAAGTGGTGTGATCAAATACACCATTATTCAGATAAAATTCTTCGTAATTATGGTGATACCCCAAAAGACGCTGAAAAAAAAGCGCCAAAAAATGTAAAAAGCCTCTACAAATCTTCAGTAATGCTCAAAGATTCGTTGGAAACAACAGGGATTTACTTCAATCCTAATGCTGCAAAATACGGAAGAAAACGCTCTACTGATATCTATCGAATGATAGATAAGATTGTGCGTGTGGTTGAACACTCAGAGGCTAGTGCTTTTAACAAGAAAATCCGGCTAAGTGGCCGAGTAGATAAAAATTATGATATCTATGAGTCATTTAAGATCATCCCATTGTCATTTCTACAAAATGCGATTAAGTACTCGTCAAGTGATGAAATCAAGGTAAGGTTTGAAGAGTTTTCTAACTCACTAACCATAAACGTGATTTCTACAGGGAATTTCATCCCAAATACTCAATTAGAGAAGTTATTTGATAGAGGGTATAGAACTCCTTGGGCTCGAAAGACACACCATGATGGAAAAGGGTTAGGCCTTTACGTATCTAACATTGTAGCGGAGGCTCATAGTTTCGAGATTGGGGCTAAAAGCATGAAACTAAACTATGACTACAACGATCTACCTCAAGCTGAAAATCTATTTTTTTTGAAAATTACAGATAAGTAACCCCCCATCACTC
>NZ_JBGOOU010000086.1:0-4100 GCF_041439815.1 Vibrio sp. 1F279 | reverse complement strand
GATCTTATTCTTCGTGCCGGTTAATTAGAATGCGGGGTTCATGACGCGCTTACTTTTAATTCAAGTTGATTTACGATGTAATGACTTAGGTTAGACGGTAGTGTTACTCGTTACTTAATTCGGAGTTAGCTGCCACTCATGTTGTGAGGAGGAGTGATAAATGGAATATCCACTTATAGGAGCATGTCAGTGCGGGCAAGTGACCTATGACTTGTATGAAAAACCACTAATGGTCTTTGCTTGTCACTGTACAGAGTGCCAAAAACTGTCTACCAGCCCATTTAGCATTACAGCAGTTGTCGATGCCGAGAAAATAGAGTTTTCTGGTCAACTGAAAACTTGGGAACGTTTAGCTGATAGTGGCAATCGTAATTGCGCGATGTTCTGTCCAAATTGTGGAAACAGAATTTACCATTTCAATCCAGATGCACCGCAAACGGTTAAATTAAAGTTAAAACCAACTGATATGTCGGCAGCTGATATTTTCGAACCTCAAGCACATGTTTGGGTTAGTGAAAAACTAGATTGGTACCAAATACCAACTAATGTAAAGGTTTTCCCTGAGCAGCCGGGGTAGCGGTGAGCAAGTGTTTAAGATATTAAAATACTTGTTCTAATCTATTGAGGTTTAGGGAGTTTCATTGCATTAACTTACTTTTGGCCAGAACTTTCATAGGTTGAATCTTTATCTGTGGCACTTTCTAACTCGAAAGTGCCCCATTATTGGCTAGACCTTTTACTCATTCACACCCTGTTCATGGGTTTTTACCATATTAAAACTTATCCACTCTTCTCATACTGTTAATCCCCGTGATGTTTCACGGGGGTAGATTCCACCTTTCTTTCAGCGTTAGCTACCTTAAGTTCTTTTTCAATCAGTTTGTAGGTGTTTGAGGGGTATAAAAAAGCCTCGCGCTTGGCGAGGCTTTGGTTATCTAAATGTTCTGGATGCATCTCGATAAAAGTTTTCATGACTGCCCAACGCCATTAAGGTCAGGACTAACGTCCCGTATTCATCGTAGTTGTACCCAAGCAAGGTGAGCTGCTTGTTCATCTTAAACTTGTGCACCCTAAGAAAAGACAAATCGCCTTTCTTCATCACGCCAATAAAAGGGTTTTCTATAACCTCTTTCACTGCTTTATCTAGATCTTGTTTTTGGTTTTTGTGTAGCTTTTTTACTGTCTTGGCAAATGTCGTAGTTTGCTCAATCTTTGTTACTTTCGCTAAATTCATAAGAGGTCGTATTCCCGTGCTCTAATTCGGCTTTAGCGATGATTGCCTGCAGTACGAACTCGTAGGTTAAGTCAGGGTTATCCTCCATGATCTTGCCTATTTTCGCCCAATGCTCAATTTGCTTGGGGGTCGTTCGATTTAAAGCTGTTCCAATGGTTGCAGCTCTATCTACTAGGCTCTCATCAAGTCTAACGCTTGTAGTAGCCATATGTATTACCTTGGTCATTTGTTTGTTGATGTCAATTGTAGCGCATTGCATCATATGTGGCAACTTGCAACAAAAGCCCTGCTAGTGGGCTTTTTCACTTCTCATAAGTGACAATGAACTTAACCTCTAAGGTCGTGCTCTTCTGATGGCTCCTCCATACCGGAGATAATGCATCATTTACTAAATTAGAAAAAGCTTCTGTCCAAAGGTGTGCCATGAAACTCGAAAATGCCCCATTAGAAGTTACGACCGATTGATTACTCATTTCAGAAACCTGTGATTTGGCTTACTTTTCCTTATGCAAACCACATCTACTGTATTGATATAAGTGTAACGGACCTAGGTATATTAATGTAACGCCAGTCTCTATAGCGGCAACTTGGTCGGCTCAAGGGTGGTATGGGACTCGTTGCACTTGGCGTTAATCTCTTATATTTTAGTAACTTAACATTTATGATCAAGGAGTAGACAATGAAGTTGAAAATAAGGGAAGCTTTACCAATATGTGCCATCATGTTGCTAACGGCATGTGGTGGTGACTCTGATAGTGCCGATGATGTAAATGCAGCAACACCAATCAATTCACCTACAGATGCTTTAAGTCAGTTAGTTTCGTCAGGAACGTACCCAGACTTAGACACTAGTGATTCGCTTACAGGTTCAGTCACCAATAACGAAGCCATTCGAGACGATATATTGGCATATATTGAAGCGGCTAACTTATCAGCAAGTCAAAAGACACAAGTTAAGAGTATTGCCAGAACTATCCAAGAAGCTGTCCTTGTTGATCATTCTGATATCGATGCAGTCCTCCAAGTTGATGAAGAGTCTACTGTAGCTATCGGTTGCTTGAGTTTAGCTTTTGATAACCCTGCCGATGCACATCAAATTCTAAAAGCGATAGAACATTACACAGCAAACACTCGTGAGCGCGCAGCGGCATATTCAGCGTTCAATGAAGCTCTTGATGGCACTGTGACGCGCCTACCATCTAATATCGATTGCGTGGAATGATGTATGAAAAAAATTATTATAACCGCTTTAGCTGCGTCAATCTCTTTCAATGTAAGTTCTGCAACAGTTTGTGAAGTACCAGGGTATGTCGTTGGCTTTTTTAATGGAGTGTGGAATACAAAAAATGAAGCGAAATTAGCGACATTTGAATTCCAAAAGCAAATTGGAAATGAGTACAATTCAGAGCCTGTAGCATACGAGACTTTTTATAACGTAACTGGTTCATCGGTTAGTGCATCAGCGTTTCAAGATATAGCAGAAGTATTTATTCAGCGAGCGGAAGAAATAGACCCCGATCTCGGCGGTAGATTTGATATCTTTTGGTCAGCAATTACTGGTGGTGGAGCTGATGGTTTCTTAGATAAAGTCTACAATATTGTCAGCGCCCCTAGTGACTTGGTGTTGGGGCTACTTACTGAGCTTTACGACTGGGCATCATCCCAAACAGTTGCACTTGTTAGTCATTTGTTTTCTTCACCGCCAACAGCAAGCGATTACGCTCGTCATAACACGAGGATTCAGACGTTAGGCACACAGGGCGCAAAAATGCTGTTTATCGCCCACTCCCAAGGTAATCTTTTTGCTAATAATGCCTACAACGCAGCATTGGAATTGGATAACCTAGATGAATCTAATCTTGGGGTAGTCCACATTGCACCAGCTTCACCACAACTGAATGGACCTTATACACTAGCCGATCTCGATTTGGTGATAAATGGTTTAAGAGCTGTAGGGACAGTGCCCGATACAAATGTCTCGATACCAGTCAGCCATTTAGAGGTTGATCCATCTGGTCACACTCTCATACAAACCTATTTAAATACTTCTTTACAACCAGCTGGAATGATAAGAAACGATCTCCAATCGGAGCTGGCGTCATTACAAACTCCTGAAGCAATCGCTTCTACAGGGTCGTTCACAGCAACACTCAGTTGGAATGGTCTAGGTGATGTTGATTTGCATACGTTTGAACCCAATGGGATGCAGGTGTACTACCAAAATAGGGTAGGTAACGTTGGTGAGTTAGATGTTGATAACACCAGCGGCTATGGGCCAGAGCATTACTTCGCCACTTGTGACAGAGACAGCCTCGAACTCGGGGTATATAGTATCGGTGTGAATAACTACGCTCGTGCAGAAGGTCGAATTGCAACTGTTCAAATATCGACAGGTAGTATTTCGGATGTTCTAACTAAGTCAGTTACACTTGGGGAAGCTCAAGGTTCATCAGAGAATGCCAACCCATTACACATGATGAATGTTGTGGTTTCTGAAAACGACAGTGGTGGCATTGAAATAGGGGCTTTCTAGTAACCTTAAAGGGCCGTTTACCTATAGTAATATAATCTGATAGCCCTACTAAAACATCATTTGATGTTTTAGTAGGGCATTGCGTTTGGTCTACCAATTTCCGATACATTGTATGATTCGGAGTAGTAAATTTTGTCCGAACGACTTAGTCGCCAATCTGAACGTAACTCGGAAATGTCCAGAGGCTTCATAGACCTGAAGTTTTACTCGTCGTCGCGACTCAAGGCGAGTTCCAATGATATATTTTGTAACTGCAAGCAATTAGCTTTGTCGATAAGAGCTGATAACAAAGAGAGCCAAAGCTGACTAAATTGATTAACCAATAACTTTCAA
>NZ_JBGOOU010000085.1:0-4187 GCF_041439815.1 Vibrio sp. 1F279 | reverse complement strand
ACTCTCATTAATGTGTACATTGCATACGGCAGAAGACAAGAGGACTTTGATGGTAAAGGGAAGACTTGTAAATCTTTTCCTACAAGGAGAATCGAAAGTATAATGAACACTCACTCTAACCTTTCTCCAGAAGACCTGCTAGGTAAGGCTTTACGATCTTTAGAGCATTGATCTGTAACTTTAACGCTTTCAAGATTAGCGCATGATAGCTAAAAATATGAGCAGAAAAATTAAGAGTAATTAAACACCATAGGTCAAGAAAATGAATCTATGAAAGAGGTCAATATGGCCTCTTTTTTGTATTGATTTCAAACATGATTAACTCGTTTATTGTCCAGAAGCGTTCTAGCGCTAATTTCCGTTAACTGTAATCTCGTCATTTTTAGCCTGTACTTGGGGGTTAAAGTACCCCTGTATAAGAGTAACTTGGCGTTAATGTAAAAACAGTGTGGTAAAATCTACACCCCAACTCCTTCCAATAGGGCGTTTTTCATCGATAATTTAGCCTCTTAGCGAAAGCAACAACTAATTGGAAAGTGTTCCATAAATGCCCCTGTATTTTCAATTATTCACCACACACCATTTAAATCGATTTCAATGTAAATGGTTGCTTGTAAGAATATAAAATGTTGTTGAGGTAGAAGTATAAATTTCACAAGTGCGATGTAATTGGATAGGGAATATCTTGAAAAAAAGTTAACGATTGGGTGAAATTTAATTGGGAACTATCGGATCTTATTTTATTGTGTTTAATCAATTTATTGGTAAGGGTCTGAGGAGGTTAAATAAATTATTTTTACGATCTATTGTTTTTTTAGAAAAGAATGCCGCTTCAGACGACATTCTTAACCTATTTATGTCTGTTAAATCGATAGATAATCAGTTAGCGGGACCATGAAAACAATAAGTTTCCTAATGGATCGATAATCTCAAAGTCATATTGAACGGGTTGTTCCAGTTCAGCCATAAGACTCTCACTGATACCAAAGCCATTTCGATAAGCTGAGCCTATTGTATTTATCACCCCTGTTCCAGTGTCTACGGGTAAAATATTCCCCCCTGATTTCGAAAAAACATTTCCATACATAGTAGACATGTATTGATAAGACCTTAAGAAAGAGGTGGTTCGATTGATATTAATTTCATAGTCTGGCCCATTTTTTCTTTTAAATGCCAAGCGACCAATTGAGCCTACGGGAATTGAAGTATTTAAGTGTGGGCCTTGAATCGAATGTATTTTAATCGTATCGACGATGTTAAAAAGGATGCCTGATAACTCTTGCCTATATTCTTTATCTAACAAAGCAAATTGATATTGGCCTACTGGGCCCTGAGTATTCATGAACAACTGATTACCGTTTAACATGATGGCATCATTCTCAGTAGGCTTATCGGCCTTAATGCGAATATAAGGATTAATAATTATATTTTCACCTTTTTGATTCAGAGCACTTACCGTAATTGGAATACCCTTTGCTAGATAAGGTACATTTTCAAAAGACAGAGTTTGTCCATCTAATTCAATATTTTTCGCAAGAGTCATCCAATGATGATTTTGATTATAGACGTGGGTTTCTGATGTTTCGGTATTGCTGTAATCGACCTCAAGATTATAAGTTATCAGCTCCTCCCCTTGAAGTTGTTTGTGGAGGGTTAGGGTGGAGGGTTGGAAGCTTCCTAAAAACGTTAGGTTTCCCCGTGAATCTACAATTAGGTCTTCAGAGCCCGAAACTGTGTACGGTCCCGTAAGCCAGTTTTTGTTATAATGGTTGAAAATGTTGTTCAGAAATGGAGAGACATTAACCTGCACCGATTGTTGGTTAAATTTATCATACACTATTCTATAGACTCCATTTTCTTCTGGATGAAGTAAGGAAGGCGTACCATAGTGGTCGACCACTTCATTTAACCCCATACTACTTATCGCCACAAAGTCTATTGCTTGATGGGGGGTGATATGATTTCGTTCACGGCAATCAAACGTGAACAGTGATTCATGCGTTTGATTTTCGGGCACTCCATAAATTTTGTCATCAAAGAGGACCATCGCCGATGGATCAGAAAAACTCAAACTGCAGGTGGACCAAGCCTTTTTTCCGTCACTTCCAGGGACTTTTTCTCCTGTGGAATTAATGAATTGAACGCCTAGGTTACGGGCAGTTACATTAACGTCATTCAATAATAAATGTAAGGGCAAATCTTTATCCCTTTTAGTGTAGAGACTATCCGCTACATTAAGGTTTAAACGTAGATCTGTTTTATCTACATTCACTCTGTAATAATCGGGATGATGGGGGATGTACGAAGAAAGTTTATTTCCGTTAATTGAGACAGAGACTAAGAAGGTTTTTACCTCTTTGTTAGAAACTATGAGAAAACCGTCCTCAACTCTCCCAGCCTCGTCGGGGCCCACCTCGAGTTCGACTAAGGAGGTTACATCTATTCCATTGCTCGTTACAAGAAGACGATATGGAATATCTACATGAGCTTGTAATGCTTTTGGGAAGGCGGGAAGGTTGACTGTTATTCCGAACATAGTCACATAATCACTCAACGTTACTATTTCATAGTTTAAGCTGGCCTCTACTAAATTGGGGTGTTTGACCAAGATCTTATGTCGGCCTGTGTTCTTTGGATCAGACAGATACTCGTGGAGAGCGGCCAGAGATAGCTCTTTTCCATCAATTACATAGGTTAACAGCTCTGCTCTAACAGAGTGAATCTTCCCGTCCGCGTTAATATACGAAACCAAAGGGAGGACTTTTGCTCCAACAGGCAAGAAACGCTTTTGAGGATCCGTAATTAACCTGCTTCCCTTAATTTGTTCTTCTTTTATTTTAAAGTATTTCGCGTATTTTCGGCCGTTCGCTTGAATTTTAATTAAAAGGTTGCTGCCTTGAACATTTGCTTCGGTTGGGGTGATGAAGATATTGCCGACGGCATCACGTTGGATTAGTTTTTCATTTGTGGTCTCTAATTGCACATCGCTCTGTTTTAATGGGAAACGGCTAGACATCCCTAAGGCGTAACTATGTCCTACTTTAAGCACATCATCAGTCAACACGACTCCCGTGTATAAATCGATGAAAGTTAAGTTTAAAAATGCCGTCCCTAAGTCATTCGAATCAATTTTTAAGTAATATAAATCACCATTCCGTTTGTTCTTTAGCTTCACTTCACCATCTTTGAGCGCGACGATTTTCTTATCTTTGGTTAGTTTTATGAATTCTTTTCCTGACATTAACTCTAACTCTATGGCCTCGTTGCAGCACGCTGTTTGAGGTCTGCTCTTCACTATTTCTGAAAAATCAACCACTTCATGTGGTGAGAGGAGAAATTCTCCGGTAAATATCTTCTGCACCTCAGACCCTCCTTTCTCCTTACAACCGAGAAGAAGCAGCAGACCAAATAAAAAGAGTATTTTTAATTTCATAAGTATACAACCTAAATCTAAATGTAAAGAAAGATAGTTATTAACCTAATAAATTGGTTTTTATACTTAATAATAATAATTAAGTATAAAATTTTTACAGATGTCTTAAGTGGAGCATATTCGAGCCTCCCACGTTTAGTAGACTCTTCTAGAATTCAGATAATAATTGTGATACTTCATGACGTAAGTTTCGCCAATTTGGGCGTTTTAGTTTCTTAACCTTAATGTACCGCCGAGCAACGTCTTCATTCGGTACATTAAGGTCTCTGAAAGAGAGCGTTATGGTAGCCGTATGAGTTGAACTGCACATTTTAGGCGAATAACTTCGTCTCACAAGCTCCATCATCAGATATTTAATTGATTATTTGTCTCGACTATTTGAGCAAGTTAGGTAGAACTTCACCGTCGGATACACGGGATGAACTTAACTCAGCAGGAATGATTTCATGCGTGTTGTTATCTACCGTAAAATGGAACTTCCTCCAGACTCGGTGCTTCCCATCAGTACTATGCTTTTTAATTTTTCACTCGCCCTCACCGTAGACTTTTACCCTGTAGTCTCAATGGTTAAATGCTGGATTGTGCCTTTAGTTCTCTGATTTCAGAAACAAAGTCGATTGGCGCGATGGTACGTCCTAGAATCCTTTTATTTCTAGCCTGTATTTTGGGGGAGAAAGTGCCCCTGTATAAGAGTAACTTGGCGTTAATGTAAAAACAGTGTGGTCAAATCTACACCCCAACCCCTTCCAATAGG
>NZ_JBGOOU010000084.1:0-4629 GCF_041439815.1 Vibrio sp. 1F279 | reverse complement strand
ATACAGGAGAGAAACTTCTACGTTTTTAATTGACAGTGGGGGTCATATCAACGCCCGCTTAAGGGGTGAGTAAATGTGTGCCAAAATTGTAGCGAAGCGAAAATGGCACGCGTTTATGAATCCCTCTTGAAGCGTTTGTTAGGGTGCGATTACATTTAGTTGCTTGTACTCACCTAAGTTTAAAAATGTTTGCTTTATCTTCTGTTGCTTTAAAAACATCAAGTCTTTCTCTAGTGCTTTATTATGAAACAGAAAAGCATTTTCTTCATTGATATGAACTGCATCAGACAACAATGCCATTACAGTCTTTGAATCGTGATTAAGTAGAGTTACAAAGTAGTATTCGAAAAAACTAAAAACAGCAGACAAAGCAGACTTTGCATCACTACTAAACCAAAACATTGAAGAGCGATCTATTCCAGTGCCTTTCATTGGGTTCGCTTCAAAATGCAAACCCAACTCTCTAAAATCACCTTCCATGTCATTTACAGAAAACTCTAAAGGTATTTTAACTTTTTTAGGGTGTACAAAAGAGTCTCGTACTTTTTTTAGTTCAGAAACTCTCTGAAATTCTACACGTGACCGATCTATATGTTTGTTTTCGCTAATCTGCGCGAATAGATCTAACTTCGCAAATGCGGTTGTCTTTTCAAGATCGTTGATAAAATTACGTGAACTTTGAAGAGAATACAAACAGCAATTAGCTGCTGACTCTAATGACAACGTTGAGTACAAAATAGATGATCTGGCGAACCTCTGACTTTCATACGGGTCATCAGTTTCAATAGACATCTTGTAAAAATGAATCGCATCAGAGATTAACTGTACAAATGACTGCTCTGATAAATGAGGATATGACATATTTCTCCTAGCTCCCTAACGCCGCATTAAGGTGTGAGCGGCGCTTGGCTATACTTGAGCGAAGCGAAACTGCCAAGCGTTGCGAATCACTCTTGAATGCTTTGTTAGTTGCCGGCTTCAAATTTATGCTGTGCCACTACTTCTACTACGGAATCCGACAACTCGCTTGTTACTAGTGCCATCAATTCAGATACTTGATTAATGTAGTTAGACGAAAGATTTACTTGACCAGTTAAGAGTGTAATACCTTCAACATCAGCAATAGCATCATTATTTTTTAACTTGCCACCATTATGAGCCCAAGCATTTCTTACAAGCCTAACTTCACCATTTAATCTTTCAACCGCCTGAATAAACTCATCTGATTCAATATCTAAACACCCAAGTCGTTTGAAACAATTTGTAATGTGCGTCAGCTGACTTACTCTCGGCCCATTTTGGTTGGGAAGTGTAGCTCTCCGCCCTAACATTGAAGCTACATGAGAATAGTAGGCTGTAAACTCGCATTCATATAAAGCCCACATGCTAAGAAGCATTGCTTGCCTCTGATACATTGGCATTACACCTGTAAAAATCTCTCTCAGGTTGTATTCTTGTTCTGTGACATTTCCCAGTCTTTCAACTGGGTACTCTATCAGTTCACCGGGATCACCTGCATAGTTCTGGTGCCAACCTTCTTGCCACTCGGTCTGAATGTGCTGGTCGATGTTTGTAATAAAGTCAGAGATTTGCTCTTCTTGTTGCTGATGAAAAGTTTTAAGCAATTCTAATTCTTCTGATACAAACCTTGTAGGTATCTTAAAAAACACTGTTTACTCCATTGTCAAAGCTGTAGGCAACTAACGCCGCATTAAGGTGTGAACAGCGCTTGGCTATACTTGAGCGAAGCGAAACTGCCAAGCGTTGCGAATCACTCTTCAATGCTTTGTTAAATTTTATTTAAGCTCGATATCTTCAACGTTATCCAGAACCAAAAGAGCGTTTTTATTTTCTAACTCAGATTTATCGACACAGTTTTCAGAATTTGCGAAAAGTACAATTGCTTTTTTGCCTTTACTCTTGGAACTTGGATATATGATCCCATCAAAACTAAGTTCATTTTCATATTTGAAGATGAGCTTAAAATATTCCGTAACTATTTGAGTAGGTACATAATCGATGTGAGCTCGATCTTCTCGATCAATCGGTTTTGTAAAATCATCTATAAAGTCCCGGACAAATGGAATATAAACTCGATTGTCTCTTTCACACTCATCAAATAGACTGGCATATAAAGGGCTTTTAATAAATCAATAACTTTTAGATCTCTCTTAGGTTTAAAATAACCACAAACTGCCTTTTTAGTCTCTCCTTCTTTAGGACTATAGGTTTCACTAATTGCAGTTTCTAAATCAAAAGCTCCATAAAACATAGATATGCCAGCAGGACTCATTCGGTTAGGCATCTTGGCGAACTCTCGAGCTGGTGCACCTAATTCTTTTGCAGACGTCAGTATTTCAGCACAATCAACAATCCTGACACGAACTAATTCAGTAGAGGTTGGAATTTCAGTAACTAAATTAAGGCTTCTTACCATGACTCCTAAAGAATCTAATATATCGATAGGATTCATTTCATCATATTGTTCACTATCATAATTTGGATTTGAAGCTTTAAAGAACACATATCTCGCTTCATTCATTACAAATTTTGAGAAACCTTCCCAACCATATAATAGAACACGATCTTCAGTTAGACTATATGGATTTTTTTTGCACCATTGAAGGTCACTAATTGAATGACGAATATCATTTAAAAGTTCTTCATGTCTTGCCCCAACATTACATTCATCTAATAAATCCCATGAATCTAAGACTTCTGAATATTGCCAACCTCCTTCTCTTGATTCATATGGCAACCCTTCATCTGAAGGAGCACCCCACTCAAATCTCAAGCTTTTCAAGATATACTCAATAACATCATCTACTTGGCAAGCGACAATATGATCTCCACTTGAATTGCAGTATGAGCAAGATGTATCACTTGCATTTCCTTCAATGTAAGACTGAATCCCACTTTCTTCAAAACAAGCAGAACAGACAGTCTTATTACCACAAGAACTATAACCTAATTCCTGTTCTGCTTCCCATGCTCTTTTAACTTGACTCACAAGAATAACCTCTAAAATTTAACGCCCAATTAAGGTGTGAAGCACGCTACCACAGCACTAAATTTGAACACCGTAAACACTAAATTAGACCCAAACCAAAAGTGCCAAGAGTGCTGAATCACTCTTAAATTGTTTGTTATGTGCGTACTAAACTTTCTGTTCTAATTTGCAATATGCACCAACCACTTCTTTCATATTGGCTGGTAAGTTTTTCATATTATCAATGATACATTTTAACAACTTTAGTCTTTGCTGTTCTTTAGCTGTCTGTTGAGTCTCCTCGTAATTTCGTACATTAACGACCTTATCGAGTTCACTACTAACTACTTTTGAATTATGTTCATCAGCATAGGCTTTAGTGATGTCAGAGTTTAGCTTGCCAGCTTTGAATTTAGACAAGGTTTGCTCAAAGGACATCGATTTTACTGATGCAACTTCAGACAAATACATTGCTAATATGCTACGCAATACGTCTAACTTATCTGCATTGCTCCATTCCTCTGAGGCTAAGCTGGCATCAATTTGCTGAAATATTGGTCTTACTATGTCTTTATTTTCTGGAGTAACAAGTTCTGAGTACGGAACGTTTTCAAAAAATAACCGATTGAAAAAGCTCTCGCTATCCGCGAACACTGAAGACGACACCAACAGTAAAATTAAGATGATTTTGTTCATTTTTCCTCTAAGCACATAACGCCTGCATAACACGTTTACTACTATGTAATTATACTTAAAATTGACGACTTAAAACGAGAAACACCCGGCAAACTGATATTGCCGAGTGTAGTAAATCGTGTTGATGCAATTGTTAGGCTTTATTCAGCATCACGTTCATAACACATTCTAGCTGCCGTTCGTATGTGCTCTTTAAACTCCATTTCTGACATTTTATCGTGTCGCGCATCATATGTTCCACCTGTTCGATTATAAATTGAACGTTTGCTAAACAGAACAAATGAGCCTTTTAAAAAGCGGTCTATTGGTCGAGCTGTTTGAGGTAATGATTCACCTTCGTATTCACCATTGTCCCAATGGTGATATTCAACATACCTTCCTGGTTCTATTTCTAAAAGCGCTTCAGCCGATTTTGCTGAGTTTAAAGCACCTCTAACACCTGTAGGCTCAATTTCATCAGCTTCAAGCCTGAAGTAGTTCCATTGGGGGTGATAACCAACCGATTCGTAAGTTAATTTCTTCGGTTTGAGTAGTTCAGCACTTCGTTCACAAACATGTAAGGCGATCATCCCATTTTCTTCCGCTTTAGATACACCAATTAGATCCATACCTCCACCAGTAGGATAGAACATATGATTTAAGCTTTTTCTATGACCAATTTCGTTTAATATCGAACATATTGAGTCAACATCTGTCCATGTTGCTTGAGATGGTGTTCCGTTTGGAAAAATTACTTTCTGTACATCTAACCACTCCAATAGATTTCGATTGTGAAAATCTTCATTTAACTCAATCCATTCAATTAATCGATTTGTAAATGCTTTAGCATTTGGACGATTAAACGGATCTGTATCCGTAGATTCTACCAACAAATTATCTAGTGAAGTTGTATACCCGTGATCATTGAAGGAGCTTGATTTTTTGCAATGAGAAGATCATGCTAT
>NZ_JBGOOU010000083.1:0-4843 GCF_041439815.1 Vibrio sp. 1F279 | reverse complement strand
CCTTGGAACTTCAAACACTGACAAGTCGCCCCGTGGGTTCATGGGGCGGATACAATTAAAAATCCGAGAAGTGTGTCCCTTCCCCTAATTGTACGAGGAGTTTACCAAGGCCATAACACCTAACAGTATAAAAATACTACCAGACCACCTTGAGAAAAAATCAACCCAGTTACTTCTTGCTTGAAACTTTTTCTGTAGATGACTCGCCATCAAAACACTTAACAGATCAGCACTACTAAACAATAAATTCGTAACAACTCCCAAAATAAGCAGTTGGAGCCAAACAGCAACACTTCCTGCTTCATTCACAAACTGTGGGAGAAAAGCAAGATAGAAAATTGCGGCTTTAGGGTTCAGAATATCTACAATGACACTATCAATAAACGTTCTTTTAGGAGAGGTAAGATTGCTTTCACAAGAAGTAATACGTAATTTTTTTGATAGATAGATACGTTGGAAACCCAACCAAACAAGATAGAGAGCTCCTAGCTTTTGAATGGCAGAATAGAGAGAAGGATTAGCTAAAAGCACAGAAGACAAACCTAATACAGCTAAAATTACATGAAAATAACCTCCTATATGAAGGCCAAAAGCTGCCATAATTCCTACTTTCTTCCCTCCTGACACAGCTTGAGCAATACTGTAAAGCATTGCAGGACCCGGCATGAACGCATATAACAAGGTCAAAACTAAGTAGGTAAACAATTCCGTATTTGAGGTCACTGTTATTCAAACTCCCTTTTTACGGTTCTGTTAGAAACTAGGTACATTATTGCAGCCATCATTATAATTGTGCCACCTATGATCGTGCGTAACCCCACCTCCTCAGCATAAAAAGCCCAAACTAAAAATGGTCCTAACGGTATCTCAGCTAATCCTATTAAAGCTGCCGACATAGCAGTTGTTCGAGAAACTCCTATTAAATAGACACCGAACCCTAAACCAACATTCGTCACTCCATACGCAACTAACCAATAATAGTCACTGGAAAAACCATTAATATGACTCGAAAACGGATATACAATCAGTGCGCATAAAAAGGCAGACAAGTATGTTGATTTGGCAACTTCAGCCGTTGGATAGTACTTTGCTATTATTGTCAACAACGCCATAAAAAATGTCATCCCAAATGCTAATAATAAGCCTAACTTGTCGTCGATATCCGTGGTCCCCCACATAATAAATACCACACCAAGCATAGATATGATGCAACAAAACAACGTGGTTTTATTGATTTTTTCATTAAGGAAAATAACAGAAAGAACAAATGTCGATAATGGCATCAACCCATATACAAAAGAAACATTCGCCACTGTTGTATAAAAAAAAGAGGCTATAAAACAAATCATACCTGCGGTGACAATAATTCCAATAATTAGTTCACCTTTGGTAAATATCAACATACGGCGACGCTTGATTGGTGTGCCAATCAAATAGTAGATAAATAGTACGCATATCCCGCCGAATACAGACCTCCAAAATAAAGTTGTCGGAAAATCGGTAGATATTATCCTGGTAAATAACCCTGCTGTACTCCATGCAAGGGCCGCAAAAAACACCATGACATTTCCCATTGACATATCCTAGTTTGATGAACCATTTTTATTACTAATAAATAGCGAAAGAACAATTTAATCTTGTTCTACAACTTCACACTCTATATTTTCAATGTCTTCTTTATTGCGTAAGAATATCTTCTGTCGAATAAAATATATACTTAAGGATATTTTCTCTCTAATGGTATAGGCGACTGGTAATTTACGTAATATTTTTTTGGTAGTTTTGCGATTTTTCCTGGGACAGAGTAGTGATAAAGCATCGAAACAAAATTTATGTAATTAGCTTTTGTTTCTTCTTGCATGGCCAATGCAATTTTATTAGCCCCTGATTCAGCTATGTCTTTTAATTCCTTAGTGGTCTTTAATATTAGCTCGGACTTATCCATTATGTTCCCTCTATCTTTGAATTTTCGAAAGAAGCGTTAAATAAAGTAAAACGATCTAAGGAGAATAAACTAAAAATATCAATTATATTAATAATTAATTAATAATTTATTAATATCAAATCTTTACATACAGTAGCATTGCAGGCTATGGAAATTATCAGGCCTATACTAAGTATGAATAGTTATAATGACCCTTGAGATAAAATACGCTGGCATAATGAAGAACACTTCTCCATTGATGACGAAGTTGAATTTCATTTGGTTTCTTGGGGGAGTCCAAAAAACATTATTGAGTTTGGGGTATATCACGGGGCAAGTCTCGTTTTACTCGATAAGATTTTCACCCCTGACTCCATCATAGGCATAGACGAACGCCAAGAACATCCAGCCTTAAGTCAATACCGAAAGGGGCCTTCAGCACACTCGGTAATAGAGCCTTATTGTGGAGTAAAGCAAGATCATACAGACAAGCTCATTCAAATATTAGAATCACACTTTCCCCAAAAAAATGTAGACCTAATTATTGATGATTGCAGCCATTTATATGAACCAACAAAAGCCACTTTTTTGACATCATTCCCTTATCTAGAGTCAGGTGGGATATACATCATAGAAGATTGGGGGTGGGCGCATTGGCCGGGTGAGTTTCAAAAGAAAGAGTTTTTCCCCGGAACTCCTTTAAGTAAATTGGTTTTCGAATTACTCATGCTTCAAAGCGTCATTCCAAATGTCATAGCTAAAATTGAAACTGATTATAATCACGTTGCTATTACTAAAGGAGAAGAGAGTAGCCCCAATAACCGAAAACTATTTGAACTCATAAAATGCAAGACCTCGATTCACATTGAGAAACAATGATAAGTTCCTACACTATATTAGCTCTAGCTATGACTTTAAGTTCATTAGACAAATGGATTTCACGAGTCTTTCTTAAGAAAAATCCTTTATGTAATGAATATTTACTAGCCTATCAAATCACATGCAGTTTACTCGCTGCTCTGTTTGTTATCTTCGAAATCGAACAAATCCCTACAAAATTCGACAATACAAGTAAACTTTGGGAGCTGTTGCTTTTAAGTATATTCAGTGTTTTCTCATGGCTTGGGTTTGCGTACTCAACCTTTAGGGCTCGTGCTTCAATTGAATTAGGCGTTGTCTCGATAATCTCTAAAACAAAGATCATTTGGAGTGCTCTGTTCGGGGTTAGCTTTTTAAATGAGACACTGACTTTCCTTCAAATGACTGGCGTTATACTGATACTTGTCGCTTCTTGTCGCTTCACTGCTCATCAGCACAAGTAACAACATGAATCTTCTTTTTTCAAACAATCTACACGCGTGGCTCGCGCCAATCTTTCTCACTCTAGCCATTGGTTTTGATAAAGTACTTACGTTGTACTTACCTACTAGCGTTATCCTTTTTATCGGTTTTTCTGGAACCGCTTTTTTGACGCCTCTACTATTTAAAGTTCATTATAGGTTAATCAAAAAAGTTCTATTTAACGCCGTAATAACAGCCACTTGCGGAACAGCAAGCTACTATTTTCTCTTAAAAGTGCTTAACACTAGCGCTTTTAGTTTAGTCATGGTTTTATTCCAAGGAGCCTTCATCCTCGATATTCTTTTTGGTTACTTCTTTTTAAAAGAGCGCACGAACCTTAAAACGAAAATAGTCTCTTGTTTACTCGCTACCCTTGGTATTTTGACTTTGGCTTCATAACGTACACTTATTTACAGAACTCCAAGTGTGACTCCCCAAAACACAAACTTCACCAAAAAACCTAATCTTAAAATTTGATGATTTTAAAACATCCCCGAGCGATACATGTTAGTCAATTAACCATTGTTGTTACAGCGTTTATAGCATATAAATCTCGCTGTAGAAAAAGGCCTAATTGAGAGGGGCTTTCTACTACAAACCTAATCGATTAATAGAGTTTTGTTAGAAAGCCTACTTAATGTTAGGCGTGGCTAACTATTGTTGCACTCTGCTCTCATTTTACACTCCCCCGTCAACCTCCCTTGGGAATCACATTAAATAATCTAAATTGATGCGTGAGCAGAAATTAAGCTAGCGCAGAATCCCTATCGTGATACTGATTTAACTCATTTGGTGTTAGGATAATAAAATGAAAAAGACCACGCCAACCCCACATGATGCCCTCTTTAAGCAGTTTCTCACTCATCCAGAAACCGCTAAGGACTTATTGGATATTCACCTGCCTGCTGAGCTGCGTGAAATCTGTGATTTGACGACCCTAAAACTCGAATCAGGCAGCTTTATTGAAGAAAGTTTACGGCCTTACTATTCGGATGTCCTTTATTCTCTTACAACGTCTCAGGGGGAAGGTTACGTCTACGCGTTAATCGAGCACCAGAGTCGACCAGATAAACACATGGCATTCAGACTAATGCGTTACGCTATCGCCGCCATGCAGCAACATATTGAAGCTGGCCATGAGCGCTTACCTCTGGTGATCCCGTTGCAGTTTTACCATGGTAAGGTCTCGCCCTACCCGTATGAGATGAATTGGTTAAAAGGGTTCGTTAACCCTCTTATAGCTAAAGCGCTCTATACTCAAGATTTTCCATTAGTCGATGTCACGGTCATCTCCGATGATGAGATAATGCAGCATCGCCGCATTGCTTGAGCTTGTCCAAAAGCACGCAAGGCATCGGGATATCATGGATTTCTTTGAGCCTCTGGTCACATTGCTCTTAACCGATTACACTACAGATAAGCAAGTACAGTCATTGATGAGCTACTTACTCCAAGTGGGTGAAACGAACAACCTAGAGGCGTTAATTACGTCACTAGCCTCATCAGTACCGAAACACGAGGACACACTTATGACTATTGCAGAACAATTGCGCCAACAAGGCGAGCAACGTGGCCGCC
>NZ_JBGOOU010000082.1:0-5030 GCF_041439815.1 Vibrio sp. 1F279 | reverse complement strand
ACGGCGAGTCACATATGGCGTCGTTGGTCTTTAAACCGATTTGATCAACAACGCCCTTCCTAGGCTTAACTAAATTTAGCCACCAATAACACATTAATTTCATTTAAACCTTTAAATTTGTAGATACAACCCTCTTAGAGGGGTACTTTAAATCACAGTATCTAACGGTCTTATATACAACCAAACATCCGAGCTTTCAACTTCCTAATATAAACTATTTATCTATGAACACGAGTCAATATCAAAGAGAAAGGACACTCTTATCTTAAAGACGATCACAATTTAATAACCTTTATTATCGCTGCTTGATATAAGCACCCATAAGTTCAAATACTTTGTCTATAGCATTAACAGCTTGAACCATTACCTTGAGCTTATCTTTCGTGCTCTTTAAAGACTCTGTTGACTCTTTCGCTTGATTAATAAGTCCCTTGATACTTTCTTGCCCTACGGAATGGAGACCAGAGTTCGTCTCTCTGATAGAAATATTGTATGCGTAGATTTTCTCGCATTTAATTAGAAACACATCATCTCCTGACTCCTGCATAACTAAGTCAAGGTAGCTTTGAAGTTCGTTGTACATGCTTTGTGATTCTGTGAGGCTCTCGCTCATTCGTTAGTCCTTTAAGGTATCGCAATCTCAGCATCACGAGCAATGATGCAGACTGATAAAAATCATCAACAACTTGCATTAGTGCCTCCAAATATCGGATGAATAACATTGAACACTGAGCTACAAACAGAGACGCTACATAAGTTCAGTCATTCAGTTTTTGAGAAAGAATTTACGACTTCACATGCCTTTGCATCATTAATATCAATTAGTTACAATATACACCCAGCCAAGGACTACTCCATCATATGAATAGGACATTCTTGCATATCACAAGTGACATAAATTATCCTTCCCTAAAACGACATACAAAATAATAGGCTCTAGAGCGAACCTTGCTTAAACAACACATGCACACCATGAATTTTCCTGTTATTAGTGGCTTTGTTGCGTAATTCAGTGGAACTAAATCCAGAACCTACGATCTGAGCAGCTACATTCACCACCTCTCGTAACGTTATGCCTAAACCTCGTTACAAAACAACCAATTGGAAGCAATAAAACCAATCACTCATTAACCGTGGATCTCTAACCTTTTGGATTTATGAAGAAGCGGTAAGTGAGTGGGCACAAAGCAAACAGAGTAAACACAGGAGGCCACGTCGATTCAGTGATCTAGCTATCACCACAGCGTTCATGGTAAACGAGTGTTTTCTATGCCACTAAGAGCGCAGCAATGATTTATCGACTCGATATTTAGGCTATCCCATGTTTGGTTAAGTTGTCCGCATTACACCTGATCCGCACCGAACCAATGCCCTTAACTTTAATAAGTATTTACACAACAAATGCATTGCGTGTAAATTATTCACTTACACCTAACCCAAACGCCTTTGCTTGCTGCGTCTGGATAGGTCAAGTTCGGGGGAACTTGACCTCCCTGTTATCAATACGGGCTATGCGCTCGGTATTTTTCTAATACCAGCCTTACACTTTCCCATAGCTCTTCGATATATCGATACTCTAGATAAAAGCCACTATCAATAAACTCAGCACCACTTGAAGAAAACCACGGTTGAGTTTCACCTTTCCCACCTACTCCTAATTCAAATTTGGCGCAATACTTTCCGCCAGTTGGGCGAATTTGGAACTTAATGTGATATGTCCAATGGGTTTCTGAATAACAGCGTTAGTAATGGGCTGGCAACCAACCAGAATCGTAGAAGTTCGGTAAACAACTTGCAGGGAGTTGGTATTGTGATAGTGGAAGTGTTGGCATTGCACTTTGAAGTTGGCTAGCCATGTGGTTGAAAGCGCTAATGTAGGCTTCTTTGATGTGTGCAGCTTTAGTGCCTCCTAAAGAAGATAGGGGCTGTTTTGCTTGTCATAAGTATGATCCTTTAACAAAGAAATCCTTACATTTAAGCCATATGTTTAATGCGGCCCAAGATTACGGTCCGTGTTTCTTTGAGGCTTAATTTAGAACCTAAAAGTTGAAACTTCCTAACAAATAGTGATCATTATCTACAATTCCCGCGCTAGGCTGGATCTTGAAAATACGGCTTATCGGCTACAACAAAGGATTTAAAATCAGCGTGTGTAACGCGTGTTTTGTCCAACTTGTTCTTTGCTGTCCATTGAGTGTTATCTCTTAGGTACTTTCTGTTGTATTCAGATTTCGATTTACCAACTAGCCCTAAATGATAATTCATTTCATGATCTTCGCTAAAATTCACGTAATCCCAATCGTTCATCGGAAAAACCTCTTTTAAGTTATGCAACATTCATATATCGGCACCAAGAAAGGTTTTCAAGGGGAACGAAAGAAAGATATGTCGTCCACACGACCATTGTTGGGTAGAATTTGAACTCATTCACATCCTATTTATGTACGTTTGCCCTACTAAAAAGTTATCCATCCTTATCATATTCTTCACGGTGACACCCATGGTGTATCACGGGGGTAAATTCGACCAAACTATCAACTCTTGATCACTCTCTTAGCATAACCAATTAATTCAGGAAATTACTTATGGTAATATCCAATCAGACACTAATCAGCTCGCTGTGTATGGTAATACTTCGTGATAGAAATCTTAAAAATTACAAGAATGATGGCGCAAGGGAGAACGAACCCGTATCTCTGTGAAGGTGATGATGGAAAACAGTATGTCGTAAAAGGCAGTAGTGCTACTTGTCGAGGCCTTGTAAAAGAATGGATAGTAGCTCATCTAGCGAAAAGCTTTGGCTTACCTATTCCGGATTTTAAAATCGCTTGGGTTGATGATTTACTAGTTGAATACAGCTCTTTTGACTTAGAGGCTGGTTATTGTTTTGCTTCATCATATAAACCTAACATTCAAGAAATAACCTATAATCAAATACAGAAGGTTCCAAAGCAGTTACTTCGTGATCTGTTTGTTTTTGATTATTGGATTCAGAATAATGATAGAAACCTCACTGATAAAGGCGGTAATCCTAACTTTTTCTTGGAGCAAAAGACCAAAGAAACGTGTGTTGTTGATCATAACCTAGCTTTTGCAGATGACTTTAAAATTGATGAACATAAAGAACAACATGTAAGTTCAGGCTCTTGGAATGGCTTAGAGCTAGTCGATAAAGAAGTTTATACAGAAAAATTTCAAAATGCCCTGCAAGATATTGACAATATCATCAGTGAGATACCAGAAGAGTGGTTAGAAATGTATCCAATCGATACTATTCGATCAGAAATTACGTTAGTATTGAAGAAATTCTTAGCTGAACCGTTTTGGGAGGACATATCATGAAAGTAGCTTTACAATTCGCGATTGTTCGCTTTATGCCATTCGCAGAAACATCAGAGTTTGCCAACGTTGGTATACTTGCGTTTGCTCCAAAGACTGGATTTGTAAGCTATAAACTAGCCCCTGCCAGATTTAAAAGAGTATCTGATTTCTTCGATGATCTTGAAGGGCAACTTTACAAGCAAGCTATAGCAAATTTTGAAGATGAATTAAATTACATCCAAAACTTCGCAAAGAATATAAGCGGTAAAGAGCTTGTTGAGTTAATGCACGAAGTTACTCGAACTAGAGAAGGTTTGATGACGTTTGGTGAAACTGGTGCAATGATCACTGATGATTGTCACCTTGCACTTGAACAACTCTTTGGCCGCCATATCGGAAGAGACTTTAAAGATACAAAGGAATACCGAGAGCAACAGATGGTTAAAGCCCTTAGACAAGAGCTGAAAACTTTAACCATTCGGTATAAAGAGCAAAGCCTTGATACTGGTTTCAGTCAATTTAAGATTCCACTAGTAGCTAAAGAAGCAAATATAACTAAAGCGATCAAGCCGTTAGCATTTGACCAAGCGACTCCTTTAGCACTCGTTGACCACGGGGATCGTTGGATATCTCGTGTTAAACACTTACTACAAGCAAACGCTTTGAACGAAGATAACTTCTTATTTACGATAGAAAGACCTCAGAATAAAAAAGAAGAGTTTGTAGCCGCTTTTGATACTGTGCAAAAAGGAATGAAAGAACTAGGTGTAAAAGTTATTCCATATCAGAACAGTAATGAAATATTAAAATTTGCGGAGTTTGATTTAGATTGCTTAGTTAATGATTTCAAATTAGTAACGAATTGATACAAATAATAAAGGCTACTTAACAGTAGCTTTTTTTACCTGCGAGTGAATGCTTTTATCATTTCATTCTGGCAATTGCTCTGGCTAGTTTAAGTAGTTTTATTGATGTTTTTAGCTCTAACTCAGATTGAATACTTAATAGTGCAATCCCTGCCAATATTTGTTGTGGCCTCACTACTTGGCCTGTCGGCAGCTCCATACTGTCGCGTATCATTTTGAACTATCCCCACTCTTCATAAATACTTAGTTTCCGACCTTTTGCCATTCTCATAAGCCTTTTGCATTCAGGTGGTATAGGCTTTCCCTCATCCCAACCCGTAACAGTCCTCACAGTTTTGAAGCACAGTTCAGCAACCTCTTCCTTAGTCATTTGGCACTCTAACTCTCGAAAAATGTAATTCTTACTCATTTCGCAATACTTCAATGATAAACCTCTAAATACAAGAGGTTGCACTGATCTTATAAGATATGCACCATTAAACATAATCAGACAAAGTGAGCACTGTACAAAGGCGTATTAATTGGTAATATTTGTCTTATAATAAGTTATTAACGAATCGTTAATGTTAGGATTTTTGAAACTCATTTATGTCAGTGCGACCTGAAGTCGTATGAAGCGTTGTTCACCACGAAGAGTGAACCATCTGTACTACCAGATGCCCCTAGGAACCTGAATAAAGAAGCGGCTCTGACAATGTAACGAAGCTTGGTCGTTAGACTGAGCGGGAACGGAATCGTGAAAGGACGTTCCTCCTGACAACCACAAGTCGGGTGAGTGCTAGGGGTCAATATGATGAAGCAGCGGAAGTGGTTAATACGCTGTAGCCAAAAGGCAACGAGAGT
>NZ_JBGOOU010000081.1:0-5714 GCF_041439815.1 Vibrio sp. 1F279 | reverse complement strand
GAAACTCATTCTACAATTTATCCGGAAATCAAGCTCATCTAAGCGGAGAAGAGCCCTTCTAGTATGGAAAAGTTGTTTACAGCGCGCCCGGTATTAGTGGTGCAGGTCAACCGATTTCTGTGGCTCTCTTGTACAGTTTGTCTTTTTTCTATCCAGCCACTTGAAGTTGACTGTATGCATCCCCATATACTACCTGACTCATTCTATCACCAGGGAGATCTGTTCTCAATGCCTATTCAAAACCATTTCAACAAGTTCAATAAGAAAATCTACCTAACCAGCCACTCAGAAGGATATAAAAAGGCAAAGAAAAAAGATAAAAGCATTTTCGAGGAAATCAAAATCGCTTTCAAAGAGGCAGGCTACCCTGTAATCGACTCATTCATGCAAGGATCATTTGCTGTTAACACTGCCATTAACAGTCTGGATGGTGATTTTGACATAGATCGCGCAATCGTCATTGATGCAGAGAAAGCACCAGAAGATCCTCTTGCTCCAAAGAAAGTCATAAAAGAAGTGCTGGATAAGCGGAATTTCAAGGATCCGAGAATCAAAAAGCCGTGCGTTACAGCGGACTACAAATCAATCAACCTGCATATTGACTATACCATATACAAAAAAGAGACCTCTTTTTTTGGCGATGATACCTACTACCTAGCTGTCGGTAAAAATGGTTCCAGTGATGAGCACAAGGAATGGTCAGAAGCTGATCAGAAAGGACTTATTGAGTGGATCGATAGCGTTGATGACTTTGTTTTTGGGGCTACAGTAAAACGCAAGCAGCTTAAACGTCTGATCCGCTACATAAAACGCTGGAGAGATGTGAACTTTAATTCTGAAGAGGTAAGAAAGAAGGTCTTCTCCATTGGCCTAACCGTCATGCTGAAAGAGCAATATAGCCCTAACTCGCTGTCAGCCGAGGTGGATGACGATCTACAGGCGTTGAAAAGCACGGTTGAGGCAATTCTTGATGCTGACTACATTTCAGCTCCATGGGGAAGAGACGATTATCGCGTATATGTCAAGTTACCAAAAAAACCGAAACGCGATATTTTCCAACACAAGGTGGAAGGTGGGCACGCCGATGGTAGTGATTTAAATGTCGGTGCCCAACTTAGAAACAAGCTGCTCAAGCTTCAAGAGGACCTTCAGAAAGCCTCGGACGAGACGGACGAAGTAGAACAGTGCAAAATCTTGAATAGGATGTTTGGCGACGATTTCAAGGTGCCCAAGCAAGAAAAGCAATCATCATCCAAGGCTGCTTCATCGCTAACGGCTGCGGGGGTCGCCCCCCTCAGCACGGCAGGAGCTTCCGGTACATCGCAAGGTGCATAACGTGGACTACGCATCTGTTCTAGAATATTTCCTCGACAGTGAATTTGAAGTTCAGCCCTCTAGCTACTCGGATCTGGATACACTTTCTGTCTGCGTAGAAATTGATGGCCGCCTTGTCAGTTTGGTGCATTTCTGCGTTGATGAATTACAGCAGTTACCGCACTTTTTTTTAAAGGACCCTGCATCTTTCGGGGTCTTGGCCCACGTTCTGACATCTCAAAATTTCGGAGGGCTTGGCTCAATTTGTGTGAATCACCTGGACTCCGTATCAGTCAACTTTGAAAGGCCAGAACTGGCCTTCGAGGAATCCATAAGACGGCATGTTGAATTGCTACGCTCACTCATTACAGATTCCGAATTTAACCAGAGTGAGTTGCTTAGGGAATTCAGCACAAATTGGTACACAAACACTAAGGGCATGATGAGCAAATCGGCAAAGACACTGTACTGCACGTCATGCGTAGCCAATTTTACTCAACTGGATATTTACAAACCTATTTCACCAGATAGCGTTATGAGCATTTCCGCATCTTTCACAGCCCTGCCATATGAGGGGAATGATCAAAATGTGGCACGCTTTTTCAAGATAGGTTCACGGCAGCAACAAAAAGATGCCGCTGGCTGTATCCTTCCGCTGCAATCCATAGACCCGGTTATTCCTCACAATACTGACGGATTGAAAACATGGTTGCTGGACGCCCTCCAAAGGCTCCCTCATGAAACAAAAAGTAGGGCAGACAAGGAGATGTTTCCTATCAGAGCTAAAGAGTTCTGGCTAGTGCTGAACATAGTAACACCATCAGGCAAAGCCTGGATTGGGGTAAAACTCAGTTTGGATAAGAAGCGGGCATTTCCCCTTACCTTTGAAAAAATGAGGTTGTGGAAGATCGAGCCAATCTTTGTTGAGGTCTTCAACAAAGAACTCATGTTGCCACGTAGTGGTGCCAACCCATCTCTTGATAACAAGAAAGTATTGCTGATTGGCTGTGGTTCGGTAGGAAGTGAAATAGCACATAAGCTGGGAGCAGCAGGAATTGGCCGTATTGATATTGCAGATCCGGACAGGTTTAGTACGTCTAACTTGTATCGTCATACCCTCGACGGCAACATGACCGACTGGCCGAAAGCTCTTGCTGTAGCCTTTCAGTTGCAAGCAAAGTTTCCATGGCTGAAAGCAGATGGTTACCGCAACTCTTTACTCGATTACAGAAAGCACGATGTTTTAAGTGCTTATGATCTCGTCGTCATCGCCATAGGCGCGCCGACCCATGAACGCCTGTTCCACGATTATCTTGTGAAATCGGGTGTCAAAGTCCCTGTAATATATAGCTGGCTTGAAGGATACGGAATCGGCGGACATGCAGTTCTAGACATTCTGCGTCAACCGGGGTGTTTGCGATGTGCGTATGTTGAGCCGAATACTGGGGTACGCGGTTTAGCATCTAACCTCAATTTCATAGAACCCGACCAGAATGTAGTTAAAAACTACGCTGGCTGTGGTGAGATGTTTATCCCTTATGGCGCAATCAGCTCCACACAAACAGCTCTTATCGCAGCAGATCTGGCTGTCGGATATCTGGAAGGGAAGTTGACTGAGTCAAAGAAAGTTAGCTGGAAAGGCGATAGCGCAGATGCAGAGCGCGAAGGGCTCAATCTCACTCCAAGATATCAAACTTTCACATCCTCTTTAAAGAAGCAACCCTTACGGCATCCTCTGTGTGACATATGCCAGCCAAAGGAGTTCATCACCTATCAAAGCAAGTGTGGAAAGCGCCTTTACCTCCCTCAGACTCTTCATCAAAAGTTGTGTACCTACCGGCAAGAAGAGCCAGCATCAGTTGAGTCAGCTGGACTTCTCATTGGGTATTACAACCGGAACGGTGAAGTCTTGATAGATACCTTGACTACTCCAAAAGCATCCGATCAAAGAACCCGGACGACGTTCAAGCTGGATTCACAGGCTCACCAGGCAGAAATTGAAGAAGCCTACACCGCATCATAACAGTTGTTGGGCTACGTTGGAACCTGGCACACTCACCCCCAAGACGTGCCGCGCCCCTCAAGCCCTGATAAAACTGACTGGCGAACCCATGAACAGGACAACTCCGATCGCCCACTGTTTTTTATTGTCGTAGGCATAAAAACAACGTCGGTCTACACCCTGGAAAAGGGGAAAGTCATCGAACTATCGATCGTTTAGGAGGAACATTGCTAACTATATGGAAATGCTGTAAATGACTGTTCTATATTGTCGTGCTGAACGTCGACTTTGAAAATGACTATGATGCTAAATACGCAATCCGGAATGGTAACTTTCTTGTTATTGTTGGTAGTAGACAAGTAAATATTAACCTCAACATAAATAATAAATTTGAAAAATTATCGAGGAAAGTAAATGGCTAATAAAGTTGATCCGTTTTGTAATCAGGCAGCGAGTTCTCCAATTGATTCACTGGATAATTTTAATCAATACCACAAAAACCTTAAGAAGCTAGTAAGCTGGAATGATGTGGGAATTCTGACTGACAACGATGATAAAAATACAATCATTCTACTTAGCCTTAATGAAGAAGTAGTAGCTACGCTAAGGTTATGTCTAAAACCACGTGACACTGCAAACTGTCTAGCAAATTTATCTGAAAGCAAAAGTGTGATTACATACAGAAATATCCAAGGTTATCAAATAACGAGCTACGATCTGTTAACGCTAGACTCAATAAGTGGTATCTGGATTAAAGCGTGGCAACAAAGCGCTAATTTATCGATCGATGAACTAGAGAATTTATTCGTCCGCTTCGAGGATGATCGGAAACTAAAAGGCAGAGGGAAAGACTTCACTGTAGATACCAAAAATACTGTATGGAGAGAAAGCTATGGTCGCTGCATGTTCACCGGATGTGGTGAAAAGTTAGACCATGATACTATTTCAGGGACGACTGGAAACTATGCTTATTTAGCCCATAACGTTGCGTCTTCTGAGCAAGGTGCCAGAGGGGTCACAGAACTGTCTAATAAGCTTTCCAACAATCCTGACAACGTTTTACTTCTATGTGACAAGCACCATAGACTTATAGATAAAGTAGCTGCAAGCGACTACACCGCACCAATGTTATCAGCAATGAAAAAAGAGTTTAGTATTGTTGCTAATAGCTTACTGGACGGCCTAAAATACCAGCCAATTCCAGTTTATGCAGTACTATGGCCAGTAAACTCTCAAACTGTTTCGCCACCATCATATCTTCAGGTTGCCAGTAGCCTCTCCAGAATTAAACGCCGAATGCATGAACAGATGAACATTCTGAGCAACAATGAAGACTTATTGATTGATTCCCCAGATATATTTTGGCAATTGATGCCTAGTGTAATTCAAAGTGCAGCAGACAAGATCATTCAACAAACAAAGGGTTGTGGCTTCAATGCTGCTTTATTTGGCTTCGGACCAACATCTTCACTTATTGGATTAGGAGCTAAATTGGGTAATAAAAATGATGTAACACCTATGTTACGTTTTAGGGAAGGTGGGAACTGGTCTTGGCCTAGTGAAGTAGCTGTAGGTGCTTTTTATGAAATAGAAGGTCTAAACGATTTAACAGAAAATACTGACATCATCATAAACATCGCCTTAACTGCCGAGCCAGAAAGTCTTCTTGGTGCTTCAAAAGCTTTAAGTGGTAATAAAAACACTCAGATCATCACTATAAGAGCCAAAGAAAAATATATGGGTAACGGTGCAATTCCACACCCTGAAGACGGAAAAGCTTTGACTGCCGAACTTCAGTCTATTTTTCACAAACTAAAATCTGATTATAGCATTCAAACCATACACTTATTTACTTGTGCTTCAAACGCTGCGGCTGTTTTCATTGGTCAGGCTTATGATACTCACCACCCAGAAGTTATCATTTATGATTTTGATAGCAGTACAATGGTGCCAAGGCTGCAATTGAAGAATGAGAACCATAAATGCCAAGTATCAGTTTTTCAACAGTAAACGTTGTACATGAAAAGTAGTCCTTAATCATACATGAGAAGCGCATAGGGCTAATTTTTTATTAATCCGAGAAGGTACTTGAAAATTTGTGACGGTTTCAGGTTATTTTTCGCCTAATTTCGCTTGTCAGCCATTATCACTTTCATTAGGCACGAAGTGCCTATTTAGTCAAACTTTCAGATAACTTTTAATATGGCAAAAGACCATGAACTGCATGTAAACGAGTATTTGCACTAAGCCATTTTGGGGCATAAACGTTTTAGAGTAGTGGCACTAAGGCGTGTAGTGGCACTAAGGCGCCACTCCCAAAAAGTGGCTTTATAGTGATTCAAAATAACTACCAACTCAAAAAATCCAACTCAGCTCTAATATCACTTATCTGCTCATC
>NZ_JBGOOU010000080.1:0-5801 GCF_041439815.1 Vibrio sp. 1F279 | reverse complement strand
GTAACTGTTGTGTTTGACCTTTCGCGACTAAGACCTGTGAAGGCGTGACGGTGAGTGAGGTGACGATGGCATTGGTCACCTCCACGTCCACTGTGTTACTGGTGACTCCGTCTAGGAAAGCCTCAACCGTCGTGGTGGCGACTGTGTCCCCAGACAATAAACCAGTAGGCGTGACCGTTGCTGTCTGTGGTTCATCCGGTGTCCACGTGACCGAACGGCTGACATCTGATGAGGTCCCATCACTGTAGGTCGCTGTTGCAAGTAACTGTTGTGTTTGACCTTTCGCGACTAAGACCTGTGAAGGCGTGACGGTGAGCGAGGTGACGATGGCATTGGTCACCTCCACGTCCACTGTGTTACTGGTGACTCCATCTTTAGTGGCTGTGATCTTTATAAATCCTAACGCTTTGCCAATTAATTGTCCCGGTTCTACAAAATATCCAATGTTCTTGTTATTAGAGCGCCAAATGCTTAAATCAGTTAGCACCTTTGAAGAGTGATCAGAATAATAACCTACTGCGACGAAAGCTTTTTTGTTCCCCTTCCTCATCGTTAATTTACTTGTTCCCCGAATTCCTGATGAGGAGACGCTAATATCGATCCGTTCTAATGTTATTGCTGGTTTTACATCAACCTCTTCTGACAATTCTAAATTACAACCTGCCAAGAAGAGTATAATTAATATATAAAGGGAGATAATTTTATTCATGGCTATAGCTAGTATGGTTATAAATTAAAAATGATTCTTATAAATTCGATTAATAGCAGAGGAAATGACAATCATTTAAGATAATTAATAAATTATTTAACTTAAAGCAATGATTTTATATTTTTAATTAATTATCTTTATTTATAAATATAATCATGAATAAACCCTGTATTTCGCTTTCAAATAGTACTAACTTTAGCGTTTAAAATTGGCAGATAATTAATTAAAAATAAATAATAAAAATCCCCCCCCCATACAGTATTGATAGTGTTAACGTATTTTAACTAAAGAGAAAGAACTAAGCTGAGCTCAGCTGCAAGGAGATTATCAACAATGGTTTATCAATGGGCAGTATTTCGTCATCAGCATCCTATTTTCGGGGGAGGATGTGAACTATTTGTTGTCCTGCTCGCTTTTTTATCAATAGCCTTACCTCTAATATGTGAAGAAAGCTTATTAATACTAGGAATATCTTTAGGACTTGCCATCATCTGCTTTACTCTATTTTTACTTTTTGCCCAAAGTGACAAGATCCGAAGGTCTATGCCTAGCTAGAAAAATGCTATTAAGTCCTTAAAAAACTAGGAGCTCTTCCCTCGTTTGCTTGGGTTTTCAGCGTATCTATCTAAGTGACTACTCACCGCCTATTGGGCGATGCTTCTTATTTCGTTAGCCATTGCTCGATAGTATCAAGACTTACGCAGCTTCCATAAGCAGAGACGATTATCCAACCGCCTTTAATTCTAGAAGGCCTTTATCACGGATATTAAGGGCGGCGTTTAAGTCACGATTTATGTCTGTAGTGCCGCCTGATGGACAATCCCACTTGCAAACCGATAAGGGCATTTCTTCCACTTTATGACCGCAACAACAGCACGTTTAGAGCTTGCGTCCCACTGATTTAGTTTAACTAGATATTTGCCTTGCTCTTTTAGTTTGTACTCCAACTTAAAGACAAAACTATGCCATGAGGCGTCCGCTATGTGTTTCGCCAGTTTGCGGCTTTTCATCATGTTTGTTGATTTCAATGTCTCAATTATCACCGCTTGGTTTTCGTCAACGAGAGTTCGAGAAAGCTTATGTTGAAAATCAGCACGAGCGTTAGCCACTTTTTCGTGGCATTTGGCAACGAGCAATCTAGTTTTTGCTCGATTGGCACTGCCTTTTGCTTTTCTAGATAGCTGACGCTGCTTTCGTCTGAGATTCTTCTCAGCACGTTTTACAAATCTTGGGTTAGCTGTCTTTCTACCGTTCGATTCAATAGCAAAATGAAATAGACCTAGATCAATACCAGTTACCTTGCTTAACGTAATGCTCTTAACCTTGCCTACAATCTCACGGTGATTATTCGCCTCTACAGGCTTTATTTTCGGGAGTTTGATGCACCATCAAAGACTTTTACACCAACACAGTGATAGCTCGATTGCTTACCGTGTCTACGTTTGAATGTGGGTACTTGGCTTTCAACTTCGGATTAAAGAAGTTATCAAAGGCTTGGTGACGATTGAGTACAGATTGCTACAAGACGGTTGAATCATCTTGCTTCAACCAGTGGTATTTACGCGATTTCTTGGCAACTGCAAGTAGTGGCTTGATGTCCTTTTTAGGATTCAGTAAGTTTTGAAAAAATCACCACTCCAAGACAAAGTTGCTTGGTAGTTACAATACGCATAATCGCCTGGTGCTCACAAAGAGCAAAAGCGTTGCTCGTATAACAAACCCGAACCGATTGAATGCCGAAAACGACTGGAATATCGAAACAAAATTCAGACCTATTGATGGCCTTACCTTATGAGGGTTTGATGCCGTCGCGCATCAGCCGACCTTAATCGTTATACAGACAAGAGAGTAAACCTTTGGCCGACGCGCGATGCTCGGAGGTTGTTTCTGTCGTCTTTTCCGTTTTCTTCGCATAGGCGTCGTCTTCTCGCATTTGTTTAATGGTGGTAGCACAGTCACACACTCTGATACTCACCCCTCCCCCCGGTGCCTTTAGTATTAAGAAGTCGATTGAATTCACCCAAATCACGTGCCTGGATATGTCAGAGGAAACCGTAGAACGTATTTTCATGTGACCCTCTAAACGCCAAAACGCACATCAAAACAAAACCCTGAGCACTTAAACGTCCCCTCCTCCGTTTGCACGAATCGCAACGCTGGAAACACAGACCCGTAAGTGGTGTACAGAATAATGTGATCCGCTCGCTCGTGAAGAAACCATTCACCAAAGCCAGCGCCATTTAATTCAATGAAAAAGTCACGGATTTCATGGAAAGCAAAACGACGCGACACCAATTGCGGAAACTGCTGCTTGATAGCTTCAACGAACCCTTGGCCTTTTAACGACGCGATATCAGCCTGTTGCTCTGGCGACTGACGACGACTGAACATTTTTAAACGCTGGATTTTGGAAACCCAATCAGACTTTCTTTTCGCCTCATCACGACACTTTTTGACTTGATAGCGCAACTTCAAGACCGCCAAAGATCTAGAGACATCATTTTTTGGTGAGCTTTCGTGCCCAGCGGCGAAACGCTGGTCGCTGAACTTTGATTTAGAGAGAGTTAGGCTTGAGTGTCGTTGTACCATGAGGAGTTTCCTTTCTGTTTGAGTATCACTTTTATGGAGCCGCTTGGCTGTCCGGCAAACGTTCTTGGTTCTCAAGGACAAGGGCGCGAAGCGTTCATATACCCTTGTCATTGGGGTTCAGAACGATCACGGTTAACAGCCTGTGAGCCCATCAAATGATGTGAGTCGAAAGGGAAATAGGCACATAAGACAATAAGCCTTTACTCGAACTTAATTAAAGTCAGTGAAAGGAGTGAGGAAGCGCAAGCGTTCTGGCCACGCCTTCGAAATAGGACGTTCTTCATCTCAAAGCCAGCCTCAGACAATTCTAGAGGGGTGATGAGGCTACCTTTTGCTCCGGTAAAGTGATTAGCTAAACAAACGAGGTCTTCCACGATCACCTTGCTTGGTCCGTTGCCATTGTTGGATCACTTTTTCATCAATCCAAAATGTCAGCCGACCCACGATTGCAGGGGTTGGGGTGTAGATTTAACCACACTGTATTTACATTAATATCAAATTTCTCTTTTACAGGGGTCCTGTCACCCCCAAAATACAGGCTAAAAATAACAATAATCTAAACTTTCTTATCTTGCTATCGCTTCAATTAATGCCAACCCACCACCTAATCGCAAAATTTTTGATTTAAAAGACTAGTAAAATCAAAGAAATGTCATTCTCAATACTCGATTGGACTCACTTGTAAGGAAAACATAATTGATAGTTAATTTATTAGTATTCGGTCTGCATTAAGAGTTAGGTGGAGCCTCGTTTAACTGATTTTAATCAAAGGTAGTAATATATGTACACAAGGACAAGAATACTGTTCTATTTGAGTTGTTTTTTTCTCTCCTTTAATGCTAGAGCGATCGATTTATCAAATAGTTACGTGACATTTTATGAGGGACCACAATTGAGTGATCAAGCATTTCTCTACCCTATACTTAGAGAGAAAGATACTCGGGAGCTCACCTATCTTGATGACCTCATTTTAGATTCTCTGAGAGGTGGGAAGTTGGGTTATCAATATTTTGATTCCGGTGGAACGCGCGCAACTTGTCAGGGGTCCAGAGGTGGTTTCATACCAATAGGCAAGAAAACCACCGTAAGAAATCTTAGAGTCCCGTCTTGCTACAACAGCTTAATCATGCGTACGCGCTTATGTCTTTATGACAAGGACAACAAGTATATTGGAGGAAATTGTACAGACTCTTACTATGGCCATACTTTTAATCCTTTAACAGAGAAGCCTAGTGACTATAGGTACAAGAAAAATGGGACGTTTGAGGGATGTGAGTTGAACCCGGTAAAAGTAAAGCTAAGTGACATCTATGAGGATTCGGCTTTAGCCCCTGAGGCAATACATACGTACTTTCCTATTGGAACTTGTCGCGCGGTGCATTTAGAAAGTCCTGACTATAAAAGTTTTACCTCGATTCTCTCTCAGATGCATCCTAAAATATATAAGCGCTTAGGACCTAAGTGCACAGTTCTAGAAACTGAACCAGTGTCTCTAGCCCATACTAATGGGACAGTTATTCATCCTAGTATCAAACCTACAAAAGTAGGTTGCTTATAATTTTTTGCTATGTGTAGTGGTCAACTGAAATTGGCCACGGTTTTAGAGGGTACCCAAGACAATCTCTCTGATTCATTAGGTGTGAGGCCACCATTATAGTGATGTGGCCTCAATTGGCTGTAATAGCCAATGATGTATTGGATAATTTATTGTTGAGCCTCAGAAAAGCTACGATAACCTACTGTTGGGATCCACTCCGTCTTTAAGCTTCTAAAGAAACGTTCCATTGGAGCAATCTCCCAGCAATTTCCTCGTCGAGATAAACTTTGTTTTATCTGAAAACGCCACAGTAACTGACGATATTTTCTACTCATCTAGTGACTGTCTTGCTCGCTGTGGAATGTAGCCCCTTTAGGCTTTCCTATACTGATGTCTCGGTAATTGACAGCTAATCGAACCAAGCGTTTTCATTAGCTTTGTTGCTAGATAACGGCTCAGAGCTACGCCTTGATTTATCACCAGATCAGCAATAGTTCTCGCTCCCGAAGAGCCATTGCTTACCGCTGCGGTCCTCACCTCGCTTGCGGTCACCCCCTCATAAATTCCGTTGTGGAAGGTCATTAATGGCGACGGCAACATACAGCGATAACACTTCATACGATGTAAGCGATTCCTTGACGTGGACGTCGAATGAGCTGAGCACGGCAACGATGACACCTACTGGCTGGTTGTCAGGGGTTGCGGTTGGCAGCACGACAGTCACGACAGCTGAAGATGGAGGTATCACCACTCACACAATCGACGTGAATGTGTTCACATGTAGAGTTACTGGATCTTCATGTCTTGAGAGCTTCGATACTGGGAGTAGGAAGATGTTTATCAACTCACCATCAAAAATATTCCTAAATAGCCTCGGCGGAGAAAATATTGGTTTTACAAAAAAAAGGAGTTATACCCGTGATCATTGAAGGAGCTTGATTTTTTGCAATGAGAAGATCATGCTAT
>NZ_JBGOOU010000079.1:0-6253 GCF_041439815.1 Vibrio sp. 1F279 | reverse complement strand
ACTCTCATTAATGTGTACATTGCATACGGCAGAAGACAAGAGGACTTTGATGGTAGAGGGAAGACTTGTAATTCTTTTCCTACAAGGAGAATCGAAAGTATAATGAACACCCATTCTAACCTTTCGCCAGAAGACCTGCTAGGTGAGGCTTTACGATCTTTAGAGCACTGAGCTGGAACTTTAACGTTTTCTAGATTAGCGCATGATAGCTGAAAATATGAGCAAAAAAATTAAGAGTAATTACACCATGACAATGCGATAGAGTCAGACCATGCTCTAATCAAAAAGCTCATCGAAGCGATTCAAGGTCTTTAAAGGTTACGGATATTGAACAAGAGTCAATTTGATTTTTGGTTAAGCCGTGACCGGGCAGAGGTGAGAGTGCACGAGGGATCAGCGTTTTTGAATGAACTCTTCAATACATTTACAGTTTAAGTATAAAATGAGGCGGCCAAATAGCCGTCCCAGACACACCATCTGACTTGTTTATTCACTCATTCCTTTAAGCCAAAAATTAATTCAATTTCATCATCAAGTCTTCTGCCCGTTGGTATAAAACCAAGTTTTTGATAAATAGAGAGCGCATTGCCTTTTTCTTTATCCATCGTGGTCAGGGAGACGCCTTTTAAACCGATAATGGAAGCGTATTTCTTACTGAAGTTAATCGCTTGACTCCCCAATCCCTTTCCTTGGAAACGATGGTCAATCATGACGCGCCATACATATAAATGCTCCTTTTGAAAGTGTTCATCGTGTGTGTCCAGTATTCTAGGGTCAATCAGAGAGATCAGGCCCGCAGGTTTATCGTTTAAGTAAATACCATAGTTGATACTATCGTCGTTAAAACTGGCTTCTGCAAGCCACTCTGCGTTGTTAGCAATGAGTTGTTTTTGAGACTCTTCCACTGAGAGAGCAATAATGTCATCGATAATGGTATTGTTTATTTTTAAAAAGCTAATTTTATTCATGCTTATTTACCTTGGGTAGGTATTTCATTAAAAGTAACTGGCCAATGTAAGGATCTTGATAAGCTAATCTTGAGTTATCAAAATGGTAATGCCGCTTTTGTTCCTGTCATTTAACATAGGCTCTTCAACTATCTTATAGATCTCTTTATCTGGCGCATGCTAGAACTCGCCAATCGTTTTTCATTAAGGTATATAGTCACAGTAGAGTATGCTTTCTCAAACAATGAGGATGGAAGTTCTTGTTTCCTATTTTGTCTGCACCCATGACAGAAATATGAGTTCCAAGCGTTGCCCACGATGATTAAAAAAAAGGGTCCGTACAGTATTTTTGCAACAGTCCCGTTACAAGAACCAAAACAAAATCCCTGCTAGAGTGCTTACTAGTGTAATGAAAGAGAGCTTTAACGTGTTCTAAGCCAGTTACATGTTGTATGTCACTTATCAACTAAAATGGTGGCTCTTCTCTTACCGCCTTTGCACTCAACAGTGACGTTCACTCCATTGACGAGTGCTTTCTCATTATTCGCTCTGGCTCTCACATCGAGTTCAAATTTGGACAACGAGTTCGGTAAGCGCAAAAGAAAGAGTGCTGGTTACCCTTTTGCTTTGGTACAGGCCAAATCTTGATGTTATCGAAGATGGCCAATCGCAGTGCTAAAATAGACAAAACTCTGGAATATTGCAGCTAATGTTATCGAAAGCTATTCTGCACTATTTTTGTAGTTTGCGTAATTGGTGTAGCCAAACTCAACACCAATGATACGAACCGCCATATAAGTTTTAGCCCAGACCATTTGACGTATTATTCCGGAATCTTTTGTCTCTTACAGTATGACTTTGTAAGTAAAATCATTACATAATGAAAGCGTATTCACTAGGTTGCTAGTTCAAACCTTGATGCTTTGGTTTTTCTAATAGCGATAAGATGTCGCTCCTAATGAATTGATAGCAGAGTAGTTTCTTACGTCTAAAGCGGGACTTGATTGGATGAACCAACGATAAATATAGGACGATTCACAATAATGCCGTGCTTGGCCGACATATCACTCAGATTGACATTACTCATGGGCGTTGATTAAGCGACTTTCCATACTTGTTAGAAGAATATTTATTACTTCTAAATCGTAGTCAATACAATGTTTCTAAAAATGACGTACTCTCTTACCTTTATCGTTTGGGTATAAAGAGAGTCGATTTAAAAGTGGGCAGTAAAACGTTGAATATTTTATAAAACTTTGACCAGAACGTTATATAAGGGCTTCAAGGAAGGTAATAACCTTAGTCTTTCGGTCTTTTTTATGACGTTGTCACAATGAAAGTTGGGTGAGGCGATAATTCCCCTCACTCAATTAGTACCTGAATATGATAACAATAAGGCCGATGGGTAGGAAAAGTCTAAAAGTTTCGTACAACGTCATACCATCCGGATGAAGGTGGACGTTAAGTGGGAAGGTGATGAAAGGGTTCCACATGACTCCGCGTTTAATCGAAGAAGGGACCTGTCGTATGACAAAAGAAAGTGCCCGCGCCGTTTTTTTTTCTTATCCTTATTTTTTATTGATTTAACTATTTATCTCCCCACGCGCAGTCCTTTATTGATGGCCATTTACTTGCTCGGCTAATGAGAAAGTTGTGCTAGTTCGTCTTTATTCAATCCTGTGACATCCATAATGGCTTCCTGATCTAGACCATTAAGCATCATCTTGTGCGCCATCTCCTTGAGGGCTTCTTGGCGACCTTCTTGGCGACCTTCTTGACGTCCTTCTTGGCGGCCACGTTGCTCGCCTTGTTGGCGCAATTGTTCTGCAATAGTCATAAGTGTTTTCTCGTGTTTCGGTACTGATGAGGCCAGTGACGTAATTAACGCCTCTAGGTTGATTTCTGTTCACGCATTCATTTTAAGATTGGCCAATGGGAGAGATATTTAAAGTGAGCTGACTGCCCTATAGAAACTAACCTAAACAAGGGCTCTGTTAGTTTCTATATGAATTCTGGGCCTCTTAATTGAGGGGGGTGTAGTGAGGGTTTTGAAAGAAGCGACTATTTCGCGATCAAGAAATCCTCAATTGATTTTCCAGCATCAAGCTGTTCTTGAATTATGGAAGGGGTGCGACCTTGACCGGTCCAGGTTTTTTCTATGCCGTTCCCGTCTGTGTAACTATATTTAGCAAGGCGAGGCTTACGTTTACCTTTTATTTTATTCTTTGATTGACCTGCTAGAGCTTCTATAAGAGCTTCAATATTAACACCATCGACCTTGATTTGATTTGCTTTGCGATTTCAGCGACTTTGGATTCTTGTTCAGCACGAGCTTCGCGCTCTACTTCTTCGCTCTCTTGGCGTTCAAGAAAGACGGTCGTTAACTTATTCAGTGCTTCTTCAAGTTCCTCAAGTGTTAATTCACGAGAGAACGCACGAAGCGAGCGGATATTAAGTAAAGTTTTTATCATTTCGGTCATGTTGAGTCCATTTACATTTAAATTGAGATAATATTACAAATCAATAAGATACACAAAAATTGTCGAAACACGTTTTCTCCAAAAATAGCGTTGTGAATATTCCCTCTTAGGCATATTTTTCTAAATATCAATGAGTTATTGCCTATCTTCATCCGAGAATGATGCTTTTTTAGGGTAAATAGTTCGAGCGTCGCTAAAGCTTATGGATTTAAAGTGGCTGTACTGAATATCTTTGATTAATTTAGTGTTCAAACTTTCATGAGTAAACGCACAGTAAATATGCAAGTTATTGATGGCTATAGAGGATAGAGCACTCTCAAGTTGAGTTTCAGTAACCATGTAGATCAAAGGGGGTATTTCGGAACATCTCATATAACCATCAACCTCGTCATAGCATGTTGATTATTGCATGTGTCTGCATAAAGAAAAGTATGAATAGTCCTAAACTCTTATTGTGTCTCTGCATTGAAAACTGGCGTCCGTAAGGTTTGGGTGAAATTTTCACCTACCACTAGGATGGAAGGCTCCGTGTCACAGGGTGAGTATCGCAGTATATTATACTAGACCTAAATCCGGATTTAGGTGGAAAAATGAAGAAGAGAATTGGACCCTATGCGCAAACCTAGCCTAGCTAATGCCAATTTTAAAAGGTTCATGCGTAAGCCAGAGTTGCGTATTGAAAAGCTCTCTCTTTATGACCTATTTGGTCAGACTGGCTTTGGGTGCGTTGTCATATGGGAAAGCTTTCAGTCAAGGTTGAAGATGGGTATTTAGTCGGACATTGTCTACCCAAGGTAAAACCGAGAAATAGAAAGGCACTATTCAATCGTATAATCGTTATCACTCTCGGTGCAATAAAAGGTGAATGACTTCATCTTTCTCTTCAGAGTCAACTTCAACGCGATAAAAGCCTTTGGCTTTTAGCGCTTCAATTAACGCTTCCAACCGATGGGTTTTCACCGTCATAGCCAGGGGTTTTATCTGGTTATTGTCTTCATCAAACCCTTGCTCTATGCTTTTTTCTTTCATGTAAAGAGTATCTCGTTCCATTTCTTTTGTGGGGTCTTCCAACATAGTTGGAAACTGATGCTGCTCAAATAATTCCGTTAACATGATATAGAGTTCATCAGCCTGTGAGAACTTGGCTTGATACCCGAGATTCAGTTGATTTACCTCCCACATTTTTTGTTCGAGGTTGCCTGTTACACTTCGGCCAATACTGAGCATGGTTTTGAGTTCATTTTTACATGTCGAGAACTGAGGCCGTTTTACTTTTGGTTTGATGAATTTTACCAACAGTTCATTTCTTCTTTTCGTTGTCCAATATCCACCTTGTTGACTCATGGTTAAATACAGTGCGAGAAGCGCATTCGTCACGATCTCATCAAGGGCTTGATAGTGCTTAAGGTTTCGACTCATGAATTTATTCTTTCTCTTTAATTGAAGCTTCCTAGCTGTTTTTCACGATTTTAAATTGAGTGCGTAATCAGCGTGTATTAAGGCTTAAATAATAAGGCGCATTCAAAAATTAACGGGAAACGCGAACATATACCTGCTCAAACTTTAATGGCACCGCTCGTCGCAATCCCGTAGCTGGCGAAGCCAGTCGAAGGGTGAGCAAGCGGTATTTCGAACCTCTTAAACCACCATGATTAAGCCTCTTTTCTAGACACAGAATCAATAGAAGGTAAGAGATCCTAAATATTTTTTTAATTGATTGATACTGTTAACTTTCCTTATTCTTTTTTCAAGCGAGACTATCGAATCATCAATCATTTCAAGATACTTTTCCATTTTGGCTTGCGTCTTCTTCTTGCTTGGTGCTGAGAATTGTCTCCAGACTTGAGACTTAACTCCTTGTTGGCTAAAGATGTCACGGTGGGCCCGATTTAAATCCAGGAGCTTCATTTCGAGCAAATGCTCCATTCTCACTAAAGTTGTTTCATCAAGAAGGTGCTCAGAATCGGGGACATATTCTGTCAGCATTCGGACTAAGGTCATCACATCATTCTCTCGTTTGGCCACCGCCAGTTTCTGCATTAAACGATGTTTATCTTCTTTCTTTAACGGGTCAGACTCTTTATCTGGATGGATAACACTCGCAATGCGTTTGTACATTTTGTTGAGTTGAGTACCTCGGAACATTTCTTTGATGTTAAGCGCGTCGTCGTCTTCACTCTCAAAATAATCGAATTCAAAATCGTCCCAATCGTCCTCATTTTGGGCTCGTGGTGAAAATGAGTCGTTATTATGTTTAACAAAAGAGGCCCATAAGGCACTGATAAAAGCTTCAATGGCGAATGGATCACCAGAAGCCAGAATTTCACGGATTTTTTTGTGGGGTAAATCAATATCAGCGCCGAACATCTCCTTCATGCCGTTTTCAAATTCTCGACAAGCTGCATTGAGCGCTTGCTGTTTCTCTTTCTGAAATACTTTATTATGATAGGTTTCATACTCTTCGCATAACGCCTCGACTTTGTCTCTATCATTGATAAAAGGGCGATCAAGCAAGTCAATTAACTCCTGTTCAATCGCTTGCATCAAGCGATTGCGGATATTGGTTTTGAGTTTTTTTGAGGTCAAAAATGACATCAAGTGCTTAACCCAGGCACAGTGAAGATGGTCGAGCTTTTTATCATAGGGAGTCAGTTTATCTTTGTATTCAGAAAAAAGCTGATTGACCTTGAGCTCGGCCTTTTGATTACGCCGTTCATTTTTTTCAATCTTCCTCCAGAGCTCAGATAAATAATCCGACTGAGAATGTGGAACGTTGTTTGAGTGAAAAATAGGAAGTGTCATATCCGTCCTTTTCTCTTCTAGTAA
>NZ_JBGOOU010000078.1:0-6269 GCF_041439815.1 Vibrio sp. 1F279 | reverse complement strand
CCTGTCACGCCGGGGGTCGCGGGTTCGAGTCCCGTCCACTCCGCCACTTATTAGAGAAGCCCTGCTAGAAATAGCAGGGCTTTTTTACATTTGAAAAAAGTGTTTTACTGTTATACCAATCCGGAAAATTAACTGATCAGGTTTATCCAATCCCTTCTACTCATTTTTGTGACACGATCTTTGCACTCAAGAAATCCATTCCAAGCGCGACAAACCTTGGAAACAATGTCGTTATAATCAGTGAAACTTTGATTCGCTAGATAATGTTGTTGCAACCAACTCCAAACTTACTCTATAGGGTTGAGCTCTGACGAGTAGGGAGGAAGCTTAATAGTGCCGAAATTATTAAACTCTCTCGCAATATCATCGGTATGCCAGCCAGCTCCATCCATAATAAAGACTGCATGATGTCCTTTTTCACTGGCCTTAGATATCTGCTCTAAGTGGTTTGTCTTTATGCCCTTGTGCCCCAAGGAGCTACTATGGCTTCACCAATTCTTGTTTTGGGGCATACCGAACCAAACAAATAGCCGTATTCAAATTGCTGTTTTTTACCACACGAGGCCTGGTTCCACGAGTCCCCAAAGACGTGTAGTTGTGTTCTGTTGACCAAACCTAGCTTCCTCTTGAAACCAGGCATCAACACTCTACAGCCCAATATTGTCGGGATCGTTTCTATTTTGATTTTTTAAAATCATCTTGGATTTTCTGTGATTTTTTCGGTGTTTGGATCGAGAAGTTCTCCAAGATAAGGCCATGTGTTCGAGGAGATAATAGATAGAATTCGGGTGGTAGTACTTATCAACGATTTTCACGATTTAGTCATTTATATCGTAGATACAAAAACGCCTAGCGTTTGCTAGGCGTTGATAAATAGTATTTCTAATCCATCGACTACAGTATTTGCTTAAGTACTCTATCGGCTTTCACACGAGTGATCTTACGAATCAACTTCTGAACTTCCAACGGGTAGCTCTCTACCTTATCTAACTGCTTATAAGTACAGATAAGCTGAGTGTGTTGAAGGATATTATCCACTTCAGCCTGAAACTTGTCTGTTAGGTGATGGTAGTTATCTTGGATAAAGATGCCGTTCTCTAGATCCAACTTCCATGCGCGAGGGTTTAGGTTATTACCTGTTAGTAGCATGTAGCGCTTATCTACCCAAATACCCTTTAGGTGGAAGCTATTAGAATCGTGTTGCCAAAGTCGAATTGATAGATTACGGCTAGCAATATGAGCCTCATTCGCTTTAGCGAAACGACGTAAGTTCAATTCGTAAAGGTATGGCAGACCACCAATCGTTTTAAACTCTTCTTCTGGCGAGATAAAGAAATCATTCGCTGTCTTATCGCCAACAACAATGCTGACCTTTACGCCACGCTTAAGCGCTTTCTTCACTTCTTTAGCTAGGCTAGGTGGGAAGTTGAAGTAAGGTGTGCAGATAAAGATTTCATCTTTAGCTTGAGCTACGAGTTGATTGATTCCCTGATTCAGACGGTTACGTCTTTTACCGATACCAACTAATGGTGTTACAGCAACTTGGTCTGCTGAAACCTCTTGAGCATCGAATTCATACTGAGACCTTGCTAATGATGCACGAAACTGACGAATCGCTGGTTTCAGTTCTTTGGTCGAAGGCTTGTTCTTATCAGCCAGGTCATAAACAGCGCTGTCCACAACCATCTGTTCGTGTACGTAGGTAAACATTGAATCAGCAAGCGCTGCGTTGTTTAAAACATGGTAACGATCAAAGCGATAGCGGTCATGGTAATTCAGGTAGATATTGTTAAGGCTTGCACCGCTGTATATCACGCTGTCATCGACGATAAAGCCTTTTAAATGCAATACGCCAAAGACTTCTTTGCCGCGAACTGGAATGCCATAGACGGGTACAGAGTGCTGATATTTTTCTGCAAACTCTTTATACATTGCAGCATTGCCTTCAGAAGACTCTGCGCCAATCAATCCGCGCTGCGCTCGGTGCCAATCGACACAAACGCTCACGTCTAATTCTGGATTCTTTTGTTTTGCTTCATATAAGGCAGTTAGGATTTCACGGCCAGCCTCATCATCTTCAAGATACAAAGCGACTAAACTAATACGAGTCGTTGCGCGAGATATCTCATCAAGTAGACGAGTTCGAAACTCTTGCGCTGATAGTAGTACTTCAAACTTGTCAGGATTCTGCGCTATGGTTGGCAACTGTATGAATGGATTCCTACTGGCAATCATATTGACTGTTTTACCTTAAAAATATGCAAAATTGCGAACCTTTAATTTTACCAAAGGGATAGCATCAAATACTAGATAATCGAGGCATTCTCTAACAATTTTGCTGATAATGCATAGGAATGAGATCTTTTCCGCTATTCGAGTAGCGCTCGTATAAAACTCTTAAACCATTTGGCAGATCTTTAGGGTCTATTTGTATGAATAGGTGCCGCGCGTAAAAATTGGTGAGATGAGCGTACGCAAAGCAGTAATCGTCTTCCGTAAGTGTATGTTGCGCACAATAGTCCATAAGTTGGGAGCCTAATTGCTTACCGCGATGTTGTTTTGATATCGCCATTCCAGTAAGTAAGCGATTATTCTCTATTGTACGAAAGCGCACGATACCGCACAGCTCGTTATCCAGTAATAACGAATAGATCAGTTCACTTTTATTCGCTTTTCCCGTTGGGTAATGTTCTTTATAGAAACGTTTAACTAGGGGAACCTTTACTGGGTCTAATTGGGTAATGATGACATTGTTCATTCAGTCACTGCGCCATTGGTTTATCTGCTGTAGAATGACTGCAGTGTAAGTTAATTGAATATCGCCATGCAATTCCATCTCAATGCTAGTTTAAAAAATGTTCATACTTTTTCCATAGATCAGACGTGTGATGCGTTGGTTGAAGTCACCACTATCGAAGAATTAATTTCCGTTTACAGAGCCCCTAAATGGTCAGATTTACCTAAGTTGATACTGGGTAAGGGCAGTAATATGCTTTTTACTGAGCACTTCACTGGCCTGGTCATAGTGAATAAATTATCCGGGATTGAGTTGACCGAGACGGACAGCCATCACCTACTGCATGTTAGTGGGGGGGAAGATTGGCCAAACTTAGTTGAATGGAGTGTGGATAAAGGGCTCGGTGGTCTAGAAAACCTAGCAATGATACCTGGCTGTTCAGGTTCGGCTCCGATTCAAAATATTGGTGCGTATGGTGTTGAGCTACAAGACGTATGCGAGTATGTCGATATCCTGTGCCTGGATACTTATACAGTTAAGCGATTGAGCAAAGAAGAGTGTCTCTTTGGTTACCGAGATTCTATTTTCAAGCACGCTCTCTACGATAAAGCGATTGTTGTTGCGATTGGTTTAACGTTGCCGAAAGAGTGGGAGCCATGCAATCACTATGGCCCGTTAAAAAGCCTAGCAGCCGATACGCTTTCTCCTCGAACTATATTTGATGAAGTATGCGCTATCCGTTCAAGTAAGTTGCCAGACCCTAGAGTCCAAGGTAATGCGGGCAGCTTCTTCAAAAACCCTGTGATCACCAAGGATCATTTTGATCGCCTGTTCGCTCTATACCCAAACATTGTAGGCTATGAGAGCAATGACATGATCAAAGTCGCTGCAGGCTGGCTGATTGATCAATGCCAGTTCAAAGGCGTGACAGAAGGTGGTGCTCAAGTTCACCCAAACCAAGCATTAGTTATCATCAATTATGATGAGGCTTCTGCTGTGGATATCCTTAAGCTTGCAGAGCGAGTGCGTCAGTCTGTCTTGAATAAATTCGATATTCGACTGGAACATGAAGTGCGTTTTATGGGACGAGACTGCGAGACAAACCTAGACAAGGCTTTGGAGTCATTGGCATGAGAGAACACAGTACCAAGCTTGCACTATTGAGATGTCTTGCTGACGGTGAGTTTCATTCAGGTGAAGATCTAGGTGAAATGATTGGTGTATCACGAGCGGCTATCAGTAAGCATATTAAAGGTATTCAAGGGTGGGGTTTAGATATCTACCGAGTACAAGGCAAGGGCTATAAGTTAGCTAGCCGTTTAGATATGCTTAACGAAGACAAATTGTCTGTTGTTAGTCGAGATGCTTCTCTTGAACTGATTCCAATCATAGGTTCTACAAACCAACACCTATTAGAGCGTACTAACACCCTCGAATCGGGTTCTGTCTGTATTGCTGAATATCAAGCTGCGGGACGTGGACGTCGTGGACGAGAGTGGGTATCGCCATTCGGTGCAAACCTCTATCTTTCAATGTATTGGAGACTCGACGCAGGGATGGCTGCCGCGATGGGCTTGAGCCTTGTGGTTGGTGTAGCTGTTGTTGAAGCTTTGGAAGAGATGGGCGTAGAAGGTATAAAGCTCAAATGGCCGAACGACCTTTACCACAATGACAAGAAGCTTGCTGGTATCTTGGTAGAGCTGTCAGGACAGTCTGGTGGCGCTGCTCATATTGTGATTGGTTTAGGGCTAAACTTATCCATGGATCCAACAACATCAGGTATTGGCCAACCGTGGACTTCTCTTAAAGAAGTGTGTGATGGGAAGGTGCCCGATCGCAATCAGTTAGCACAGGCTCTGATCAATGCCTGGGATAAGTCTCTTGTTGATTATGAGTTGAAAGGGATGTCGAATTTTGTAGAGCGTTGGAATCGCTTTGATAATTTCTTAGGTCGCAATGTTAGGTTGATCATTGGACCTAGAGAAATTGAAGGTGTTGTTCAAGGCATCGATGAACAAGGTGCTGTATTACTCAAAACTGAGAATGGTATCGAGAGCTATATCGGTGGAGAGATATCGCTAAGAAAAGGCGATTAAGGCGTTACTATTTTCTTAGTAATACTTCTTCAACCATATGATCTGCGCCTTTACGTAGAATCAAGTGAGCCCTTTCTCGTGTAGGAAGGATATTTTGTTCTAGGTTCAAGCCATTAATTGAACTCCAGATACCTTCCGCTTTATCCAGTGCCGCTTGGTTCGATAATTTTGTGTAATGACTAAAGTAAGAGCCAGGTTTGGTAAACGCGCCATCGCGGAATTTCATAAAGCGATTGACGTACCACTCTTTGATTTGTTGGCTATCAGCGTCAACATAGAGTGAGAAATCAAGGAAGTCTGAAATAAACACGCGATGTGGCTCGTGTGGATCGTTCATGCCTGTTTGCAAGACATTAAGTCCTTCAATAATAAGCACATCTGGTAGGTCGACACACTTAACGTCATCAGTAATGTTGTACGTAAGATGCGAGTACACGGGAGCCGTGACATTTCTCTTGCATGCTTTTACATCCGAAACAAAGTTCACTAAACGCTTAATATCGTAAGACTCCGGAAAGCCCTTTTTACTCATCAATCCTTTTTCTTCTAACACCTCATTTGGGTATAAGAAGCCATCGGTTGTGACTAGCTCAACTTTTGGGTGGTTCTCCCAGCGAGAAAGTAGGGCTTTAAGCAGTCGTGCAGTTGTACTTTTGCCCACAGCGACACTTCCAGCAATACCGATGATAAAAGGTGGTGCTTTCTCGTTTTTATCCAGGAATTGATGGAGTACTGAGTTTCTATTCTGTCTGGCTGCCACATAGAGATTTAATAGGCGAGAGAGCGGCAGGTAGATCTCAACGGCTTCCTCCATTGTGAGCTTTTCATTGATGCCTTGAAGCTCTTTTAAGTCGCTCTCAGAAAGTGTCATCGGAACTAAATTCCTTAGCTCAGACCAACGTTCGCGGTCAAATGACATAAATGGGCTCATATAAACTCTATAGTGGATAACAAAACAAGTGCATGGAAAATACATCAAGCGATAGATAAATAAAATATCTTCCTGTACTAGATGTGGGTTAAAGGCAGAAACCTTGAGCTAAATAGCCGTATATAGGAATTTGATAGGAGAATTTTTCACTTTTTTTCAATTTACTATTGCAAGGTGGAAAATCATTCAATAAAATGCGCCCCACTTGTGCCGACTTAGCTCAGTAGGTAGAGCAACTGACTTGTAATCAGTAGGTCACCAGTTCGATTCCGGTAGTCGGCACCACTTTCTCCCTTTCTTTAAGGTAAGCGAGAGAAAGCTCAAAATTTGGAGGGGTTCCCGAGTGGCCAAAGGGAGCAGACTGTAAATCTGCCGGCACTGCCTTCGATGGTTCGAATCCGTCTCCCTCCACCATATTCTAAAGGTTAAATAGCTCAAACAGAGTTACGTGTTGCGTGCATCGTATAATGGCTATTACCTCAGCCTTCCAAGCTGATGATGCGGG
>NZ_JBGOOU010000077.1:0-6326 GCF_041439815.1 Vibrio sp. 1F279 | reverse complement strand
AAACCTTCACAGGCTGAATTTTTACCCGTGGTACATTCTACCTCAGAAATGCCCCATTCCGCGTTAGAGTGATTATTCGTTGGTGAATCGTGCCACTGAAATCAGATTACATTTTCTCATGATTGGCGCCCTGTATCACTCATATAGATTAAAGGCTTTTCATTGCGGTTGATAGCTCAGTTATGGCTTTAACCATTTCAGCTACTTTTTCTTCCCCAACCGTTTCAATTAGTTGCTCAGCATATGCTTTATGAAATGGTCTTATTTTTGACAGAGCATTATGACCTTTTGGCGTTAACTGAAGTAGCATAGCCTTTTGATGAGATGGATTTGCTAATGTTTCTAACATACCTTCATCGGTAAGCTGTTTGCTGGTTCTTTGAACGCTTTGACGTGTGATCCCCATTTGACGTGCGACTTCAGCTTGTGTAAGAGGATCATTAACAAGAGCCCCCAACACTTGCCAGCGAGTTGCGGTGAGATCTGCCCGAGAAGCAATATTCTCGGCTATTGATAAAAACTGACCATTTAAAGAAAAAATAGTTAGGGCCAAAGTACTGAGGTCATGTCTTGGGTCACTCATTGAAGGGAATTCTCCATTAACTCGTAAAAACCAGTTATGTCCCGCTGTTCGAATAATTTCAACCAAGAATCTAGCGTAGTTTCAGAATAGATCTCCAACTTCCTGAATATCTCTGCCGCAAAAGCAATAGGTTCAATACCCCCTGCGGTGATCAAATAGTCTGTCGATACAACGGGTTCTTGGATATAGTTCTGGCTACCTGCATATCCTGTCATTTCCAGAAATTCTTTTGCATTACTAGTATGCGGAACATTATCTAATATACCTTTTCTCGCTAAAGCAGCGGTTGCACCACAGATAGCTGCAACACAAATACCATTGTCGATAAAACGCTTGGCTACATCGATAAAATCATCGATGCCGCCTGTAGCAGCATTATCTGAACCACAAAGAATAAGCATTTTACCATCAGAGGGATTTAGCTTATCGAGAGATAAATCTGGCACGACAGTTAATCCACCTTTAGTTCTAATCGATTCTTTATTTCGCCCAACCGTCTTTATTTCAAACCTGTCAGGGAAAGCTTGAAACTCTTGAGAGTTGATATGAGCCAAGACATACCCATACTCCCAATCAGAGATTCCGTCATATACAGCTAGATAAATAGATTCCTTCATAAATTACACCTCAAAAATGACAACAGGCTTACATGGTGTCAGCTCGCTGTCACAATTGCAAGGGAAGAAATTCAATGGGAGTTGCATACAATCTCACAAACTTTACATTAATTAAGTTGATATCTCAGAGTTCAGCCTTTCAGTTTCTGTCCACCGACATTTAAGAGCTTCCTAAACCCTACTAAATTTGACGGCCAAACTTCATGTTGACCAAAACACTGAGAGGAGGTCATCATGAGAAAGTTATCTTCTGGAAAATGCAGTGGCATCAAAAGGCCATTTAAGCTTGAAGAGATCTGGCGGATCAGAACTAGGCTGGAGATTGAAAATGATCTGATGCAGCTCGCATTACTGAACCTAGCTATAGATAGCAAATTAAGAGCGAGTGACTTACTAAAGCTACACGTTTACGATGTTTCTTCGCAAGGGGTTATCTATGAAAGGGTTCAGTGCATCCAGCAAAAAACTGGAACCGATGTCCACTATGAGATTACTCCGAGAACACAGCAAAGTATTAGCCGATGGATTTTTGCAGCATCCCTAGAGGCAAGCAGCTTTCTATTCCCGAGTAGCCGACGCTTTGGGCAACCTATCAGCTACTCATTCTATCGTTCAATTATCAGGAACTGGGCTGTAAAACTGGGACTGAATGCTGACTATTACGGCACTCATTCCATGCGCCGCACCAAAGCCACGTTAATATATGCCAGAACGAAAAACATCAGGGCCGTACAGATTTTACTTGGACATTCGAAGCTAGATAACACAATTCGATACCTTGGCGTTGAACTAGAAGACGCTCTGAGGTTGTCTGAGAAAACAGACTGCTGACAGGTGCTGAAACAGGCTTTTCTTCTGAAAAGCCTGTGCCCCAATATGTGTTTAGAACGTATGAATTTAGCATGAGAACTATTGTGGCAACTGCTTGCTGGCAAATCGTCTAACACTTATTCGTGCATCAGGCTTGAACATATTTTGCCGATCAATTCATGCTATACAGAAAAATCTGTATTTAGTGATGTAGGTACGGAACTGTAGAAGTTAAACTATTGTTATTCATAGTAAAACAGATGTATGTTTTACGTTATTAAGATACTAGACAGAATAATTCTATATTTAAGTACAGAATTATTCTGTCTAATATAGCTGTTATGCTGCTAGGAGTAAAAATGTTGAGATTTGACCAAGGCAACGCTCGATTTAATTGTCGTAGTGCTGCCGTGATAATTGATGAAGATCATGTGTTGTTGCATAGACTTGTAGGCGATCCTTTTTGGGCATTACCGGGCGGTAAAGTAGAGTTTTTTGAAAACTCAGACGATACATTGAAAAGAGAACTGCTTGAAGAGTTATCTATCGACTCAGTTGTTGAAAGACACCTTTGGTATGTTGAAAGCTTTTTTGAATTTTCTGGTAAAAAGTATCACGAATTAGCCAATTACTTTTTGGTGCGTTTGAGTTCTCCACAGAAGTTGCCAAAAACCGAGGCTTTTCGTGGTATAGAGTCTGACGTAGATTTAGAGTTTCGCTGGTTCCCATTAACTGATTTAGCAAACATCGATATTAGACCTAGGTTTTTATGCTCAGGCTTATTAGATTTACCGCCTGAAACAAGGTACATCAAGCTAAATGAGAGCGCAGCATACAAGCAATTTAAGCAGACTGTCAACGCTTGGCATTTTTAGTTCGGTTCAGCTTAAGTGATTTCGGTGTTCAATTTGAGTGTATTGGTAGCGTTGTCAGCTACTTAATTGGGCGTTAGTTTTACAAAGGTAGACTATGGATCAATACGAAGAAAAAGCTCTTAAAGATATAGAGCAGTATGGATGTCATATTCTCCATATCATGGCAGAGGATGAGTACCCAGGATTCTCTTATTCAATTGGCATAGAGAAAACAAGCAGTCAACCAGAGATAATAATCACCGGTTTAAATCAAGAGGTAGCACATTGGATTGCAAACGAATACAACAATAGAGTTAAAGCTGGTGAGATATTTAAACCAAATGAATACTATTCAGGCTTCCTTGAAGGATTTGATATAACTTTCAAAGAAGTAAGTCCAGAATACTACGCAGAATACTTTGGTTGGACTAACTGGCTTTACAAAGGTAATAACTTTAAAGTCCTCCAGTTCATCTACCCAGATACTTCTGGTGTTTGGCCTTGGGATTCTGAAGCATCAGCAGATTTTAAATGGTTTTTACCTAAGCTATATGCAAACTAACAATAATTTAAGCAGATTCGTAATGCTTGGCATTTTCGGTTTGGATCAACTCTAGTGTTTACGGCACAATGCTTTAGGTAAGGTGGTGGCGTTGCTCACTACTTAATTTGGCGTCAGGTGCTCGAAGGAAAAGGTAAGTATGGAAATTGCTTTTCAGCAGATAAACATTGATGATTTCGAATTGTGCGTTGCTGCGAGAAAAGATGCATACTTTTGTAGTTTTGGGCATTACGACGGTTTCGAAGACTTCATCAGTGGTTATCGTGAACGAGTATTAGACCGGTTAGCAACATCAGGATGGTTCTATATCCATATATTTGTGGATGGTCAGTTTGCAGGGCAGTTAGAGTTTCGTAGCTTTTCACCCGAGCCGGAGACTGGCTATGTACATCTCATTTACTTAAAGCCTAATTTTCGTGGTTCAGGACTCGCTGCAAAATTGCAGGATTATATTGTAAGCACTTTGAGTAAAACGGGTTGTTCGCGTGCTGTACTTTCAGTAAGCCGAACTAACCATCGAGCTCTCACATTCTATAAGCGCCATGGTTGGGAGTTTGTGCGCAAGAATCCCAAACACGATGAAACAGACTTTTACCAGCTTTTGCTACGCACCTAACAAACAATTTAATCAGTTATATGCTCGGAGCAAAATATGAAAAAACTATCAATCATCACGCTGGGCGTATCAAATATCGAGTCCTCAGCAAAGTTTTATGAAGCGGTGCTTGGGTTAGAGCGTACAGATTATAAATCTGATGAAATTGTATTCATGAATGTTGATGGTCCGGAGTTAGCTTTATTTTCTAAACCCGAATTAGCTAAAGATGTTGGTGTTGAACCAGATGGTTCAGGTTTTGCCGGTATTACACTGGCTAGAAATGTCGACTCTTCTCGTGAAGTGCTTAGTCTTCTGAACAAGGCAGATGCAAATGGTGGGAAAATCGTAAAGCAAGGGCAGCCTGTGTTTTGGGGTGGTTTTTCAGGTTACTTCTCTGATCCTGATGGGTACTTGTGGGAGATAGCTGTAGGTTCAGAGCTCTATAAAGCAGAAATGGAGCAACGCACATAACAATAGACTATGGTTTCAAGATACTTTTTCATACCTGATCTTGATGCAACTAAGTCATTTAAGCTAACAAGGTTTTGTCCAGAGGCTTCATAGAGCTGAAATTATACACGTGGCACTTTTCTCTCAAAGTGCCTGCTAGCTAAGATCTGCCCCAAAGTCATTCAGAATAAGTGCTCATTCATCTCTTGTTAATGTGAGTTTACCCTACATTTCCATAGCCACTCTATTGGGTTTAGGTTTGGGCTATAAGGTGGAAGATAATGCAGTTCGATATTTAGGACAAACGCCGCATCTTTGACTAAGTCACTGCGGTGAGATCCTGCACCATCTAAGATGATATGAAGCTTATGGGCTAACAGATAGCTCTCTCTTAACTTACAGAAAAAGCGAACAATACTTTCACTGTTAATGCTTTCGTAATCGTGAACAATGGTGGCACCAATATCCGACAGGTTCAGTGCACCAATAATGTTCAACCTGCTGCGATTACCCGTTGTTTCAATCACTTTATCCTGACCAGTACGTATCCAGCCATGAGATATTTTGGTTGATAAGGTTGGGTGAACAGCGTCGATAAAAACTATCGTTTCACCCTTGCCACAGCTTGCCTTTAGTGATTTATAATCATCTATGAAGGCTTGTTGTTTTGCTTCATCAAACTTGTGTGGAACGCCTTTCGGCTGCTTGTAGCTAAAGCCATTGTGGTGAAGCCATTTGTTCATACCAGAAACCGTGTAATCAAGTCCAAATGTCTCTTTAACATAGGCGACAATTTGATGAGTATGAGAATAGGTTTTCTCAGTCAAATGCTCGATTAGGTGCATGGTTTGAGTAGAAGAAAGTTTACTTTGGCTTCCGCCATTTTCAGGCTTAAGTTTTTCAGAAAGAACGTAGTCACTGAGGTGACGTGCAACGGTCGATTCATGAATACGAAGGGCTTGTGAAATCATAGTCTGACTCCAGTCTTCAGAAGCTAGCAAAACAGCCTTAATACGGTCGCAAACTCGACTGTCACGTTCATTGTCGTGCATTTGTCCGAGTTGTAGTTTCTGTTGAGGAGTCAGTGTAATTTTCATGGTTCGTAGCATGATCCTGATTCTAAAGAAAATCAAGCATCTTCAATGATCACGGGTATATATAAACTGAGGATTTATTTGAGTTTTATATGTTTGTTGGTCTATCAGTAATTCTTCACCTTAAATGTAAGGCTGAGTATTGTTGGCATTTTGAACGTCTTATTTTTGTGATAATTGCGGGGAACCCCCCCTTTTTTTATTTAGCAATTCACTACCTTAAAAACTATGGTGGACTTGGGCGTTACCCTTTGGGCAAGGCTTTTTGCTTGTATCTTTCACCTATGGCCTAAGAGTGGCATCACCCTGATGAGTCACTGCGTGCCGCCTCAGAATGTGCCTCTCTACAGCCCCTATCTAAAAGGATATCGCTGCAATCCTGAACGCCAGCGCCTCGTCATTCTTCCTCGTTGCCGTTCGTCGTACCTTCTCACTCCTTTCACTGACATCCATTAAGTTCGAGTAAGGGCTTGTTGCCTTATGTGCCGGTTTTCCTTTCGACTCGCATCATTTGATGGGGCTCGCAGGCTGTTGACCCTCCTAAATCAGAACCTTCTCTGCAAGGGTGAATGAACGCTTCGCGCCCCTGCAGAGAAGAACCCTGTTTGAGGTAGGGACAGCCAAGCGGCTCCATAAAGTGATACTCAAACAGAAAGGAAACTCCTCATGGCACAACGACACTCAAGCCCAACTCTCTCTAAACCGATGTTCAGCGACCAGCGTTTCGCCGCTGGGCACGAAAGCTCACCAAAAAATGA
>NZ_JBGOOU010000076.1:0-6373 GCF_041439815.1 Vibrio sp. 1F279 | reverse complement strand
GATAGCTAAATCACTGAATCGACGTGGCCTACCGCGCTTATTCTGTTTGCTTTGCGCCCAACCGCTTATTGCCTCTTCATCAATCCAAAAAGTCAGAGAGCCACGGTTAATGAGCGATTGGTTGTATTGCTTCCTGTTGGTTGTTTTGTAACGAGGTTTAGACATAGAGCTACGAGAGAGAGTGGACGTAGCTGATCATATCGTAGGTTCTTGATTTAGTTCCATTGAATTACGCAACAACAAATCCACCTAGCTTTATTATTTATATTTAATAGATATAAATAATAAATATATATCTTTTCAACCCTAGAACCATTGTTACATTATAACAATTAGTGTTCTATTTGAGGTCGAGGGAATGAAAGGACACCTTTTAAAAGTAAAAGCACTTTTTTTGGCAACTTTGGCTTTGGGTGACATGGCCTCTGCTTCTACAGCTCTTCAGTTCAAAGACGTGCTCGGTAGAAACATCTCTTTAGAAAAGCCGGCAGAAAAAATTTTCCTAGGTTTTTATTTTGAGGATTACCTAGCGATCGCTGGACCAGATGCTTACAAAAAAGTGGCTATTTTCCCAAGACACTCTTGGAAAGATTACCGTCAATCTCAATGGACCACCTATAAAAAAATCATTCCTGAGTTAGAAACGATTATTGATTCAGGTTCTCTTTATACAGGTACTTTTGATTTCGAAAAACTCTTGTTAACTAAACCTGATGTTGCACTTCTTGCGGCGTGGCAATATCAATCCCTTGGTGAAAAAGTTGAAATACTTGAAAAGAATGGTATCAGAGTTGTCGTTGTAGACTTCAATGCTCAAACGCTTGAAAAACACGTCATTAGCACACGTGTTATAGGCAGAGTAATGGGGACAGAAGGACGCGCTTCATCGATTGCAACGGAATACGAAAACACAGTAAACATGGTTAAACAACGTGTTACGAGGCATCTGGAAAACCACACGGCACGCCGTGTGTATGTGGAAGCAGGTACAGGTGGACCAAATGAATACGGTAAATCTTACTCGACGACAATGTGGGGCAACCTTTTGACAATGGCGGGGGCCGATAACCTTGCCCATGGGATGTTTGAAGGTTCTGCCCACCTAACGCCTGAATATATCTTGAGTCAAGATCCAGAAGTGATCTTTATATCCGGTGCTCACTGGGTTAAACATAACGACAGCGCCCTGCTTGGTTTCAACAGCACAATGGAAGAAGCGCAAACTAGATACCGCCCCTACCTAAATCGTGCTGGCTGGAATCAACTGACGGCAGTTAAAAATGGTGACGTCTACGGTATATACCACTCAGGAACACGTACTATTTACGACCACGTTTTCTTGTTGTATCTAGCAAAGTCTATTTACCCAGAAGCATTTAAAGATATTGAACCTAAGAAATTGCACCAAGAATTTTTTAGGGACTACATGCCGCAAGCGCTCAAAGGCACTTTCATGATTCAGGTGGGCGTAACTCATGAATGAAAGCATGAAAGCATCGTCTGACCTGAATCATTCCAGCGGCGCTATTTATCAAAGAATGCAGAAGCAAAGAATTAAGATTTTGCTAGGCGCTTTTCTGGCAACGAGTTTTTCCGCTTTATTCGATCTTGGTACTGGCTCATCGTGGCTAGGCATTGAACAAGTTGTTGAAGCCCTCCTAGGTGGTCCCTCTGGTGACAGCTTATCAACACTTATTGTCTGGCAACTTCGGTTACCCATCACTCTCACCTGTCTTATGGTTGGCGCCTCACTCGGCCTCGCTGGCGGTCTAATGCAAACCCTCTTAGCCAACCCACTTGCCAGTCCGTATACCCTTGGTATCTCTGCTGCTGCTGGATTTGGTGCAGCCATAGCTTTTTTAACCGGTTTTTCAGTATTTGGTTTGCATTGGTTAGGCGTGCCGTTTGCCGCTTTCTTGACATCTGGATTAGCGAGTATGGCGATCTACATAATTGGTCGCAGCCGACATATGGACGCAAAAATCCTGATTTTGGCAGGTATTGTCGTTCTCTTCTTTTTCCAGGCTTTACAGTCATTAATTCAATATTTGGCATCACCAGAAGTGCTGCAGCAAATTGTTTTTTGGTTATTTGGCAGTCTACTGAAGGCGAGTTGGTTGTCCTTCTTTGTTTCAGGAGCCGTTTTCCTGTTCGGTTTGGTCTTTGCGTTATCTAAGGTATGGGCACTCACCGCCCTCACTTTAGGCGAAGAGCGTGCACTCGCCTTGGGAATAAAGACCAGCAAGTTAAGACTACAGATGTTTTTACTGGGTTCCTTATTAACTGCAGGAGCAGTGTCGTTTGTCGGAACCATTGGTTTCATTGGTTTGGTTGCTCCTCACCTAGCAAGAATGCTAATAGGCGAAGATCAGCGTTTCTACTTACCTTTGGCGGCATTAATGGGAGCGTTGCTTTTATGTACCTCGTCTCTTGTTGCTAAGTTGATTGTCCCAGGCACTATCATACCAATTGGTATCGTCACCTCCTTAGTCGGTGTGCCGATCCTTCTTTATTTTCTGATAAGCAGGAGGTTTATCTAATGACGTCGCTTTCAATAGAAAATCTTGCCGTTCCAATTGGAAGAAAACTCGTTTTAAAGAAGGTAGATGCCCACTTTTTGGGTGGCAAATTTACCGCCATTTTAGGGCCCAATGGCGCAGGAAAAACGACATTGCTCAAAGCTATCATGGGCATCATTCCTTCTGATGGGAAGATTAATTCAAGTGGGGAGGACGGGCTGAGATTACCGCTACAATCCTTCTCGTACCTATGTCAACTCAACAAATCTCCCTGTCAATTAACGGTTATTGAGTTTGTCTTACTGGGCTTGGTTCATCAACTGAGCTGGAACATCACATTTGAACAAGAACAAAAAGCAGACGCCATCCTTGATTATCTAGGTTTGAGAAATCTCGCCCTTAGACAGTTTTCTCAACTAAGCGGTGGTCAGCAACAGCTGGTTTCACTGGCGCAATCTCTTGTTGCTGAGCCCAAGGTATTGCTCTTAGATGAACCAACAAGCGCCTTAGATCTCAAGCATCAAGTCCAAATTTTAGACCTTGTTCGTCAATATACCCGAGCCAAAAATATCATCACAATTGCGGTCCTACACGACCTCTCTCTCGCTGCTCGATACTGCGACCATCTTCTCTTAATGAATGATGGTGAAGTTCAATATTGCGGTAAACCAGAAGACGTGCTCGATTCTGAAAGGCTGGGGAAAATCTATCAGATTCATGTGGACGTAGGTTGTTGCGTTCATGGACATACCCACGTCACCCCAGTTCGAGCCCTTAAAACAGATTAGGCATTCTTATGGCAATGAATAAAAGGCAATATCACTTATTAGTTTCTCTATCCACGTTTGAATCTCAAATTCAAACCCTGACTCATTACAGCCTTGAAAATTGTGAATGTTTTGTCCTTTTGCAAGAAAAAATTGATGAGTTTTGCGCTTGGATTTTGCAAGAAAATTTTAAAACCATTAGCGATGATTTTGATATGACCCCTGAGTACGATCGTTTAATCAAGCAGCTTCGTGAAACTGCTGTAAAAGCTCTGTGTTTATTGGAAAAACATCAGTCTCAGTGTGCCAGAGAGCATCAAATCGACATCAGCGAATATTTATACCAACTTTCTGAAAACACAAAAATTGAACTAAAAAAAGCAGGAATTGAAAGCAACTCTCGAGTCCTGTTTATTGGCTCAGGGTCCTATCCGGTTTCTGCTTTCACTATATCTCAGAGCACAGGCGCTCTCGTGCACGGTATAGATCTTGATGAGCAGGCAGTGAAAATGGCCAACCAACTCAACTTGTCAACCACTTTTAGCTGCAAAGATCTAATCACTGAGTTTGCCTCTTTCCGGCCAACTCATGTTGTAGTAGCCTCTTTAGTGGAACATAAATGGGAACAACTCAGACAGCTTAGACCTCATCTTAACCACTCTCACCGAGTATTAGTTCGATTCGGTAATGGTTTAAAGTCCGCCTTCAATTACCCTTTCAACCCAAACCTAATGGATGGGTGGGAAACACAACAGATCCATAACGATGCAGCGATATATGACACCGTCTTGATGGAGCGCGCAAAATGACTCTTTCATTAGGAAAAGTGTTAATCGTTGGCACAGGGCCAGCCGCATTTCAGACAGCAAAAATCATCAGAAACCAGTGCGAGCAACTTGGGTTAGTAAACCGCTCATCAGAGCGCTGGCAGCCGATGTTCGAAAGCTTACACAACGAACGTATTGCGCATATTATCGCTGCCAAATCCTCTTTGAAGCGAATGGCTGGGCAGGTGATATTTGATGCGGTTTTTGAAGATTTACGCGATGTAAGCGGACAATGGGATACGTTGGTTCTGGGCACCCCATCTCATGCTTATTCAGCGGTTCTATTGGCTTTACCTAAATCGTGTTTGAGTTCCACAAAAATAGTAGTCCTCATTTCATCCTTATTTGGTGGGCACCGGATTGTAAAAGGCTTGTTTTCAGAACTTAATTTAACCCCCAACGTACTGATATTTTCCAATTACTTTGCGGCCACTAAATTTATAACGGAACAAGCTGGCGTTCGTGTCCTTACCAAAGCGGTTAAAAAACGTATTTATGCTTACTCAAGTAAAGAAAAATGCCCTGTCCTAGAGCTACTGACTCAAACTTTAGCGGATATCGGTGTTGAAGTTGTCGAGTTGGAAAATGGGTTTAGCGTAGAAGGACGAAACATTACCTCTTTCGTTCATCCCGCATTTTTTATGACCCCTTTCTCGCTCAATCATATCTTAAGTGAGACGAGAGAAGTTAAGTACATGTACAAACTTTTCCCTGAGGGACCGATCACAACCGAAACCATCCACATTTTGGTTGAGCTATGGCGCGATATATCAAGATTGATGCTTCACTTTAACGGAACACCATTTAACTTGTTACAATTTCTCAATGATGACAACTACCCTGTGCATCCAGAAACCATTCGTCGTCGTCAAATTGAGCAGTTTATGTCGCTCACTCCAATAGCGCAGGAATATTTGGTTTACGTACGATACAGCGCGATTCTGATCGATCCTTTTTCTAAGCCGGATGAAAATGGGTGCTACTTCAACTTCTCTGCCGTGCCCTATGCCAAAGGTAAGGTGGAAAAAGGCAAGTTGTCTTTACCTCGAATACCTAAAGAAGATATACAGAATCTTTACTGGCTTCAAGTCTTAGGCAGAGCGCATGGGATTGCATTACCGAGCGTTAACCGTGTGCTAGGTATATTCGAATCTTGGTTAAGTAGCTCTCAACTCCCTCACCATTTGATTGAAGAGTCCCGCACTCAAGCGCACCAATACCTTGGTTGGGTGCGTCTATCATACGACCTTTAAAGAAACCCATCATGAACAACGGTGTAGCGTTAACTATATTTTCTGCGTTCATTTTTAGTGTCATGAACGCACTTATTAAAGCGGCCAGTTTGACGATTCCAAGCTCTGAAATTGTCTTCTTCCGAAGCGCAATAGGAACCGTTCTGATTTTAGGTTTAATGTGGAAAGCGAGTATCAGGTTTTCTACCACGGGCATACCAATGCTTTTGCTTCGTGGCCTGTTTGGGGCGTTTTATCTGCTCGCTTTTGTGTACGCGATTACCCACATGCCGCTAGCGGACGCCGTGATTTTGGCTTACCTGTCCCCGTTCTTCGTTATATTACTTTCCAACCTAATTTTGGGAGAAAAAGCCCCTAAAAAAGTAGCATTCCTTTTTCCGCTCACTTTGGTTGGAGTTACCTTAATTGTAAATCCATTTAGCTTCGACACATTTAATTTGTATGCCCTCTCAGGGGTGGCGAGTGCTTTTTTTGCGGCGGCTGCCTCTATCACTATTCGCCACCTGAGTAAGAGGCACCATATTTACGAGATTGTGTTTTATTTTCTTTTCACTTCGATGTTGGTATCCGGTTACTTGATGAGGGATGAGTTTGTGGTTCCACAGGGAATTGCGTGGATTTATCTAATTGCCATTGGTCTTGTTTCGCTCATTGGGCAAATTTTCCTAACAAAGGCATTCAGTCATGAAAACGCCGCTGTAGTTGCAGTCACCCGCTATATCGGCTTGGTCTTCAATATACTTTGGGGGGTTATTTTTTGGTATGAAATCCCTAGTTGGATGAGCACATGTGGCGTTCTTATAATAATAACAACATCTATTTCCCTCTCGCTAAAGAAAAAAAATATTATTCAATGATCTGAGTACCACCAAGAAAACAAACTAATCAAAGAGAGTAGGGAAGGCTTTGTTGCGTAATTAAATTTAGAGATAGATGCACCCCGTTTCGCATACTTTTTAGTCAATACGACAAGTTTCAGGCATACCTAACCCAGTAAGCTTGTTCAA
>NZ_JBGOOU010000075.1:0-6394 GCF_041439815.1 Vibrio sp. 1F279 | reverse complement strand
CCCTCTCGAATACTCAAACGCGCCTAGACTCTGGCAGTGCCAGCTTTACGGCCAACGCGATTCAAGGCTTCCAGAATTACTTGGAGAACACAGTTCCGCACAAACCAGACGTCCAACGCCTAATGACCGCTTACCAACCGGAAGATATTGCCGAGGCGAAAGAGCAATGGCAATACTACACACGCACTGAAGAGTTCACCACCATGGCGGGACTCGATGGTGACACGGCGAAGATTGTGGCAACAATGGAGAAAGCGCATGAAACCACCACCCCAACCCAACAACCAGAACTGACACCCGAGCAAAACAACACGATGGAGAAAGGATGGGCTAGTACCGTCGATACCGTGGCACACACCCGCACCGAGATGCTGCATACCAAGGGAACGGGCGGACTCTTTAATCAAGCGCGCTTTGATGGGGTTACCGATGATGTAAAACTTCAACAAGAGGAAGCGCAGAAACCCATCATCAAACCTGAGCCGATGATTGAACTGACAGTCAAGTCGCAGGTAGAAAAGGAGATCACTAGACCCGAAAGGACGGAATACGTCACCTCCGACCAAGCCTATCCTGCGGTGCCAAGATACACACAAAACTCGAAAGAATAATACTTAACTAGGTGCATAAAAAAGAACTTTATGCACCGCCTAAATACTGGTATTATGATCAGGTATCTAAAGGAGAAATGACCATGAAAACAGTCTTACCATTACTGCTGCTTACTTGTGCGAGCGTGCAAGCTCAACCCCACTCTCCCGAGCTCACTCAACTGCTGAGCGAGATACATGAGCAATATGACACAGCAACGTTAGCTATGCCTAAAAGAGCAATGGCAGACATCACCAAACTGCCCTACTTCTTGCAGCACATTGACGAGACGGACACCCTGGAATCAAAAATTCTGAAAGCTCATCTGCGAGCACTACAAGAAGCATATTTCGGCAATGCTACCCGCCAACAAGAGCTAGGAGGTAATAACTGGTTCTGTATGCGTGATTTGATGGCACTCGATCCGAATCGCCACCCTGAATTTCTTGAAGATATGATCTGGACAGTGCTTGAAAAGACGGCGAAGAATAATCCTGAAAGGTTTACTCGATATAATTATTCATCTTCATTTGCAATGTCAACTTCGGTTATTTTTGAATATGGTCTGCAAACTGAATACCCTTGTTACAGCCCTATTCCAAAAGCCTTGCAATTTCAAGGCTGGAAATATTAATCTCGGCATAGGATATCCATCGAGAGTGAATGTAATTTCAGGTATAAGGCCAGTACGAGAGAGTAGGAACGGGTTAAATGTTTTTATTCTAGACTAGGTATTCATTGGCTGCTGCTTGGGCACAAAAACGTTCCTTTAACCCCTTATATAGCCCAAGAAAGTATTACGTTCCTGTTTCCATGAATAGCAAGCAATAAAGTATCCTCTTAAAATGGCAGCGATCGCATCGGTACGCTGCTATTCGTTCTAATGAATCATTAGAGTAGTAGCTCTAGCTCATTTCTGCCCCATTGTTTGCTAGCCCAAGATTTAGGACACACTTCTTTTGCCATCAGTTGACCTACTTTTACTAATAGCGGACTATGTAGTTAGTTTGGTATGGAGTGTTATAACTCTCGGGAGAAACTTACAATAATGAAGAAATATGACGGCTATATTTGGTTGAGTTCTGGTTTTTCTGCGGCATCTTTCACCTACTTTATGGCTATTTTGAGCGGAAATGTTGATGTTTCCAAATCGTTTCTTCTTGAATTATCGACGTTTTCCTTTGCTGTGAGCCTAAGTTTGAATAGTGTTATTGCTTTTATCGCATTCAATAACAAACTAGCTGGTAAAGGTACTGCGTTGGATTCTGAATATGTCGGCGTTCAACGATTTCATACGTGGAGCCTTTTATCTTTTATCGTTGCAGTCTTAGCTTTAGTTGCAAACTTTTCATTTTTGGCTGCTCTAGCTATGTTTGCGGCAGCATTTTATGTTGCCTATCAATACTCTATTGAAGAAGCTGGTATCCGTGAAAAATTTGGGGACTCCTTGAGGAAGTTATAACAATACTTTATAAAACAAGAGGTAATATGCAGATAAAACTGGAATATATGTCAACGTTGTGTTCTGTTTTTCTTGAATCCGACACAGCAATGGTGGAGCTAGAAGAGTTTGATTTGGCTGGCATAGAAGTTGGTTTTCCAATGCTAGATGAAAGTTTTTTGTTTCATATTCAACTCATGCTAGACAGTCGCCTCATAAGTGACGTCAACGGAGACAATTTGGGTTTAGCCACAATTGGTATCTTGCTCAATGGTGACGGCAGTTATCGTTCACAAAACAAGAAGTTCCGCCTTACTCAAAAAGGTCATGACTTTTCTAAATCGCTAACTAATAAAGAGATACTTAATAAACTAGCGACGGAGCTTAAGGATGCACCGTTCAAGTCAATTTTTGACGGTGGGCAGAAACTATTAGAGTACTACGCAAAGAAAAAATTAGATCTGTTGCTAGCAGCGGAATAACAAAAGATAATTATGTAAATAGGTTGATTTTAGCACACTTTTTATCTGTAAGATTTCAAGTTACTTTCCTAATCTGACACAAGTTATTGAGAGCTATACACCTAAACGATTTCTGCCCAAAAGTGAACCAGAGAGGGATTGAACTCAGTTTGAAACCCTGCAACTTTTCCTCATGCCTAGAGTTCCAACAATGTAGCTAAATGTTCTAATCCACAACAGACTAACCTTCAATCGCACTTACGCACGAATATGTTGTTCAACTATTTCTAAACTATTGAATAATAGAGAACTAAAGGGAAGTTTTTGATTGATAACATGCCTTGAATTGGAAGCAATATGTGCTTGCACGGTTTTCAACTAGAAATTAGATTCAACCTAAATTATATGCATAATTTTCAGTTGGTTAGATGGGGTTGTTGAGATATGCTGAATGCATAAATTCGTGCTGGCACGATATTAAAATGTTATGTTTAAGGAAATAGAATTGAAAAAAACTTATCAAGAAAGATTTATGGAGCACTTTCCTTTTGATGCTGACATGACTCTACAAATATTAAAAGGGCATTTACTCATAGAGGAGCACATTCGAGAAATAGTCAAATTACAATTGCCTCATTCTTCCGCCTTAAATGGCAATGATGGCGCGTCTTATGATTGTCATCAAATGATATGCTTAGCTGAAGCTATAACTCCTGAGAGCGATAAAACTCCGTGGGTATGGAAGGCTTTAAAAAAATTAAATAAATTACGAAATTATCTTGCACACAAACTAGGTGACTCTGCTGTGCTTTCTCATAAAATTGATGATCTAATAAAATATGTAAGGAAGAATGACTTAACGTATCAACATTTTGAAAAAAAATGGAGTGAAGATAAATTGGATAGCCGTGTTGCCCTTTGTATTATGAGTGTAAATATAAAATTGGAATCATTAAAAAAGAGCATTACTGTATGTGAGAGTTAAACATAATCGGGTAGCCGGAGGTATTTACCCTCCAGCCCCCACACCACCCTGCATGCGGATCCGCACAGGGCGGTTCATTCAGAACGCCTAACTTATATCTTCTGGTTTGGATATTGAACAGCGATCCATCCGTCTTTCAGTGAAAATAATCCCGCTTTCCTAAGGTAATCATTACTCAGTGCTTGCTGTATCCCAGGTGTTTTCGAACTTCGCCACGGCCCTTTGCTTGTGATACCACAACCAACGGCAGTTTGGATCCAGACTCCGCGTTTAAGTAAGTTTTGCACCTTTGTCCGTGGTTTACGCCACTGACGCCAGTAGCACATACGTACTTGTCGACGTATCCACTGGTCTAAATCGACACACGCTTGATAAGCGTTAGCGATGCCAAAGTAATTAATCCAGCCTTGCAGGTATTGCCGTAGTTTAAATAATTGATAACTCATACTGACACCCCAGTTTCGGTTTTTGAGTCGCCTTATCTTTTGTTTCAAAATACGTACCGTTTTAGCGTGCCACTGGATCTTACCTCGGGAAAAGGTGAAACCAAGGAACTTGCTTTGAGCTACCTTAACCACTTGGCTTTTCTGTTCATTAACAACCAGTTTTAACGTCGTGGCGAGGTAGTGAGTAATGCTCTTTAGCACGCGGACTCCCGCTCGTTGAGACCTCACCAGAATAATGAAGTCGTCCGCGTAGCGGGCGAATTGATGCCCTCTGTTTTCCAGCTCTTTATCCAGACTATCCAACATAATGTTTGATAGTAATGGCGAGAGTGGACCACCTTGAGGCACACCTTCCGAGCTTGCTTCAAATTGGTCGTTGACCATCACACCGGCACGGAGGTATTTACCAATAAGCGCCAGTAGACGCTTATCCTGTATCTTTTCCTTCAGTTGAGTCATCAAGAGATCATGATTAACTCGGTCAAAGAATTTAGACAGGTCAACATCGACAGCAAATGTTCGTTTCTGTTTAATGGTATCCCGTACTTTCAGTACCGCTTGTTTGGCATTTCTATTCGGCCTAAAGCCAAAGCTGTTAGTCGAAAAGAAGGGGTCAAACAGGGGGGTGAGTATTTGAGCAATGGCTTGCTGTATCACTCGATCAATAACGGTAGGGATCCCCAATTTGCGTTTACCGCCATCGGGTTTATCAATCTCTACACGTCTGACCGCTGAGGGTTTATATTCACCGTGCTCTAATTGAGATTTACATTGCTGCCAGCCCCCTTGTTGTAGCCAAAGCGGGAAGGCGTCGATGGTCATGCCATCGATACCTGCCGCACCTTTGTTGGCTTTAACTTGACGCCATGCTTGCTGTAAATTTTCAGATCGGAGCAATTGAGTGAATAGATCGCTGTTGAAGGATGGTTGCCTATCATTACGCTGTTGATAGTAATCGCCTGTCGGCGTAGTGGGTATCGACAAGTTTGACAAGACTCCTCCTTCTTCTAAATGTTCAGGCCTTCACCTTGTCCCAACCATTACGATGGGCGTTTGGCTACTATGCCGTCTGCTGACTTCTGCTTAATCACTTAACGAGTTACCTCGTAAAGCGCTATCGTTGTTCATCGGTTTCGCTCGCGTGAGTTGATGATGCTCACGCGCCAGACCTGTTGAACCAGAGGCCAAGCTGGTTAGGTTAACAATCGCTTGTTAAGCAGATCTCCCCAGATAAGGACATGGACTTTCACTGCACAACTGCATCATTTACGGTGGTCATTAAATCACTTGGCTTCGTCGTCTTGTGCCAACTCGCCTCTGACCTACGCCTAGTATGATGTTCTTGTTCATCAGCTCGCAGTTTTGCTCGCGGCTTCCTTCAGACCATTCCTCGCGGAAAAGCCCTTGCCATTCGCTAGTAGTTAACATTTAATATCAACAAGTTGATGATTAAATGGTGATTTTCCTACAGAGGACTCTCACCTCATTAGTTCATACCCATGCTGGGCGTACACAAAGGCATCAAGGTGACTTGTTACACTCGGCGGTTTTGGTGTGGAGTTCAGTGGGCTCGGTGAGTTGGTCGTGGCGCACCTTATGCCAAGCGTTATATTTTTGAGGTGACAATGAACAAAAATGCAATGAAGGCTACAAACTTAATTTTATGGGGGTGTATAGTACTCCTTAACACCTTTGCTCTTTCTAGCTCTGTGTTAATTGCCTTTTCGGAAAAAAACCTCGTATGGGATTTTACTTCTAATGGTTTTTCGTTTTTTCTTGAGCTGTATTCTTTTCCAGTAAAATTAATTTCTGCAGCATTAGCTGTTTTTTCAATCTGGGCAGTTGCTTATAACATATACAGGACGAGATTAGCTTTTGTACAAGGCCAATTAGTTAATGAATTATGTCGGTGTGAAGATGAGTTGAAAAACATTTTATCTCAAAAAATGACTCCCCAAGAAGTAATTGTAATGCTTCAAAATAAACTAGCCCAGCGCTCTAACTTAGATTATATATGTGGCTATTTCAATCAGTGCGCTAACGCAGAACTATCGATTGATGAACTTGTTCCACATTTCACAAAGTTGGGAATAAGCGAAGCCGATGGCGTATATCGGACAATGACACAAAATCTGACTCTTCGGCTTACCCGATATTCCTTGGCTTTACTTGAATTAAGTGAGATGTCTGAGGAGAGAATGTTTGTTAAATATTATGCAAATAAATATATTCCATTGATGATAGATCTTTATCACTACAAAGCTGAAATGGACATAAATTTAGTGCACATTTGTTTTCAGTTATCATCAGTACAGGCTAAGTTCGATTTTGATTTTAGTAAGATTAATGGTTCTGATCATGTTGAAATAGCCAATAAATTTCAGCAATTACTCAAAACACAAAAAATCTAATCGGGTAGCTGGAGGTCTTTACCCTCCAGCCCCCACACCACCCTGCATGCGGATCCGCA
>NZ_JBGOOU010000074.1:0-6545 GCF_041439815.1 Vibrio sp. 1F279 | reverse complement strand
CGATCCCATTATTGAGATGCTTAACTTGCCGTTGCTCGACATCCGCTCGCAGCCGTCCCTCCTTCTTCAGGCGCGAAATAGCATGAGCGTACGAGGAATGCTTGTCCGTGTTCAAGGTCTTAGGCTGAGTGTCTACATCATAATATCTTAGGCACCGTTTCAAGAACTGATAAGCCGCGTTTTTATTCCGTTTTTGGGAGAAATAGAAGTCCAGTGTTTCGCCTTGCTTGTTGATAGCTCGATACAGATAGTGCCATTTCCCTTTCACCTTGACGTAGGTTTCATCGAGCTGCCACGAAGAGTCTGTTCGGATGAACTGATGGCGGCGTAACTTCTTGCGTAATGCAGGGGCATATTCAATGAACCAACGATAAATGGTCGAGCGATTAACCGAAACCCCTCGTTCTGCCAGCATGTCGCTGAGGTTGGCGTAGCTCATTGGGGTCGAACCATACCAACGAAGGCACCAAAGAATGATTTCAGGGGCAAAGTGTTTCCATTTGAATGCGGGATTGGTCATTGAGTCACTAGATCAGGAAAGATAGAACTGAATTCTGAGTCTTGGCTGATTTTTTTGCAACAACCCCGTTCTTACTGGTTGCACTATTGATTTGGTACAACGATGCTAGAACGGGGCGCATCCACTACATCAAATCACTCTTATTTACACGAGCTTGTACTGTTGTGTGTTAGCAACGTCGTGCTTTTAGTTGTGTCAGGAACTGCTTTTCGAAGCTTTCGACTGTAATGGGTTTAGAGTATTTATAGCCTTGGACTCTAGATACCTGGGCGTCATCACAGACTCGGTGCTGTGCTGGTGTTTCTATCCCTTCTGCGACAATTTCATAGTCTAGTGAACTAGCAAAGGCGCATATTGCTCTGAATAACTGCCGTGATGATTTTACCTCTATATCTTTAATAAATGTTCGATCGATTTTAATGATGTCTATCGGGAAATATTTGAGATGAGAGATTGAAGAATACCCTGTTCCAAAGTCATCAATGGCTACCTTTACACCCACTTGGCTCAGTTCTGTCAAGCTTCTGGATGCTTTTGTTCCCTTCGTGATTAAATTACTTTCTGTAATTTCTATTTCAATGCTGGAAGGTTTGACACCATAAAATTGCAGCAGCTGTTTTATCTCGGTAGATATCTTCTCTTCGGACAGTTGCTTGGGCGATATATTAATAGCCAACTTAAAATTTTCATTTAACAGGTGACATTTGTTCCATTTTGCAATTTGTTTGATAGCAGCATCGATTACCCAATAGCCGATATCAATAATCAGGCCTGATGCCTCAGATATCGGTATAAAAACATCAGGAGGAATGGTCCCCAATTTGGGCGAATGCCAACGCAAAAGAGCTTCTGCGCCTACGAGCTTCATGGATAGGTTAAATTGCGGTTGATAATGCAATTCCAATTCGTTTCTTTGTATCGCTGATTTGAGGCCGTTTTCAATGCGTAATCTTTGATCGATAGAGGCATGGATCTTCTTGGAATAGTATTGTGCCTGATTTCGACCTTTATCCTTTGCTCGATAGAGCGCAATGTCAGCATTTTTTCTCAGTTCTAATGAGTTAGAACCACTCTCAGGGTAATTTGCGATACCTATGCTTACAGAGAAGTCAATGTCATGGTTGTCGATTGTTATTGCCTTCTCAAAGGTTGAAAGTATTCTCTGCACTAACGTGTAGACATCCTCTTCAGACTCCAAATAGCTCGCGATTACTGCAAACTCATCGCCCCCAATACGAAAAAGTGAATCACTTTCACGAGTGCTGGCTTGAAGGCGAATAGAGACTTCCTGCAAGACAAGGTCTCCAGCGATATGCCCATATTGGTCGTTGATTTCTTTAAAACGGTCGACGTCAATAAGTAACAGTGCTAAAGGCTTTCTCACTCTAGAGGCCATAAGTAGTAGCTTTTTAAAACGCTCATCGAAAAAATGACGATTATTTAAACTTGTTAATGTATCAAACTCGGCAAGTTGCTTTAGTTGAGAGTGAGTCTCGAGAATTTTTTGTTCTAAATAGTACCGCTCAGTTGCGATTAATACCGACCGCCTTAGGCGCATTGCAGAAATTTCACTCTTCATTACAAAGTCTTGAGCGCCTGCTTCAATACATTTTAACGCTAACTCTTCGTCATTGCTGTGGCTGAGCATAACAATAGAGGTAGCAAAATTAGCATTTGACCTTAAGGCGATTAATAACTCTAATCCTGTCGTGGGAGGAAGTTGATAATCCAGTAAAATGATATCAAATGCTTGTTCAAGCGCTCGAACTAGCCCTTCGTCAGCGGTTTGCGCTTCTTCAATTACAGAGATGGGTAAATCTGTATTTTTTAGCACCCTGACGATAGCAAGCCTGTCGACAGTATCGTCGTCTATGAGCAGTATTTTCATATCATCCTATCTCGTTGATTGTTTCTGGGAGTTCAACAATGCGCCAATAATTGTCAAGAAACGATAAAACGTTGTTGAAATCTTGGCTGACGGAAGACTTAACTATATAACCAGCGATATTTTTCTCATATGCCGCGGATATCTCCTCATCGCGTTTTGATGTTGTCAGAACAAAAATTATCGTGGAGCGTAAATGTTCGTCATCTCTCACTTCTTTAAGAAACTCTAACCCGTTCATTCTTGGCATATTTAGGTCTAGGAGAACAATATAAGGTGAAGGGATCTTGCCTGCTTTTAAAAGATCTAATGCTTCTACACCATCGTGTGCACGAATCATAGGGTTGAGTAATTTCAAAGAATGGAGAGCTCGCTCGACTCCCATTGCATCAATATTATCGTCTTCTACGAGTAGAATGCTTACGGGTTTGTAGGTTGGGGGGGTCATCAGAAGTGTTCCTCGGTTATAGATTGCTTTTAGGCCATGAGAAGATGAATGTACAACCACCATGGCTGTTAGAAGTAATGGAGTATTGGCATGTATACAAGTCAAGAATTTTCTTTATGATTGACAAGCCTAATCCACTTCCTTCCACACTGTCGCGTGGTTTCAATGTATGAAAAAGGTCGAAAACTCGTTCCCTGTACTCTTTTTCAATCCCTGGGCCGTCATCTTCGACGATGAACTGATAGTGACTCTCGGTTGCGTCGATAGAAATATAGATATTTCCAGATTCCTTGTCGTGATGTTTGATTGCATTACTCATTAAGTTGCGCAGTATGAGCTCTAGTGGTGTGGTTAAAGTATCAAACGAGCCAATGTTGTCGGTACAGTGCAGTATGATGTTTTGTTGTGGAGCCAGAAGCTCTAAGGTTTCTGTGCAGTATTGTTTAAGGTTAAACGTTGCCAATTGCCCTTGCTTTCTTCCTACTCGAGAGTAGGCGAGTAAATCATCCAAAAGCTTTTCTAGTCTCATTACCCGATTGTTGAGTAACGTTGTGTATTGTTCTGTTTTAGGGGTTAAAAAGTCTTCCAGCTCTTCGCTCAACCAAGTAATCAACTGAGAGATGCCACGGAGTGGAGCTTTAAGATCGTGAGAGGCTACATAAGCGAACTGGTCAAGTTCACGATTTGCTTCTTGTAGTGCTTGATTTCGGCGTTGCAAATCTTTTGTCACTACTTCTAACTTATCTGAGCGCAATTTAAGGTCTTTGGTGACCTCGTTGGCGTATTCCGTTACGCGCTCTCTCTCACGAACCAACATAATAAAAAGAATCAGCAATAAGACATCAACGAGAATGCCAAAGGCGAGAATGAGGAGAGGCTGAGAGGTGCTGTGCTGGTCTTCAAATTGTGAAGAGCTCTCTATTTCGAACTGCCAAGTCCTGCCGTATAGCTTGAGTTCAAGCGTTGTTGTATATACAGGGGGAGTAAGGCTATCGGTATTATGGTTCGCTTTGTCGCTGTACAGTAATTCTTTGTTGTCGTAGAGGTTAAAGTTTACCAGTCGTTTGTCTCCAGAGAGTGTTCCGTTCATTAATTTGCTAAAAACAAACGGTGCATATACTAACCCCGAAAAGCCATCTGCATCATCTCCGTAATATTGTGGCACGCGATCTGAAAACCATGGGACATAAAACAAAAAACCTGGCGTTTTCTTTGAATCTTGGACTAAAACTATTGGACCAGAGACCGTTGCTGCACGGTTTATACGCGCATTTTTGGCTGCCGTATACCGATTAGATTCGTGAGCCATATCCAATCCGACAGCTTTTAAGTTGTCTTCACTTGGCTCTACATAAGTAATTGGCCAATATTCATCCGCGATTCGCGAGGGATTAATTTGGTAACCTGGTAGTTGCAACCTTTGCCAATCTAAATAGGTGTCGAGTTTATCCGCTGGAACATAATGGATAACACCTATACCGTTAATCCCAGGAAAGTGGTGAGGGACGTCAAAGGCATCAGCGAACATTTTCCATTTTGTTCTCGATACTGGGTCTTCATACATACGCAGCGCAGAAGAGCCAGCGAGTAACGCTTCTTCATACTTGGACATGCGCTCTTGAACGAGTTCGGCGAGTTGATGCGCTTGAAATAGAAACTGAGTTTCTGCCTTTTGTTCTGCTTGAGTAGAGGTAATCTTCCAAGCGGAAAAAGTTAATCCTGCGGAGAGAAGGAGTACAAGCCAGTGATACCAATTTAACGCGTTTAAGCGCTTGGATAATATATAATTCCCTAGCATGAAACTGACCTTTGTTGTTATAGTTTTTACTCAACTTAGTTTATATTAATAACTTTCGCAATCATTATTCTCTCTGGATTGTGCTCAATATAGATTACTGTGAATGAACCTATAGAACTAAAATAAGAAGCAACAATCTTATCGACTAACCTTATCCATTGTCGTGGTCTCGTGGGGCTTGTTGCAACTAATCAGAGAGTGCAGATCTACCCAGTCATGGGCTTAACGATTACTGATAAATCACCTCAACATTGAAGAGACGATTCATGAAGGCGGATCTCTCCCGAACAAGCATTTTACGCTCATCATGACGTAACCAGAAATCAAATTGGCCTTTGTTCAACATTCGCAATGATTCGAATCCCTCGATGGTTGACCAGGCTCGCTTTCGTATTTTAAAACCGCCTGTGCTGACAACAAGCTTCTTGATGGGGGCGTGATCGGACTCGACCCCATTATTGAGATATTTCACTTGCCGTTGCTCGACATCCGCCCGCAGCCGTCCCTCCTTCTTCAGACGCGAGATAGCATGAGCATACGAGGAATGCTTGTCCGTGTTCAAGGTCTAGGTTGAGTGTTTACATCATAGTATCTTAGGCACCGTTTCAAGAACTGATAAGCCGCGTTTTTATTACGTTTTTGGGAGAAATAGAAGTCCAGTGTTTCGCCTTGCTTGTTGATAGCTCGATACAGATAGTGCCATTTCCCTTTCACCTTGACGTAGGTTTCATCGAGCTGCCACGAAGAGTCTGTTCGGATGAACTGATGGCGGCGTAACTTTTTGCGTAATGCAGGAGCATATTCAATGAACCAACGATAAATGGTCGAGCGATTAACCGAAACCCCTCGTTCTGCCAGCATGTCGCTGAGATTGGCGTAGCTCATTGGGGGCGAACCATACCAGCGCAGACACCAAAGAATGATTTCAGGGGCAAAGTGTTTCCATTTGAATGCGGGATTGGTCATGGAGTCACTAGATCAGAAAAGACAGAGCTGAATTCTGAGTCTTGGCTGACTTTTTTGCAACAACCCCATTTAGAAAGCGAGTTCAGTTTGTATATCTCTAGATAAGGTTTTGTATTGAAAACGTCTAAGCAAGTGGCCACCTTCACTTCACTATTGAATTACACCAATAATCATTAGTATCTTAGATATTTCTAGTTATTAAATGTGCTAGTCTTGGTGAAACAAAGTAAATATGGAATCTATTTTTATGTTGGGTAAGTTCACTAAGGTGGCTGATTATTTTTCTGATATGGGTGTTCCGCCTCAAGCGGTTAAATCCCTGTCAACTCAGTTTAGATTGCTCTCACTGAATCCATCAGATATTTTGCTCGCACAGGGAACTCAGCAAGACTATGGTTATTTTATCCTGTCCGGTATACTTAGAGCTTGTCATTACGGTGAGAATGGTCTTGAGCGATGCAAAGAGTTTTATTTTAACGGTGAACTATGCTTCCTCTATTCAAGTTGGTTACAGGAAATGTCTGCCCAATATCAAATTGAAGCTATTACAACAGCAGAAGTGATAAGGATCCCTTTGAATTTACTGACATTGCCTTCGTTCTTACAAGCCAAAGTCACACTGTTACAACAACAGTTAATATTCAAGGAGCAGAAAGAGGCTCTGCTATTACTCCACACTCCTGAGCAAAGGTACCAGCACTTACTGCAGTATTGGCCAAATTGGTTAATCAAACTTAATAACATTCAGATAGCTAGCTATATCGGTATCAGCCCTGTCAGCCTATCGAGATTGAAAGCCAGAATTAAAAGCTAAATATAAGAGGTAGGCATTAACTTTAGTTAATTCCTACTTTGGGATATATACGCATAATCCGGGGTTGTTGCAAAAAAATCAGCCAAGACTCAGAATTCAGTTCTATCTTTCCTG
>NZ_JBGOOU010000073.1:0-6644 GCF_041439815.1 Vibrio sp. 1F279 | reverse complement strand
TCTTGGTTATGCGATTTACAACATCATTCGAATCACACTCGAGATTCGTAATTCGAAATGCTGATTTAGTTTACTTTTAGCCGTTACGGTGTGCTTTTAGGGTGAGTTTGAACGATGTTAATTCGAGCTGAGATTCGCTATGAAAGCGTCACAAACTTACAAGGCCGTATGGAAGTATATTGCCTTGATCAAGTGTCCAAAATCTTCGCTAAGAGCGTTTGAGGGGTTCTGAGGGCTGTTTCTGATAGCAAACTCGTGGATTTTACATAATAGGAATAATGTACACCTTGTTTTTTGTGGGTGGTTTTTAACCTAGATAACCACTGGGCGTCTTGCCTTACCTTTTGAAGTATTTGTTTATGGCATAATAAGATCGGCTGATTACGGTTTAGATAGGGATTACCGGTGATAAAAGAAAAACAAAAAATTGGTTATGATTGGAATGAGGATGTCTATTGTGACCGGACATATACTGATCCAGACGGGACTAAATATTCACTAGAGCACCTTAGAAATCAAACTTATTCTTATAAATATAAATTTAGGGATGAGGGGGGTAAACGACAAAAAGGTAGCATTGATATTGAAGTTCGTTATAACCCTCATTGTTTTACTCATGAACGTAAGAGTGGTGAAACCACACCAGCCCTTTCATTTGATAAGTTTGATGATGGTTCTACAGTAGATAGGGTTTTTGACCTTGAGCGTTACACCAATTGTGAGCAATTGGTACAGTCAATACAGTACTTAAGCCGGAAGAATTGTAAAGAAAGCCGTATTACAGGTAAGGCTCTTTACTTTAAGCAACATAACAGGCAAAGACCTAGATTTGGCTTATACGTCATTATAAAGATTAAGAATGAGGGCGGAAAGTTAGTTATGTTTGTTGAAACTGCGCATAACAGAAACAATGAGCCATATAAATTAGCTTTATCAGACAAAGAAGAGACTTACGATATCATTTTGGGAAGGTTAATACAGACCCAATGGTCTGAGTTATTAGAATAGTAGATATGAAAACGCCCCAGCAAAGCTGAGGCGACTCATATAAATAACTTAACTGTTGCGCTTCTTAGGTTATTACACCTTATTCCTAACAACCGTCAGACTTACGTCCCGTTTGAAACTGTATTACTACAGCGACATACCTGCACCCTGTTAAGAGCTGCAACTTATGCGAGGTACACAATGATTCTGGCATGATCAGAATTTTAAACAAGCATTACCTTACAAAAAGTGTGATCTGTATCACACTTTTTGTAAGGTAATGCAGTTCTCCAAAGTTTTGGTAACCCATTTACGTAAGCTCATTTAATTCGTACGGGGATTTAGATACAAAAAAGCCTCCATTTAAGGAGGCTTTTTTATTGGGGAAAGTCATGACCGGTTAAAAGGATCATTGAGATCAATCGCTTTTGGGATTAATCTATTTCCCAGATGTGAAAAAACCACCCTGCCAGGTGGCTTTTTTCGGAGTACTCACGATTTCGCAGTCGGTAAGTCCTTTCATGATAGCTATATCACGTAAGCACTTCAAGTACTCCTGCACTCTGTTTGGATTCAAGATGTTTTGGACAGAGCGACGCGCATCAGCCACCGATCAAGGGATATTCCAAAGGTGGCATGGTAAAGGCACTAATCAGAACTAAGCAAACGCTCGATAAATCCGCCCCTTGTAGCTGCTAGAGGGGATAAGCGGGAAAGGAATAAATGATTAGTGTTGTGAGACCGGAATGGGGGCGTAAAGCCTTACTCACAGCGCAGGGCAGCCCGAAAGGGTAAGAGACAAATCCCAATCTGAAAGCGACCATAGAGATACCCAAATCACTCATAAAATTGAGTCGAAAAGGGTAGGGGTCGGCGCAGCCGAAAGGGCTGATTCTTTGCCGTCCTTGTACTCTTATATATTCTACTTCTACCGCTAGGCGCAGTGTGTGAGTAAGCGAAGCGTCCGAACACCGTGCAAGCGGAATATCGTTTCATGTCCATCTTTGGCACTGTCCCCGAATATCTCTTTTCACTTTCATTTAGACTAACGTTATATGTTTTCTTGAATGGATCGCTTCTCTCTAATTCTTTCTTTTTCCGATATACGAAACCGATCTGTAGAACTGATATATGGTCATATCGGTTTCACATATCAGTTCTATAGATCGGTTTTTTTACCTTTCTGCGTGAGCTTATTATCACTCACTTCTTACGCTATTTCTGGGGACTCTTTTAGTGGACTCCCCTTCTGGACTGGCTTAGTCCACTGAATAGGTCCACAAAACTAGTCCACTAGAATGCAAAAAAAGATAAAATAAAAGAGCAGCTTAGAAACATGTTTCTAAGACCTAGGATGCGTAGCGCTACGCGCGACCAAGCACTTCTAGAGGGTGAAATAGTTTGTATTTTCGCAGGTCGTTCCTTCCTGGCTTAATTCAGCCTTTTCATCCGACCAGAATCACTTGGTCTCGCCTACTCAACGCATCCCAATAGCATGCACTAAAATTAGCAATTCCCCTCTCCAGTTCGGCACTTTCAGTGATTGAATTTCTTAACGCTTATAGAGCACTTTCATTCCCACATAACAATTAAATCCCCTCAGAGGGGGACGCTGATCGCGATTGATTTAGGAAACGAAAAGCAGATCGGTGCACCTTGATTTTTTGCGTTCGTCATTTGATTGTCAGGAACGTAATAATCAAGTTTAGAAGTGAAAAAAATGTAGAAAAGCCGGCTAGTATGATAATGACTAAGGTACTAAAAGATGGTGATAATCCGTTGGTTTTTTCTTCCCAATCTTCCAATGCCTGATCTGCTTTCGATAATTTTGAAATGATCGACTGCGTGGACATATGGCTTCTCTTTAAGAGCTTTTCTAGTTCCTGCTCTTGCTCTCTTTGTTCTGCTTTTATTTTATCTATTTTGTGCGTGTCTAGACTGTCATTTACTGCTTGCTTAACGAAATCACTAACACTTTTTCCTTCTGATTTCGCTTTCATTTCGAGCGTAAGTTGGGTGCTTTCTGAAATCCGAATACTAATCACCTTACTCATTCATTTATCCTTTGTTTACGTGGTGTTTACGGTCTGTAAACCAAGGTATATCAAGGGCTTCTGAGTTGAAATGACCATCTTTTACTGTTTACGGATTAGTACATATAGGCACGCTGTCGAATGTATACAAAATTTTTCAAATTTTTCCTTCATTCGCGTCCCAAGGGGAATCCCTTGAACCCTAAAGGTTAAAATCTACGATTTTTCTGACGCTCTCACTCCGTTCGTTTGTCGGATCGTACTCACTCATGAAAGAACTTCGTTCATTTCACGATTAAGCACGATCTCAAATCGCAAACTTTCGGTTATGGGCGTTACGGTGTGATATTAGGATGAGTTTAAAAGATGTTAATTCGCCCTGTGAATGGCTCTGAAAGCGTCACAAACTTACAAGGTTAATTTGGCGTACGGAGCATTAGTTAGGGTGTGAAAATGTCCGCTAAGGGCGTTTTAGGGCTTCTGAGTGGGTGTTTTTGATAGCTAACTAGTGGATTTTACATAATAGGAATAATAAACACCCAAAAATCATCTTATGGAGCTAATGCTATAAGGGGGTGGAGAGTGTTGCTTTTTGGTATTTATTCTTTATTATAGCGCTATAGTTTAGCGCTATAGTTTAGCGCTATAGTTTAGCGCTATAGTTTAGCGCTTTGGGGTGGGTATGTTTTCAGAAGTAAAGGAAGATTTTAGAGAGTGGTTGATCGTTAAGAAAGGAGTATCTAATAGGGTTGCTGGTGATACGATTAGCAGGTGCAAAAGGTTAGATGAAGAAGTTTTAGATTCAATAGATCTCGCGGTTTCTTCTGTTGATAACTATCTTCTAGCAATGTCAGAAATTAAGAATTACGCCAGAGCCAATGGAGCTAAAAACGGTGCGAAATATGCTATGACGGGTTGTCTTAGGTCTGCAATGAGAAAATATTGTGAGTACCGTAATCCGGAAAAGATATCCTATTTCCCTAGTGCTTATAACCTTTGATTTTTGGTGAGTTTATGTCATTTAAATTTATAGATCTCTTTGCGGGGATTGGTGGGATTCGGCTTGGTTTTGAGTCACAGGGGGGAGAGTGTATCTTCTCTTCTGAATGGGACAAGTACGCCCAACAAACATATGAAACTAATTTTGGAGAGAAACCACATGGGGATATAACAAAAATAGCCCCTAAAGATATACCAGACCACGACGTTTTATTGGGAGGTTTTCCCTGCCAAGCTTTCAGTATCATTGGGAAGATGAACGGGTTTGAAGATACTCGAGGAACTCTTTTTTTTAATATTATAGAGATCCTAAAAGAGAAAAAACCTAAGGCATTTATGCTTGAAAATGTAAAGCAACTAAAAAGTCACGATAAAGGGAATACATTTAAAGTCATTCTGAAAGCTTTAGAGGGGCTCGGATATAGTGTTCACCATACAGTTCTTAATGCTTTGGACTTTGGAGTTCCACAAAAACGAGAGAGAACCTTTATTGTCGGATTCTTAGATCATACCGTTTCTTTTAATTTCCCTGTTGGGAAAGAGACTTTTGATTTGTCAGAGGTTCTTGAGCCTGACCATTTAGTTCCTGATAACTTTTTTGTTAGCGATAAGATTCGAAATGAACGTAAGAATAATTTGAGTAAAGAGGCTCCAATACCTAGTATTTGGCATCAGAATATCTCTGGTAATGTATCCCCATTACCTTACTCTTGTGCGCTTAGGTCCGGTGCATCTCATAATTATTTATTAGTTAATGGTTATCGGAGGTTAACGTCTCGAGAGATGTTAAGAATACAAGGGTTTCCAGAGTGGTATAAGATAGTTGTGTCTCACACCCAATTGAAGAAGCAAGCAGGGAATAGCGTTGCTGTTCCAGTAATAAAAGCTATAGCAGAACAGATGGCTATATCTATGCAGTGGGGTCGTCAACAAAATGTAGCTTAGAAATGAGGGCTTAGCCCTCATTAAAACTATAAATTTGGTGTTTTTCTATTTGACGGCTATCCAATCTTCATTGAATCCGATTTCTCTTATGACAGTATCAAAATCTAAGGGAGCCGGCTTTTTTATTGTAAATCGCAGAGCACTATCTGGAACGCTGTAGAATACGGTGAACTGACTACCGTCAGGTTGCCACGTAAATCGGTGCTCACCATCAATATGGCCTTCAAAGTTACCATTTTTATTCACAGTCCAATTGATAATTTTAGGGTCTATCTCATGAGCTTCTTTTTCAAACAGTGTGTAATGGGTTAAATCATCAGACCGTATTAAGAAGCTATGAGTCAGGTCTTTAAAATTAGCTTTAGCAGTTTTTAGCCGTTGATTAAAAATGGCAATGACGGCTTCACCAGTTAGCTCGATATCGTCTAAAGGTCGCTCTATACCACAAGAGAAATTTACATTGTTTCTTCCTGATATAATACGAATGGTTTTCTGGGAGTGTGGGTTCTTTGACTTTACGGTTTTTACCGACCAACTAAAGTCATCTTTGATAACATCGGCAAGACCTAAACTTCTACCAAGTTGTTCTCCACCTATGCTATTAGCAAAGATCTCTTCCCATTTCTCTCCAGTTAACCCCCTTTCTCCAATAGCAATAAGATAGGCGATATTCTTACCAATATTGCTTAAGTATTGTTTAGGGATTTTATTTAATGGGTATGGTCTTTGAGTATCTTTACTATCTCGAATTCTTGGTTTTCCTAGCATCATATGACCTCATATTTTTTAGAGGATTAATATCATTGGAGTAGTTTTAACTCAATGAATATATGGGATTTAATATGAACAGTTCGAAATTTGAACGCGGAAGCAGCGTTTTGTTGAAGGATAAAGTTCCTTGCTGCTGATGTTGCTTTTTGCTCCCTAGCTTTAACGACACCATAAAAGGGCAGTGTTAATGACCCCTAAAAATTACAAAGCTAAATTTCACTTCAATGAGAAGGATTTAGCTCATGATATATACAATGCATATACAACAAGTGGTAACGCACGCATAGCAGGCGGGAAAATCACGATTGCTATCAAAAAATATAAAGTCCATCTAATGATGACAATGATTCGCAAGATTATGGTTGAGCAAAATCTCGATATTACACCGAGAGTCGCTCTTCGTTTGCAAGAGCGACTCTTTAATCGTAATGTTGCGTATCCTACGCTAATTGCTGAATTTGCTGAAAAAGGTCGAACTTCGAGCAATAGAAGTGATGTTTTTAATAAAATTGATGATTTGGTTGATATGTATAAAGGTGAAGCTGAATCGGAAATGATGAGTGTTGAGGCAAAGATAAATGAAATTAAATCCCGTGAAAAAATGCGAAGTCAAAAATCAGGTTAATTTTATTTAACGTAACTTAGTGCACCGAGATTTAGATACAAAAAAGCCTCCCATACAGGAGGCTTTTTTGTTGGGGAAAGTCATGACCGGTTAAAAGGATCATTGAGATCAATCGCTTTTGGGATTAATCTATTCCCCAGATGTGAAAAAACCACCCTGCCAGGTGGCTTTTTTCGGAGTACTCACGATTTCGCAGTCGGTAAGTCCTTTCATGATAGCTATATCACGTAAGCACTTCAAGTACTCCTGCACTCTGTTTGGATTCAAGATGTTTTGGACAGAGC
>NZ_JBGOOU010000072.1:0-6858 GCF_041439815.1 Vibrio sp. 1F279 | reverse complement strand
CATTTATTTCTGATTTACTGACGATTACTGTTGACAATGGGGAGTCCACATAAGATGCCCACAATGGTGCGGAGAGTGCAATGACCACGAAAGAGCATTGTCCAATCTCTTTCCGACTCTCGTTGCCTTTTGGCTACAGCGTATTAACCACTTCCGCTGTTTCATCACATAACGCGCCTTAAATGGATTCACATTACATTCATCATATTGACTCCCTAGCACTCACCCGATTTTGAGGTTATCAGGAGGAACATCCTCTCACGATTTTGCTCCCGCACAGCCTAACGACCAAGCTTCGTTACGTTGTCAGAGCCGCTGCTTTATTCAGGCTCTTAGGGTCATCTGGTGATACAGATGGTTCACTCTGCGTGGTGAACAACGCTTCATACGACTTCAGGTCGCACGGACAATTATGAGTTAGATAAATTGCAGTACAAATAAAAAGAGGTCTCCTTTACCTGTATTAGTTCCTATTAGCTCTGATAGGTCCCGAGGCGATAAGTGGGGGGACGTAAAGCAAACAGAACCAGCGTGGTAGGTCACGTCGATTCAGTGATTTAGTTATTACTACCACTGCGTTAATGGTGAAACGAGTCTTCTCTATGCCATTGAGATCGCTGCAAGGGTCTATCGATTCAATATTTAGGCTAGCTTCATGTTCCGTTGAGCTGCCCACATAACAAAAGTATCATTCGCCATGCAAAAGAGGTAGATATCTCATCTAAAACAAAAGCAAGAGGCGCAATGCTGTGCCTAGCCATTGAGTAGAGAGGCATCAAGGTTTATGGTGAAGGTAAGTAGGAAGTAAAAACCTTGTTCAGATGGGAAGCTTAGAGTATGGCGAAAGTTACACTTAGCGGTCGATACCAAGACGCCGGAAATCCTTGCTGCTGAGTTAAGTTTATCTAATGTTACCGGTGGAGAAGTGCTCCCGAACTTACTCAAATAAACACGCCGAAGTCTCATAGAGGTATCTGGCGATGGCGCTATGACACGAGGTCTTGTTACTATGCAATTCAGATTAAACTCGCGTTTGAGCTCATCCCCCTCCCGAAATCTCGCGGCTGGTTGTCCGGAGGTGTCCGGTTCCAATAAGTATTGGAAACAGCGGTCTGGTTATCACAAACGTTTACTTTCATAAACTTAGACATGCTCAAAGCGCTGTAGAAGCTTGGGATGCCTGAAACCTGTCGTATTGATTAAAAAGCATATCAAACGGTGAAAAATGGCCTCTAAACTGAATTACGCGACAAAGCGGCCGTGCTTTATTGTCTTCTATTTCACCCATCCTTCCAAAGCGCATCAAATTCTTGGGCTTCAAGGATGTCTTCAATGCGGCGACGAACTTTGGTCTGCTGCTTTAATTTTTCTGGCACGGTTTTACTTGGATATGGTAAGGCGTGGTTGGGTTTAAGCGGTATTTCCATGCGCTGATGGGCTGGTACGGTTCTTTTGTCCATGAGGTGTTCTCCTTATTATGAATCAATCCCACTATTTTAATATTTTGGCTGATGTCGTTCTCTTCAAGTTCATTCTGGGTGCGTGCTTGACGGGGCCAGAATGAACTTGAGGTGTAATGTATTTGGCGATGTGGTCAATTTCTTTTTTAACGACTTTGCTTTGAGTGGACGTTTTCAAAACAAGGTCTTCTGGATGTCTTGGAACCAATCCAAATTCAATTGAACTTCTGCGAGTCGCTTTTTGAGGATAAGGGTTTGACGAGCGTTTAATTGCGGTTGTTTCAAGGTTCGTTCGTAATATTGACATACCGTGAGGGTGGTTTTGATGCTGAGGTCTATCTCACGGCTTAATTCTGTTGGTGCGAGAGAATGATTCATCAATTTTATACAAAACGAATCTCTATGCTGACAGGTGGCCACCGGTGTCGATAGCCAGTTAATTAGCGCTTGTTTACCAAGTTCGGTGATAGTGAAAGCGTTGCCTTTTGAAGCACAGTTCGCATGCGCTTCTATCCATCTTTCTTTGTGTAATACCTTAATCTCTCGATAAGTATGCTGTAGGACGGCGCTCCAATAATGGGATTTGTTGATTTCTTTGGTGACGCTGTAACCTGAGTGGGGGTTTTCATTTAAATACGTCAATATGACGTAACGTAGTGACATCTTTTTAGTTCCTTCAATTATTACAATGCGGTCGGCTTGAATGCGCTGAGATGTTAAGTGAAACGACTTTCATCATTATTGGGGCGATTATTAACCTGACGTCTTTATGCTTCTTCCTGTCAGCTATCGCAAGAGGTTGAAGGGTAATTAATAATTAATAATTATCCGTTTTTTGATTTTGAGTTGTTGATAGGCTTTGTGGTAACCATACCGCTCTTTCCGCTTTGCTACATATAATCTTGTTTTTGACTAATATTGTTCTAGCTGCATTTTCAACCGCAAGCTCTTTCTCACTTAACTCAGAGTCAAAAACTCTTGGTGTGGCTCATGCTTTTTCCTTGAATTAGTAAAGATGATAACTTTTCAATATAAATAAAACATAAATTATTTAAATGTTCTTATTGATTGATTGAAATAGTCTATTGTCAGTTTTACCAATTTTTTAATTCCATCAAATTTTTCAAAAAATCATATTTTAGGCGGGGGAATGGACAATGAAGTTTAAAATAAGCACTATTGGACTATCAATCGGAGCGGTATTATTTGCCAATAGTGCTAACTCTTTCTATTTTCTTTTGGATGAGGGGGAAGCATGTAAAACTACAACTCTTGAAAAAGAGGTTGATGATTTTCAAGAGGACATCTCACCGATATCAGAAAAAGAAACTTCCATTGGCCAAAAGATTACTAATGAAGAAATTGGTGAGGTTATACCAGAATTTGAAACCGGAGCAATGGAGTTGGCAGAGAAAATTGGTGGAGCTATTGCCGTTGTAAGTGGTGGATTAGAATTGCTTGACGGCATAGAAAATAAAAATGCTGATGAAATCACTGGTGGTGCCGTTCTTTTGGGCTCCTACATAGCCCCGGAAATTGCAGGGGAAGTTATCGGCTCAATCTTCTCCGAGTCAATTGCGGAAGCTATAAACCCAGTTATAGGTGTTCTCATCGCTGAAGGGATTGCAATTTATGGTGATATAAAAATGGCTGGGGTCATCAACAAGATGGAAGAGTCCGATCGCACTTTGATGGGTGTCTACTCAAAAGCAATTGATAAAACAGACGCATCACTACTAAAGCTTAAAAAAATAATCCGAGGTGATAATGATGAGATTTATAATTATGAATATAAACATTTTGGAGAATTAACAGTTGAATTATATAAAAACAGTTTCCACAAATTAGCATATAGATTGATTAATGATAATTACTCTAATAGAGTAGATAAATATTTCAAAGATAACACAGTATCCACCCCAATAACCACGCAATTCGTTTCAAGTGAATTACCAGTAACTATTAGCCACCTAATCGGATTAAAGGAAAATTTAAAATACTGGTATTCAACCTCATTGACAGGGAAGAAATACATAAGCAGTTTCGGACATGTCCAATTAAATAATGCAAATTTCCATCCATCATATGAAGGCACAAACAGCATCCGATTTTCAAAATCGATAAAAAATGTTGCAATACCAAATATGCGTTGGTTGAATGATGTGTTTTTCCCAGTTTTAGAGAGGACAGTAGATGTAATATATGACAATAGCGATCATCTTGTTGTTGAATTCAAAGATATGCTTACAGATACAAAATTTATCCATAGTCTTCAGGAGTCAATGATAGCCCCATATAATGATGTTCTAAAAAAATACTATTCTTGGTTATATTTTGGGTATCATATTTTGAAAAACCTTGATTATTCAGAGGTAAAGATTGAAGAAGGTTTTCTTATTTTTATATCGATATTTATGCCAATTGAAAGCTCAATAATTCAAGGCTCTGTCATGAATGATATTAAATCCAAGATTGATGTTGCTCCATTTGTTTTTGCCATAACAAAGTCACTAATTAGCCAAGGCGTCGATGTGACTGATGAGACCAAGTTTACAAAATTAATTAATGATGCATATTCGAAAATTGGAGAGGAACATTCCACCCTTAAAAACAAAATTATGAGTTCTTATCATGCAGCTAAAGACCTGGTTAATACTAAATTAGTAGATAAATCAGAAATTTCATTAAAGCCAATCAGTCAAGAAAAATTAAATTCGCTTATTGAGAAAATCGATAAACATGTGGCTGATGGAAGCCTAAAGAAAAAGGTAGATGTTGCATTAAATGATGCTGTTTCATTAATGAGTCTACAAGGTGGTGATAACTATGAGACATCATTACGATTCATTGATTATGCTCAAATGACTAGCTCTATTCAAAATAGTTACTTTAACGTTGTGGGCGCATTAATCGATAATTACGTGAAGAAACTACAAAAGTTAAGTGATTGGGAAAATGAAGCCGCTGCTGTAATCTTGAGCGATTTACGTGACGACCTGGTTGCGCTAAATAAAAACAGTAAACTCGTAAATTACTCTTCTCAAGAAGTACATAAATATTCAAGTGGAAACTTTGATTGGCTAGCGTTTAACTCAACTCCTTTTTTAGATGAAGATAATAATAAAATAATTAGGTACCTTGATGACACTATCAATTTATGGGTTCCTGTTTCTCAAACAGGACCACCCATGCGTCTGCATCACGCCAATTAGGTCGAATATTGTGATGGGAGCAGGGAAAAAGTATCTTAGATAAAGTTTTAAAAATGATTTTTTTGAGTTGATTAACTAAAAATCAAGACTATAGGAAGAGGCACTAGTTTAATTAAATCAAAGGATAATCCATTTTGATGTCTAACGTTCGAGCGACCTAAGGTTAAGAGCAAGCGTATTTCTCTTGCGTCATGTTATCCAGACAACATTGTAAATACTAATGTGGTTCTTAAAGGTGCAGTGCTAAACAGATAGAAGTGTGGTGAGAGATTTTAAGTCAAATAATCCGAACGTTAGGTGAATATCCGCTTTTGTAGTTTCTGATGTTATTGAGGGGAATTACAATGGGTTGGCTTCTCCTTTCCCCGGATTACCATAGACCAATTACTCCTTGAAGAGGTGAATCATGATGGGAAGAAAATATAAAATTAAATATATTATAAATACATTTTTGATATTGCTACTCTCTGCAATTTCATTTAGCTCGATGTCTGGGAGTCTTGAAATTGATGTAACTAAAATAAATCCAAGTGAATTAGACTCGATCAGGCCGAAAATAATAATTCAAAATGGGGAGGCAAGGCTTTCAAAAGTCGGTTTCTCTACTGAAAAGTTAGTTTTAGATAAACCCTTGGAACATTCAGAAGCTAGGAAAAAGCTATATGAGAATGTAAAAAGTATGCTTGAAAAGAACAAAAATATTTTGGCTGATATTGAGGAAGGTAAAATACCATTTCCAAATGAAAGTACTAAAAGTAGCGTAACAGAGGCTTTGCAGTTCAATGACGATTTTTTAGAAAGTGCCTCTGATACCTTGGGCTCAGATGTAATAGATTCTAATAAATTATACTTTTCAACTTCATATAAAGGTGAAAATGTAGTGATTAGTGAGGTTAAGGACTGGACTGCATTAGAAAAAAGAAGCATATCTCAAGTGATGTCAGACCCCGATAACATTGTTAACACTAGGCTTAATAGACCGGGAGCGGTTAAAAGAGCGAGTGTTGAAAATGGTAGGGAGATAATTCGAGATTTAAAGAAAGGCGGAGGTGAAATAAAGAAGGTTACTGCTTTTATGATCTCGGATGTTCTTGAGACTAATTATCGAAGGATGGGTTTTTCAACACCTAACTGCTTTTAGTTTAAGTGCGTTGCTCACTCTGCCAATTATCCATAATGTCGCCTGATAATCAGATATCAATCCGCCCTCGGTCACGCAATATAATTGGTTTGTCGGTAGGTGTGTTTTTTTGAAGTGTTGACGCCTGGATTGATTGTGTTTGTAAGGTATGATTATGAGAGTGAATACATCAAGGTATGATAAGAATATAGGAAAAGGCTCTCAACTCAAAAATTGGCGATTAAATGAGCGCTTCAACAAAGCCGCTCAAGAGCGACAAGAAAACTTTGGCACATTGAGAGCCAGATTCCTGGGCGTTAGACGTTATTTTCAAAGAAGATGAGCAACGTTGTATTTATGCAGTAGGCTCGGTGCTGAAATTAGAATTCAAGGTTATTCTTTTTAATATAATTTACATTAATTTACATTAATTTATTAACTTATTAAATTATTAACTGATTTTTTAAATGTAATCATAATTTAAAATTAATTTCTTTTGTTTAATTTTAAGATTATTAGTAATAAAATTAGGGGTTTAATAATGAAACGAGTTATATTTGCCAATCATCCTTTATTATCGCAAGAAGAATTAGAAATGTTAGCTATGGTTGTAGGTGGTCGAGGAGAGGAGGGAGGGGCAAGTCGCCCAGGTCGGATTAAAAATGATCGTGATTTAGATCGAGCTGGAAGCAGGTGGAATTTGCGGCTTCGTTAGGAATAAATTTTATAGGATAATTTTGAGGTTCTCAATTTCCAGTTAGCAATTTCTCCGTAAATCCTCGCCCGCTTTTAGGGCGAGGATAGGCTTTGTTGCGTAATTAAATTTAGAGATAGAGCTACTTCGTTTCGTGTGTTTCTTAGTTAATACGACAAGCTTTAGGCATACCTAACCCAGTAAGCTTGTTCAACGCTTTTATCATCGCGTAAGTCTCACCCACCTGCGCATTGTAATTTCTTAAGCTCAATCGTCCTCTTAGTAACTGTTTAACTCGATACATCGCTGTTTCTGAGAGTGAACGTCTGTGGTATCCATACCGCTCTTTCCAATACTTATTTGAGCCGTATA
>NZ_JBGOOU010000071.1:0-7194 GCF_041439815.1 Vibrio sp. 1F279 | reverse complement strand
ATTCGGATAGTCGATCAAACCAATGGGAATTAATTTGCATCAATCCAAAATCACGGCTGATGACTTGACCGGATTGGTTTTTATTTTCATTGTACGCGTTCGGCTTTAGGCTACTTTCTACCGTGGCGATGGATTTTAAAAGCTGTGGATCGACATTATAAAATCGCCCTGCCTCATCAAAGCAAAAAGCCCAACTGAAACACGGCGATAACAACGAAAGATAAAGTAATGGTTTCATCATAAAAAAGAGCCCTAATAATAGGACTCTCATTTTATGCCATCCCATTGAGATATCAATATTCACAAGGTAATAAAATTGTGGTCACGCTGCGGTCACGTTCAGTTATTATCCAAACCGATTGATCACAAATCGTATAATTCGATATCACTCTCTCGCCTGTTTTGGTTGCTTCGTCATTGGTGATTTTATCTTCAATGCAAGTCTCTCCCCAATCTCCACTTTGGTGACGCTGCAAATAAATCGACAAGTTAGCACCGACATTATTATCTAATAACTGCTCAATACCTTGCGTATAGACTACTTTACCCAACGAAAACGGCACGGCCGTACAAACGTAACATTTTGCTTTCGTTTCTTCTCTATCTTGTGTAGCATTCAGAATGTTCATTCGAATATTCACCATAATTGACTTGAACATGCCTTGATATTTGATGGAACAAATATCAAGGCGCTTTAATTTTCACGTTTAATAAACGTCTTCCTTTTTACGAATGTGATTAAACACTTCATAAATCTCATCGTATGAAATGCCATAGCCTTCGAGTTTTTCCACACAATCACAAATATCATTTGTGTAGAAACATTCGTGATTAAATAACTCACGGCGAATGATCGCCTTTTTCCCGTTCTCTTTGATATCTTCGGCGATCCCTTCTTGAGCGATGGAATCTAAACGAGTCATTAATTGCTTGGCATTATCAACTGGGCAAATTAACCCCATACCTAGTGATGCGTATTTCACGCCCTCTTTTTTTGCCTCATCGAACTGTTGATTAGAAAAAGCAAAGAACGCCCCAGCATCATTAAAAGCCTGAGTTTGTTTGTCTTGAATATAGTGTGAGAGATATTTCATTATTTAAGTCTCCATTTTATAACTAAGGGGTATCAAGTCTTTATACTTCGATATATTGATGGCTATCTGTCACCCATCCCATGACGACAGCACGACTATTCAGCCCTACCTTATTTGTTTCAGTAATCACATGACCTCTCGCGATGCCTTGCCCCCAGTACGGCTTATTGAGTTCTGTTTCTGGGAATAAAACCGTCAGTTCTAGCCAAACACTGGAATGCCTGGCTCTTGCTTTTACATGAGCGGCAATCACGACAATATTTTCCACAGAGGTTGATCCTGATAGGGCAACATCACGACTTGGCTCTACTGGTTGCAGACGCTTAGAGATATCATTTTTTGGTGAGCTTTCGTGCTCCAGCGGCGAAACGCTGGTCACTGAATTTGAATTAGAGAGAGTTAGGTTTGAATTTTGTTGCGCCATGAGGATTTTCCTTTTGTTTGAGTATCACTTTTCGGAGCCGCTTGGCTGTCCGCTCTCTCACCATCGTTCTGCTTTGCAAGGGCGCGCAGCGTTCATTTACCCTTGCAAATCAGGTTGTGGGGAGAGACGGTTAACAGCCTGCGAGCCCGTAAATGATGCGAGTGAAAGGAAATCGGCGCATAAGAAAACAAGCCTTACTCGAACTTATTCAAAGGTAGGGAAAGCAACGAGGAGGTACGACGAGGCGTAGCGAACGCAGTGAGAGGAGTGCGTTCAGGATTGCAGCGATATCCTTTTAGATAGGGGCTGTAGAGAGGCACATCCTGGGGCGGCACGCAGTGACTCACCAGGGTGATGTCACTCTTAGGCCATAGATAAAAGATACAAGCGAAAAGCCTTGCCCGAAGGGTAACGCCCAAGTTAAGCCCTTATCACGACGCTGTGCTTCAAATCCGCTTTAAACTATCATCATAAAAAACTCGTCAATTAAGCCCTATCAGCCACGCAACCACAAATTGACATCAATACACTGCAATACAATCAAGCATCGAGTCAATGGGCCTACAGTCCTCCTGAGAGCCAGCTAGACGACCGCTTGCGGTCGAGCCTTTGGCTCAACTTCTTTTAGCGCGACCACAGCGTTCAAGGAAATCACCAAGGAAACTAAGGCCTCCAGGCTAAGAGGCATCTCATTCGGTTTTAATCGAATAAAGTAATGAGTCTTTTTGTCACAAAGACCGCGTTGGGCGTCAGTTTACGCACCCACGCTTTAGAGTATCGTGACCATTTAAAACCGTTACTTTTTAATTTTTTGCGCACCTCTTCGGCTGGAATACCGTCAAATGAAAACTTAATGCGGCCCTCTTCTTCGTACAGCTCCCAAGCCGTCCCCATTGCCTCGCCGTTACCCTGTAATGGCGCTTCGTTGTGCAACGCTTCCAAGTGCTCTAAACGCTTTCTAGTTGTTCGGATATTGGCATTACTATTCTGTAGTGCGTATGCATCAAAGCCAAACTTTCCAAAAAACTCACACGGGCGTAATAATTTTTTTGCTCTTTCTTCTGTCTGTCCGTGTGTATTAACCAAATATTCGATCTTGTCTTCCTCGGTCATATGACTAGAGCGAACGATCTTATTAACGGCTTTCATGAGTTCATGACTTTTAATCAAACCCTCGAGCTTTTTCTTCAATTTTTCAACCGCTTCTGGGTCGTCTGACGCGATACCGGCAGAGCCTACACTATCAGCGCGACGGCTCAGATATTCCGCTTTATCCTGAGCCTCTACGCTTTTACGCATGTTGGTATTGATGCTCTCCGCGTGTTTACGGTGCTTCGCTTCTGAATGGTGACCAACCAGGATTGGCTGACCGAACGGTAACATTTTCCCTAATGTACTCGCGGTATTAAATCGCTCATTAGAGACCGCTTCAGCTTTAGCGGCACGCTCTTCTAATCTATCGCGCTTCGCTTCTTGTCGCTCTTGATAGTCTCCCAGCGCTACCACTTTTCGGGTGTTATCTTGTGGTGGCGGTGTTGGCTTTTTCTCATCACTGTTAAGCGGGGAAAGATAACCGTCAATCAATGCCTTTGTCACTTGCTCAAACGTAAAGCGCACTTTAGACAAGCCCATCAATTTTGTCTCAGTCACAGCAGCGTAATAGTGGTTCAGCGTTGGGTGATCCGCATCAATATCATGTCTAAATCGCTCCAAGTCACCATTATCAAACTCGATATACATCATCGTCTTGGTGTAACCGTTATTGCGGCCCACTTCCATAGCTTCTTGACTTGCTTTTTTGTTGTAATTATCAAGGGTGTACGCATTGCCATCAGATAATAAATTGGATTCACTCCAATCAATAATCACTTGCTTCACAACGGCGGTCTTTTCCAGGTGTACGTATTGGTCGAACGGGGCAAGCTGCACCGGCTCTTTCACTTCTTCGGTGCCCTCCACTTCTGAGCATTCCCCCTCAATAATCGTGCTTTGCGGTTCCTCTCCATCCAAAGAGAATGTCATCACCACATCATTAGAAAAATGATAGATACAATCACAGACCTGCACTTTCACTAGAGCGCCTTCACGGATGGTTAATAAAATAACCATGTCGCTGTAGTTCTTTTCGTACCAATCCCAAAATTCGGATTTATCCATCGTGACAGGCTCATTACTTCTAAAGCAATCATCCATCCCCATTGACTGAGTTTTTAAGATCAACGTGTCAGCATATTCCAACAGCTTCGTAATTTTAGCCTTCGCATTTTTACGCAACTTATGACCAGAGAAGCGCTTCAAAAATTCATTCTTGGATGAGCCTGACGGCTCAAACGGGGATACGTTTGTCGCGGATTGAACGTTAGAAGCTGTTGATGGATTAAGGATTGAGTCTGTCATAAGTTTTTCCTTTGATTAATTTTTCATTCCCGTTGTCGCCTGACTGCTCGACCCAAAATCACGGTTCATCAAAACAAGGGCGCGAAGCGTTCATATACCCTTGTTTTGGGGGTTCTGATTTGGGACGTTAAGCAGGAAGACCGCGACACGGTAATGAGAAATCAAAGGAAAAAAGACAGGCGAAAAACAAAATCCATCTTACAGATTCTTTCGTTCAGTCAGTGAAAGGAGTGAGGAGGCACGACGAGCGGCAACGAGGAAGAATGACGAGGCGCAGGCGTTCAGGATTGCAGCGATATCCTTTTAGATAGGGACTGTAGAGAGGCACATCCTGGGGCGGCACGCAGTGACTCACCAGGGTGAAGCCACTCTTAGGCCATAGATGAAAGATACAAGCGGAGAGCCTTGCCCGAAGGGTAACGCCCAATCGAAGCCCTTACCATGACACTGTGCTTCAAATCAGCTTTAAACCGTCATAATAAAAAAGCCGCCTATCAAGCCCTATAAGGCAAAAATCAACAAAGCGACACCATGACAAAGCAATATAATCAAGCATAGAGCAAATGGGCGTACTGTGGTACTGAGAGCCGTTTTGACGACCGCTTGCGGTCGAGCCTTTGGCTCAACCTCTTTTAGCGCAGAAACCCAAGCGTACACAGCAATCACGAGGTAAAAAAAATGCCTCTAGGATAAGAGGCATTTCAGAAAACATATTTGAACATTAAACGTTGATATGACTACCAACCCAAAACGCGGCACCGGCTACCGTCGCAATCATCGCGAAGGCTGTTGCAATAATGAGGTTTTTAAGGGAACTCACTTCATTACGAACCGTATCGATTTTATCTGAAAGCTCATGACGAACCGCTTCGATCTTCTGATCGAGTTCTTTACGCGTATCATTTAACTGCTCTTGAGTGGCAGCATGAGCGGTTAGGTTGATCAGCTCTTCAACGCTTAATGTGACTTTGCTTGATTCAGACATAGTAGAAACCTTATTTAATTGCTTACAGTTTATAGCATTATGATGAGGAAGTCATTCACGCCAGAATAGGCGTAAATGAGAGACATGTTTCACTAATGGCTATATCCAACCACGCTCCACAAACGACACCACATCTTCAAAAGACACCACGAAATGATCGAGAACTCGAATATCAACCAAGGCTAACGCGTCGGTCAGTCGTCGAGTAATACGTCGATCGGCTTGACTGGGTGTGGCATCACCGCTGGGATGGTTATGATAAAAAATGACCGCGCTTGCATTTGTGGCCAGTGACTCTTTGACCACTTCACGCGGGTAAACGGATGCGGTGTCAATGGTGCCGTTAAACATCTCTTTTGTGCGTAAAACTCGATGCTGACTATCAAGAAAGATCACCCCAAACACTTCGCTTTCATTGGAAGCAAGTGAAGCCTGACAAAATGACTTCACCAATTCAGGGGAATTGAGTGGCGTCTGCTCTGACACAAACAACTTAGATTTTAAAATGCTCGCGGCATGGTGCAAGATATCTTTTTCTTCTACAGAGAAAAGGCTGTGATTAGAGTAGTTAGCAAGTACAGACATAATAGATCCCTTTTAATATTTAAAGTCGTGATGGGCGGCGCTCAGTCCGTGTTATTGGCCATACAAGATAGTCAGAAGATCTTTCGCTCTCGCTTGATGCTTAGCGGTCGTTTCAACGTTTCTCTCTTCTTTTTTCGCATAGGCGTAATCTTCTCGCATCTGTTTCACAGTCGTAGCTCTATCACATACGCCAATACTCACCCCTTTTCCTTTATTTCCTTCCTCCAAGATCAAAGAGTCGGTATAACCAAACTCATTAAGTAAAATCTCATGCACTTTAACCGCTCGAACGCTCGAATTAAAGTCCGTTGAATTCACCCAAATAAGTCCCTTTGAAACAGTCGCGGAAACGGTCGAACGCACTGCACGTTCAACGACCTGGCAGGAGATATCATTTTTTGGTGAGCTTTCGTGCCCAGCGGCGAAACGCTGGTCGCTGAACATCGATTTAGAGAGAGTTGGGCTTGAGTTTCGTTGTGCCATGAGGAGTTTCCTTTTTGTTTGAGTATCACTTTTATGGAGCCGCTTGGCTGTCCGGCAAGCGCTCATGGTTCTCAATAACAAGGGCGCGAAGCGTTCATATACCCTTGTTATTGGGGCTCTGAGCGAGCACGGTAAACAGCCTGCGAGCCCCATCAAATGATGCAAGTCGAAAGGGAAATCGGCACATAAGGCAACAAGCCCTTACTCGAACTTAATGGAGGTCAGTGAAATGAGTGAGGAGGTACGACGAACAGCAACGAGGAAGACTGACGAGGCGCAGGCGTTTAGGGTTGTACGATAGGAGCTTGTAGAGAAGCACCTTCTGGTGCGGCACGCAGTGGCTCACTAGGGTGATGCCAATCTAGGCCATAGATGAAAGCTCCAAGAGAAAGCCTTGCCCGAAGGATCACGCCTAAGGAAAGAGCACCTCATTATTTCTCACCCCACGTAAAAAACTAAGAAGCAATAAGCTAAGAGATAAGAAGCCAAGAATGAGGATTATTTAAATACATTTACCCGTCAGTAAGTCACTAGAATGGGTATATCGATACTGCCACCTTGCTCACTGTAACCTCCCTTTTGAGAGCCAAAGGTCAGCGTCCCTTTTTCAAAACGAGCATTAATGGTCTCAAGCGCTCGATTAAGCTCTAACTTGTTAGAGTTAGCCCCAAATCAGTCAAGCCAGTTTCTAAGTTAATGTATATACGTCTATAAGTAAGGCAAACACTTGTCGTATTTTCCAGTAGGAATAAAAACAGATATCGTCCTTACCTCACTTTTTTGAGACCTCACCTTAGTCATCACTTCAGCGCTGTGATGTACTATTTCTCCAAATAGCACATCCGTTTCTCTTAATCGGTCCCGATAACTTAGTTCAACTGATTTACGCAACAAAGAAATATCAAAATCCTTCATACGTGGTGCGAGCCATGTAAATCCAAATCAAACGGTGATGAAAACCGTGCGGTGCTTTATTAAATTATTCATATGTGTGCTCTACCCTTTGCCACTTAGAGTAGTTATATCAAGATATTTAGTTATAGTGCGTTAAGGACACAATGCCTTTCTAGCGTAAATCAATTTTAATTAAGCCAAGAAATTATTTACACCTTCGCAATAATTATTGGCTTTGTTGCGTAATTCAGTTTAGAAACAGAGTCTCCCCGTTTCTCATGCTTTTTAGTCAATACGACAAGTTTCAGGCATACCTAACCCAGTAAGCTTGT
>NZ_JBGOOU010000070.1:0-7508 GCF_041439815.1 Vibrio sp. 1F279 | reverse complement strand
GATAAGTGATATTAGAGCTGAGTTGGATTTTTTGAGTTGGTAGTTATCTTGAATCCCTATAAAGCCACTTTTTGGGAGTGGCTTATCCTATTATTGCCCATTATTATATTCGGCTATCAACATGCGCGTTCGTAGACAACTGGAATTTACCCAACCCCTGCTCATGTGACGATAACAAGACTCATGCAGTAAAAATGACTTTTTATATTGGTAAGGTCGCTTCGGGACAAAAGTGCCTTAGCAAAATCACACTTTCCATTGAATTTGCATTTATTTAAGCCATGCAAAGTACGCTTTTTCGAAAATAAGGAAGAAGAGCTAAGGGGGGTAGTATAAAATCTCCTGAAGATATCAAGAGAGCTAGTAACAGCATGGATAATTTTCAAAACCTTATTGATTACAGCACCGTCGATGACCTGAAGTTTCGTATCAAGTCATTACCCTTTTCTTGTGCTATCCCCAGTCGCAAAGCAGAAGTTGCAAGTGTACTCTTTAATGCATTGATGAACCCAGACAACCTACAGCTAATTTGGAACCACCTCTCAGAGGTTCAGAAGCTTGCTTTGCAAGAGGCCGTTCACAATCAAGCAGGTTATATGGACGGTTTCGTATTCTGGTCAAAATATCAAAAAGAACCACCTAGTACAGAAGACTGGTCGTTGTATCGAAGTCGAGATAAAGATAACGGTGGCAAAGCTTTATCTCCGTTCTTTTATCCTGACCGCCGTTACGGATCTTCACGCAGAATACCTAATGACCTATTAGCTTTTTTGAAACCTCATGTTCCATTGCCACCACATTTCTCTGTGCCAACGGCAATTGTCGATGGTGACGAGATTGAAACGTCAGAAACCCCACAATACACGGAAGCGGAGCTTAACGTTCTTCTTAACACTATTAAGGTTAAGAAGTTAAAAGTCAGTCCGAAAACTGGGCTGCCTTCTAAAACATTGCTCAACCAACTGTGCAACCAACTCAATGAACCGTATCAAAAGGTAACATCACTTGATGACGAATCAGCGAAAAGTATAAAGGCTTTTGGTTGGATTCAAATTCTAAGAGCTGCTCTATGGTTCAAAGAGACAAAGGGCGAATTGCAAATCAACCTAAAAAAAGCCGCTCTTCAACAACGACATTGTGACGTCATTAAACAGCTTTTCTTGGACTGGAAAGATCGAAGCAAATTTGACGAGTTCTCACGTATCAATCAGATTAAAGGGCAAAAAGGAAAAGGTCAGAAATATTTTACCAATGTTCTGAGCCGCAGGGATGCTTGTATAGAAACATTGCGATCTTGCCCACCTGAAGAATGGGTCTCTTTTGATGACTATCTGAGATTAATGGCGGTTGAGGGGCAATTCTTTAATATTACGTTTGAACCCTATAGCTTGTATATTGGTGATTCCACGTATGGCCGCATTCATGACGGTACCTTTCTTACTAATGCTTACTCTCGCTGTTTAATTATGGAGTATTTCGCGACTCTAGGGATCGTCGACATAGCTTACGTAACGCCGGAGGGCGCTCAAGATAATTACTATGACCGTTGGGGGCAATATGACCTAGATTATTTGTCCATTTATGATGGTTTAAAATATATCAGGCTTACAAAGCTCGGAGCCTATGTGCTTGGAGTGGTTGATACCTACATCGATGTATCCGAATCAACGAAAACATCGATCGCATTATTGCCGAAGTATCGTGTTCAGTTTATGCAGCCACCCACTACAAGTGAGCGAGTATTTCTTACTAATTATGCGGATGAAGCTACCGACCAAGTCTGGCAGCTATGCACAAGCAAGATACTCTCACACCTCGAAAATGGTGGTGACTTAGAAGAAATACAATCTTTCCTATCTGAAAGAGATGAACAACCATATTTCCCGACTCAAATTGAGCACCTCTTCAAAACGTTAGAGAGCAATAAGAATGCAGTACGATTAGAGGGGCGTTTTTTACTTTTGAAATGCGATACCGAGTCGATAGCAAAGAACATAGCGTCAGCACCTAAATTACAGAAATTGTGCCAACGCGTAGGAAAAGACCAGTTAATTATCCCAGAGGGCAAAGAATCGTTGTTTAGACAATTAGTTCATGAACTTGCCTATGCTATGCCCATACAGTCATAGTTTTCAATGTAAGGGCAAAGTTTTTTGCCCTGTAAGCGATCATTTTAGAGGTGAATTACTCAATTTCATTCACACCTGATGTTGAAGAACTAGCAGTGGTTTTCTTTTTTCGTTGAAATAGTGTTGGTTCGTCCGCGGTCTTTCGCTACGGGACAAAAGCGCCTCAGAAGAGGCGTATAAGGTTGACTTTGGAACCATCATTAGCCGTTATGATGGTTGATCAAATAACCTGATTAGTTCCTTGAGTTCTTCAGCGTTATTATAATTTTGATCTTGATATTGTTTCTCTGGACTTTTAGCACCTTGCTTTTGTTTCTTTCTTAGGGCTTTAATCGCTGGGTTTAAACTCAATTTTGTATCCGTGAGTGTATCTGCAAGTCGTAATAAAGCAACTTGACTATTTGTGATCGTCGGCTTGGAGGATATGATAGCGGTGATCGCAGTTAAATTACATTTCAAATAATGCTCTGAGTATGCACAAAGTAATTCGAGGTTTTTTACTCGCCCTCCATCATGAACAAGAAGATTTCTCGCTCTGTAAAGGCGCTTAATTTGCAATGACACTCGCTGCTCATGTTTCTCAATGTTTTTGGCTAGCTCTAAAGAGTTTTGGCAAAGTTTTGTAAACAAACTCAAGCGATACTTGAAGAATGGAAAGTTATCGAGACTTTGTAAAATAGCATTCGCCTTTAGTGGGCAACTTAGAACGGAAAACATATTCTCGACGTTAGCATCATCGATATGAAAGCTATCTCCACCTTCGATAGTAAAGGCAGTTTTGTTTGCATTGACCAATGTTATTTTAAATGTTCTTAATCTTTTTATTACATAGTCTATTGCAATTGGTGATACTGCCGCGAGAATCACTCTCTCATCATCTCCCGGTCGATTCGTCTTCAAAGGCACATCTCGTGTTAGGGCTTCTAAGGCTGTCCAGTTTCCGACAAATCTAGATTCAATATTATCAGCAGAAGCATTGATTCGTAACTGACGGTATGCCCCAGCTAATTTAGTATCAGTAATTGAGTTATTTAGAGATGAGATAAATCGTTCAAGCTCCTCATAATTCATTTTATGTATATGGTTAGGTACTGGGGAATGAAGACGAATGGATTTTTCTATACCTGTGGAGAGGTCCGTTGACTTAAATGATTTATTTATTGAAAGATTAATATTTGGTATTGCAAAACTAAGTGCATCAAGAACTTCACCTAGTTGTTCATTGGCTTGCATGCCAGCAGAAATACGTGATTTCGCGTTTATTGTCACCGAAGCTATCAGGTTCTTGTCATTTTCTTCAGTTCGTTTTAATGTCAAAGAACCAAAGACCCATTCTGTTCCTTGCGCCAAACGCTCAGTAAGCTCTCGGTTGGTAACAGTCAGCTCAATCAAGTAGTCTTTACTATCTTCTAATAAGACAGCCTTAAGATATTGATAGCGAGCTGAGAAGGGCTCGTTATCAACAAATTTAGTCAGCACATGTCGATAGTAATTGTGAAGTTCGTTCATGCTTAACCCAGAAGCAATTAGCCCAGAAACAATCGACTCTGTGGCAGTCAGTATCTTTTTAAGATGGTCGTTGCTATCAACTGGTACTTCTGAAAATAACAAGCTTTCAAGGTGGTTAAGTCCAACTTTTATATAATGCTCATTTAAATGAGTTAGGTACTCTTCAATGTGTGATCGCATTAATTCTGTTGACTTATTAACTGAAGCTTCGCTTTCTCCTTGCTCATTAGGGAGCGTTAAAGCTAACATTTTCTGAGTCAACTTTTCAAATTCAGGAGTCTTAACAATAGGATCTACTTGTAAGATTTCATGCAATTCAGTAGCCACGACATAACGCTTATTGGCTCCACCGTATGCTTCTCCAAAGTCAAGAAGTAGCAGTAACTCTTGACAACCATTAATTGCATGAAGGAAACTAGCTCTCTCACTATCTAAACTCAGTTCATGGGTCATGTTAAACCATGCACCTAAAAAGAATGCTTCGGGAACTGTTAAGTTTGAGTTTAAAATGCCAGTATCAACTTTCAAGAGTTGCTCCTAATGGTGAGTTTTGCTATAGTTCTGACAAGAATACAGATTTTGATTGGTTAGTTCTAGTTAACTGGCTGATAAACCGAAAGATTGGTCTCGCTTCTGGATTGGTGCTATGTCCCACAGTCGTCTTGACCACCCTATATGGCCCCACTGCTGACGTAGTGGGGCTTTTTTATAAGGGTTAATGCTAAATTTCACGTCTCACAACTCTCCGAAATCCTCAGCGCATCTTCAATCTCAACGCCAAGGTATTCAATCGTGCTTTCTAACTTAGCATGACCAAGAAGTAATTGAATAGCCCTAAGATTCTTGGTTTTAGCGTAGATCAAAGAAGCCTTGGTTCGGCGCAGTGAATGTGTGCCGTATTGCGTTTTATCGAGTCCTATATCAGCAACCCATCGATTAACCATGGTGGTGTAGTAATGGTACGAGATGGGTTGTCCTTCACGTCGTGGGCTTGGGAATAGATAATCTGTTGGCTGTAATGAGTTTTGAATGATCCATTGTGACAAAGTTTGCTGAGTCTTGGGTGTGATCTCGAAGTGTACCTCTTGTTGGGTTTTCTGCTGTTTAACTATGGTTCTCGACATCACGCAGCCACTACGGCTGACATCCTGAACTTTCAAGTTACGTAAATCACACGACCTCAACTTGCAGTCGATGGCTAGGTTGAACAGTGCCAACTCAAACAAGCGCTCTTCCAATTCAAGTCGAATACGGATGCGCCAAATGTCTTCTAGTTTGAAGGCTTTCTTCTGACCTACACGCTTCCCTTTATTCCAAGCTTCCATAATGTGCTCCTTACTTCATAAAAATGCTCTTTAAGTAAGGCAGAAATCAAAGACAATGCTGCATCCAGTGGTATGATTGACGGAATATTTCTATAACAAGAAAACTTCTAATGAAACAAACAGAACAACAGTATTTGAAAGAGCTTGAAGGCAAGCTTTGGAACGCAGCAGACAAGCTACGCTCAACGCTAGACGCCGCGCAGTACAAACATGCAGTGTTAGGTCTAATCTTCGTTAAGTACGTCTCTGATGCGTTTAAGCTGCGTCAGGATGAGATTAAAGCTGACATCGCTAACCCAGAGCACGAATATTACTTGGATCCTGATGACTTCTCGGAAGAAGAACTAGCAGAAGAGATTGCTATCGAGCTGGAACAACGTGACTTTTACACAGAGAAAAACGTGTTCTGGCTACCAACTGAGTCTCGTTGGCAGTTCCTGCAAGATAACGGCCCATTGGTTATTGGTGGCGCTGAACTTGATATTAATGGTAAGCCTAAGAAAATCACTTCTGTCGGTCACCTCATCGATAACGCACTTGAAGGTATTGAGCGGGATAACCCAAAACTGAAAGGTGTGCTTAACAAGTCATACTCTTCATTGAAGATTGACCAAGCTAAGCTGAATGAGCTTATCAACCTGATTGCGACAATACCGTTTGTTCATGCCGATCTAAACAGTAAAGACATCCTCGGTCATGTATACGAATACATGCTTGGTCAGTTCGCACTGGCTGAAGGTAAAAAAGGTGGTCAGTTCTATACCCCAGCATCAATCGTAACTCTGATCGTTGAGATGATTGAACCTTTTGAAGGTCGTGTATATGACCCAGCAATGGGTTCTGGCGGTTTCTTTGTTCAATCAGAGAAGTTCATCGAGCGTCATGCAAATGAGAAGAAGGTTGATGCCCTTACTCAGAAGCAGAAGATTTCTATCTACGGTCAAGAATACAACCATACAACGTGGCAATTAGCAGCGATGAACATGGCGCTCCGTGGTCTTGATTACGATTTTGGTAAAGAGCCAGCAAGTACTTATACCAATGTTCAGCACCCTGATTTACGTGCCGACTTCATCATGGCTAACCCTCCATTCAACATGAAAGAGTGGAACACGGGTGTTGATGATAACGATCCTCGCTTCAAATACGGTCAACCACCATCAGGTAATGCGAACTTCGCATGGATGCAGCACATGCTTCATCATCTTGCACCTGAAGGTTCTCAGGCGCTTCTGTTGGCAAATGGCTCTATGAGTTCAACGACCAACAACGAAGGCACCATTCGTCAGGCATTAATTGAGAACGATTTGATTGAATGTATGGTAGCGCTTCCGGGTCAACTGTTTACTAACACCCAGATCCCAGCGTGTATTTGGTTCTTAACCAAAAACAAGAACCCTCGCGTCGATAAGGCAGGGCGTAAGCTGCGTGGCCGTAAGGGTGAGGTGCTGTTTATCGATGCGCGTAACCTTGGTTACATGAAAGATCGTGTATTACGTGATTTCAGCTTTGATGATATCAAGAAAGTTGCTGATCTATTCCACGCTTGGAAAACGGGTGAAGAAGTTCATGGCGTAGCTTATGAAGATCAAGCTGGTTTCTGCAAGTCAGTAATGTTAGAAGAAATTACTAAACATGACTTTGTACTGACTCCGGGCCGTTACGTTGGCGCTGCGGAAGAAGAGGACGATGGCATTCCTTTTGCTGAGAAGATGGTAACACTGACTTCAAAACTAAGTGAGCAGTTTACTGACTCTGTAATGTTAGAAGCTGAAATCAAGAAGAACCTAGCGGGGTTAGGTTATGACCTGTAATTGGCCTGAATTAACAATAGATGAGTTGAAATCGTCGGAAAAAGGCTCTATTGCTATGGGGCCGTTTGGCTCTCGAATAAAGGCTGAAAATTTTGTTAAATCAGGGGTTCCTGTTCTTAAAGGAGGAAACTTACATGGGGCGTATATCGATGATAATGAGTGCGATTACCTCACCGAAGAAAAGGCAGACGAATTAAAATCATCAAATGCTTTTGAGGGGGATATTGTTATTACCCATCGTGGAACCATTGGTCAGGTTAGTATTATTCCAAAAGGTGCAACTTATAATCGGTACGTTGTATCTCAAAGCCAGTTAAAAGTGTCATTAGACAAAGAGAAAGTAAACCCATATTACGTTAACTACTTTTTGCGTAGTCGTATAGGTCAACATCGCCTACTCTCATATGCTTCACAGGTTGGTGTTCCTGCAATTGCAAAAGCTTCAACATCTGTAAAGCAAATCCAAGTACCGTGCCCACCATTAGCAGTTCAAGATGAAATAGTATCTTTTCTACAATCGCTCGATCATAAATTGACTGTTAACAACCAAATAAATCAATCCCTAGAAGAAATGGCACAAGCCATCTTCAAGTCATGGTTTGTTGATTTCGATCCAGTGAAAGCCAAAATGAATGGTGCTCAACCAGAAGGAATGGATGCGGCCACTGCCTCGCTATTCCCAGAAAAGCTTGTTGAGTCTGAGTTGGGTTTGATACCAGAAGGTTGGGAAG
>NZ_JBGOOU010000069.1:0-8673 GCF_041439815.1 Vibrio sp. 1F279 | reverse complement strand
GCACGTACAGTTCTTAGAGGGGCGGCACTTGGTAACAAGTGTCGTCTACTCGACAAAGCTTGCCATCTTGATTTTGGGTCGAAAAATCCCGTAAGAAATTTCACTCTACATATAGTGTTAAGCGAGATCTAACTCTGAGATAATTTCTTGCAGAATGAGCTTGGATTCACTATCTAATCCTGTCAAAGGGGTTGGTAAACATGGGGATTCAGCATAGCCTAATATTTCTGCCGCACTGACCATCACCCTCATGGCACCGAGATTATCTGAGAACAATTGCCACAGTCTGTCATATCTTAGAGAGAGTTCTTTCGCTTGCGCAGGGGAAGAAATTTTGGCTTGCTTAAATAAGTATAGAGCGGTGAGTGGGAACAAACCTGCTAGGACGGAATACCAAACGTCACATCCTGCTTGAATGCCATTTGAAGCGAATACGTCACCACTAACTCCAATCGTTACATTGCCTGGCAGTAGTTTTCTGAGAGCTTGAACTCGGCATCCACCCTGATCTTCAAATTGCGCACCAGGGAACTTTATTGACTGCACCATTTTTAGCTTTGCAATCTCAGCATGGAGTTCGTGACTAAAGGTAAAATGGGTAGCAGCTGGGTTGTCGTATACACAGATAGGTACCGAAACGCTCTCCGATACACGTCGATAGAGTTCATAGACTTCTTCATCGAATAACCGATGATAAGAAATAGGCGCGAGTAAAAGACCTTTTACGCCGAGCTGCTCTGCTTGCTCAGCATTAGCAAGCACATCCCTTAATCGTAGCGACCCGATGCCAGCCAAGACAGGAATTTCTCCTGCCATTTCAACTGCTGTAGCAATCGCGTTATGTTTCTCTGATGCGTTTAAATACGGATATAAACCTGTTGACCCTAAGGCACATATAGAATCAACCCTTGCGTTAATTAAACGGCCAAGAATCTGACTATAAGCGGTCACGTCGATTCGTTCATCCGACATCGGGGTGATCGGGAAAGCACTGATTCCTTTAAATATCATAGATAAATTCCTTTCATTATGTGTGTTTACCGAGTGTTATGCGACCATAATGAGCCTATCGCAAATACATTAAACAGGATGGTAAAGATAGACAATGATCTGCACAGCCAAGACTGGACACCAAATTAAGTGACTTTCCATACCTGTAGTTATTCATGACTTTCTAATTTAGCAAAGGTACTGATTTATTTTTGTCCAGAAACTTCATAGGCTAAATTTTTATCCGTCACTTTTTATCTCGAAAGCCATCAACAAAAGTAAGCTATTCCCAACGGATGAAGTGGCAGGGAAGACGATCTTCTTAGCGATCCAGGATGTCTCCGTACAATGGACGATGCCCATATAAGCAAATGGCGACAAGTTCTGAACCGCTTTATAATTATGTTCGAAGACCGATTAACTGCTTATAGGTAACCAGGGCAGTTACAAAGAATCCTTTATATATACAGGCTTTGGGGCTTTATCAATAATCGACTGCACAAATATATCAACGCATTCAGGCGTAAGTGGTAGGCTTAGTGATGGTTCGGTTATCTCAAGTTCCAGCAGCAGCGGCCGACCATTTTTACCTTCAATGAAGTCTAATCTCGCGTACAGAAGTGGTTGAGAAAGACCAAGATTGCTTTGTACTAACCTCAATATACGCTTCGCCAACGCCTTCTCTTCACTATTCGCTTCTTTTAGCTTGCGAAATTCCATGTCCGGCGTTTTAGTCTCACCACGTTGTGCGAGCAAAGGTTCCTTCTTAATCGCATGTGAGTACGTATGATCAAAGTAAATCATGTTCGTTTCACCATGCTCTTCAATCGTATGTAGGTATGGTTGAATAATGACGCCCTTACCTAGTCCTAATAGGTAACGCACATGCTGAGTTATTTTGTCTAAATCTTCGATGGACAGACGAATGACACCGAATGAATAGGCACCAACTGTTGGTTTAATCACGACTTCGTGAACTTTCCAGTAGTTATCTTGAAGATTAGCAACGGCTGCTTGAATCTCAGTTTCTGAGTAGATGATTTCTGTCGGGACAATTGGGACACCCTGCTTCTCGAGTTGTTTCAAATAACTCTTGTCTGAGTTCCATCTGATCACCGATAGAGGATTGAGCAGTACTGAACAATTTTCAACTTGTTGGCAAAATTCAATGAATGGCTCAATTTTCTCCATATAGGTCCACGGTGAGCGCAGGACAACCACATCATACATAGCCCAATCGTGGTTGGGGCTATCCCAAAATATCACATCAACTTCCACGTCAGTACGCTTAAAAGCGTCCAGAATATAAGGCATATCATAGTCGACAGCTAGGCTATCACTATCTGAGACTAAAGCGACTTTCTTTGTTGCGAGCATTTAACTATTCCTTTTACTACCAGGGAAGAAGGGATTCCATGTGAATAAACTGACCACTCACTAAGCTGTCAGCATCAAGTGCCACTTTTATCGCTGTGAGGGCTCCTTCTTTTGGGGTTAACATCCCATCGCCATCGTTTAAGTCGGTCTTTGTATAGCCGGGATGGATGCTATTTACCGTTATCGAGGTATCTCGAAGCTCATAGGCGAGGTGAGCAGTCCAAGAATTGAGGGCACTTTTTGAGGCACTGTACGCTGGTAGAGATTTAAATTCATCCGTGTATGCGTATGATTTGGTGTCACTATGTAACGTCACCGATCCCAATAAGCTCGATACATTGAGGATTTTTCCTTTCATTGAGCGCTTGAGTAAAGGTAAAAAGCTGCGGGTTACGTTTACCGTACCAAACAAATTTGTATTGAACGTTTCAAACCATTTTATGAGTGGTTGTTCAGACGGCGGTGTGCCATATTCTTCAACCCTTATTGCTGCGTTGTTTATAAGTATATCGACCTTACCAAACAAGGTTTCAACGATATGGACGGCTTCTTTGATAGATTTGTCGTCGGTAATGTCCATACATAAGCAATAGACTTCGATACCTTGGAGGTTCAGGTTAGCAGCAGCCTCTTTAATTGCTGCTGCTTTTCTACCAGCAAGCAGTACCTTATGACCTTGCTTGCCAAGTTCTGCTGCAATTTCAAAACCGATCCCTCTGTTTGCTCCTGTAATGAGCGAAATCTGTGAGTCTGACATTCAGCCTTCCTAGCTCTTAACTTTCATAAAGTGAGTTTGTTTCTTCCCTTCTATCAACTTTCCGACGACAATAATGAAACAAAGAGCCAGTAGAAGTGTTAGAAAACTGAGTATCGCCACCCAGTTACCGAAGCGCTGCGCTATGAATCCGGACGTAATTACAGGTATCGAAAATCCGACATAAGAATAGATGTACATGCCAGCCGTAGAGCTTGCCTTGTCGATGTTATGGTTACTCGTAAACTTAAGTAGCCCCGCCATATATGTGAAACCATAACTTGAAAGGCTAGTGCAACTGGCTCCGAAAAGAATGATCGTGATAGATTCATGATAGTAGCCAAGTGCTATGAGGCTAAACCCAAATACCGTAAAGAAACATCCCAATATTAGGCTTGAGTTTGGGTGCAAGCGTTTAGCAATGTGTTGAGTCAAAAAACCAGTGCAAATAGATAGGAAAACCATTAAGCCAGTCCAATCGCTTAAACCCATCTCATTGAGAAGTATTGGTACGATTGCGATGACCATACCCGTTGTAGCCCAAGCTAACATCATGCCTAAACCATACGACCACGTGTTGGTGGGGAAGCAAGGCAATGTAATGAGTTTGAGATTTGGTTTTATGGTTTGGTTGCTCGGCAATCGAACCAGCAACAACAACAACAAAGAAACGAGTAGAAATAGACTGAGGTAACTGTATGGCAGCACTGTCATGCCAGCTACGTTTAGGCTCACACTTGTCGCAAGTGCACCACTACCAAACCCCAACGACGTAGACGCGGCCACTAGCAACGTACCAAATTTTTGTTCTCGTTCATCAATAAGGTCGTATATATACGCTGAGACTGAGGTTGTGGTTAAGGCGGTAGCAACACCCAATAGCAGTCTTGCGACAAATAACGAGGTCCAATTTGGCTGAATGACGAGCAATGCCGTTGCCCCCGCACTTAACAATAGTGCAAGGAATATGGGTTGCTTCCTACCTACTTTATTTGAAATACCCCCTAGCATTAATAGAGTAGGCAATAGACCCAATACATAGGCAGCAAAGGCGATGGCGACCGCCGCGGGGCCCATGTTACTGTTTTCGGCATAAACACTGTAAAGAGGTGCTTGAAGGTTTACAGAGTAGGTCACACAGAACATGACCAACGCCAACACACTTAATGAAATTCGTTTTTCCATACGAGTATTCCTTTCGTTGATAATTATCGTTGATAGCGTTTACATGTCACGTGTACTATTAACATAAATCCAGTATTTAGAGGGTGAACTATGCATTACATTCAGCTGTTATAGACTCTTCGCTCCAAGTTGTAATAAAAGGGTCCGTTTCTTCATTACCAAGTTGATCAAACAACTCAGTAGACAAATATCTTTCTCCTGTATCTGGTGCCATTGCCAATATCACGCTTCCTTTAGATGCAGATTTAGCCACTTCTAAAGCTGTAGCTACCGTTGCCCCGGCAGAGATACCAACAAGAATGCCTTCGTGACGAGCTAAGTCACGTGCCGTCGTGATCCCCAAATTTCCATCAACAGTGACAAGGTTATCCACCACACTCTTATCCAGCACACTTGGTATGAAATCTGGGGTCCAACCTTGGATGGGGTGAACTTTCCATTGGTCCTTTGCGAGGATCTGAGCACCTTTAGGTTCTGGGACGACAATTTCAACCTCCGGTCGTGCCACCTTCAGCATCTGTCCAATACCCGTAAGAGTTCCGCTTGTACCAAAGCCTGTGACAAAGTAATCCAAACGCTTACCAGAAAAATCACTGAGTATCTCACTTGCTGTCGTTTCACGATGATAAGCAGGGTTAGCTGGATTATCGAACTGGCGGGGTCTGAACCATCCATTCTGAGCTGCAAGCTGGTCGGCAATTCGATTACCGCCGCTACTACCTTGTTCACTTGGGAACAAGATGACTTCACCACCGTAAGCGCGAATTAGCTTCCTGCGTTCTAGCGAATATCCATCCCCCATTACGGCGATAAATTTGTATCCTCTGGCTGCGGCAACCATGGCCAAGGCAATTCCAACATTACCTGAAGTGCATTCAATAATTGTGTCGTCTTTCTTGAGCAAACCTTTTGTTTCAGCGTCTAACACGATTGAGAGTGCAAGCCTATCTTTGACTGAACCAGCTGGGTTGAAAGACTCCACTTTGACATAAACCTCGACTCCCTTTGGAGCAAGATTGTTTAGTTTGACAATTGGAGTGCATCCAACAGTTTCTGTTATTGAGTTATATAAAGGCATCTACGTTCTCTCGTTAGTTTTTATTTGAAGGGACACAGTCTTGGTCGTTTCACACTAGCTTCTTGCAACTGATACTGACGCCATTCGAGGTTTTCTTCTTCTCCATAAAACCCCAACTCAGTTGGCATCACTCCGTTGTTGTATTTTTTGACACGATTTCGAATACGCTCTCGAGCCTGCCTGCCACCTTTCGTTTCACCATTAGCGACTATGTCAAAGACCTCCCTTGCGTTAATCACAAAATTAAGGCGTGAGCCGAGATTCCGATTTCTAAGCACTTGATGCTTGTCTGAGCTCATGTTGATAAACAGTTCGACACCATTAAAGCAGTATGTCCATTTAGATGCCTCGGGGTCGATAGGTATATGCCTAGGCCATTGAGCGACATCGTGCTCATGCGTCCAATTTAAGACTTCCCAACCAAGCTTGTGCGGTGCCATTGAAAGTGAAAGGTCCGGAGAAAAAAACACCACTAATGGCGAGAACATACGCTTATTAACTGGAGTGGAATTCAACATGTCCGTATAAGCAATCAGTCCATGCAAAAACGGGTAGTAAGTGTTGTGTTCATCCGACTCACAAAACAGCACTTGGATAGTCTTAGAGTTCCACGCTCTGCGGCTAAACAGGCAAGGGAACTCAGGGGCGCTGACTCTCTTACTGAATTCTTCCCACGCTTCCTTCTTCCAGTTTGAAAACTGATTCAGTTCTTGCAACAGTTCTGCATGTGTATACAAGGTTTTATGTTGCTCATTAGGCGCAAGAGCCGCAGGGTTAGTTTTGATGATTTCCATGACTATAAACTCTTATTTTTTTTGAATAGCGCATCCACGGCTTGAATGATGAGATCTAGTCCTTCTGTATTGGCTACTGACGAGTGGCTATCTGCACAGAACTCAGCAAGTTCTAAGCCCATAATTTGGTTGTTAGGAAGTGACTCGAATAGATCCAATAATTGGGCGACTTTCAAGCCTCCCTCGACTTTGAAGTCAGCGGAAATCTGCCCCGGGTCCATAACGTCCCAATCCACATGAACCCAGACTTTGGAATCACCAATGAATTTGATGACTGACTCTGGCGTCAGAGTTGAAGGGGGAAAGTGCATGAGACCTGCATTATTAACGTTGTTAAGTTCTTTTTCATCGATGTCATGTACGCCAATTAAAGCAACATTATTAGGTTTAACTCCCGCGCCAAAACCGCTCTCCCACAGGCCGCATGTAGCAGCCAATACCATCCCGCCGAGATAACCGGTTTCTGTCGTTTCAGGGGTATTAAAGTCACTGTGTGCATCGATCCATAGGACCTTTATGTCAGGAAAAGTCGATGCAACAACGGGCAGTGTCGCTAAGCTCGCTGAGCAGGTATTTGATGCAAATAGGACAGGGCTATCGCCAGTGGCTAGTAAATGGGAGATTTTTGTCTGCAACAGAGCGAGGGTCTTTCGAGATTCCTGGAGTGCAACACTCCAATCATCCGATTTCGTAGGCGATCGTTGCCCTACGTAGTTAGGTGTAATGTCATAATATAGAGCAAGTTTATTTGCTGTGAGCTTTGCGCCCTCGAGCATACGATCTGCTCTGTCCGCGACACGTCCTTGAGAGCAGAGTATTTGAAAAGGCATTTAGAAAGACGTCCATATATTAAAAATGAAGTCTTTTTATAGCTCAGCTAGATAAATATAAAAAAATAATAATGATTATTTATTATCAAAATAACTTTCAATATTAATTGAATTAATAAAATCCCATATATTATAAGGGTTTTTATTGACTTTCCGTATTCTCGTTTTAACGTGTTGTAGGTGAGTAAATTTGGCCACTAGGCTAGAGGTTTTACAAGACCTTAAATAATTCATGAAATATTAATTTAATAAAACGTGTAACTCAGAAATGTCCGTGCGATCTGAAGTCGTATGAAACGTTGTTCACCACGAAGGGTGAACCATCTGTACTACCAGATGTCCCTAGGAGCCTGAATAAAGAAGCGGCTCTGACAATGTAACGAAGCTTGGTTGTTGACTGAGCTGGAAGAATCGTTAGAGGACGTTCCTCCTGACAACCACAAGTTGGGTGAGTGCTAGGGGGGGCAATATGATGAATATAATGAATCCATTTAAGGCGCGTTATATGATGAAGCAGCGGAAGTGGTTAATACGCTGTAGCCAAAAGGCAACGAGAGTCGGGAAGAGATTGGACATTACTCTTTCGTGGTCATTGCACTCTCCGCACCATTGTGGGCCTCTTATGTGGACTCCCCATTGTCAACAGTAATCGTCAGTAAATCAGAAATAAATGCGCACTTATGTACGAGCTCAACAAGAGTAGCTAACTCAGGCTCTACGATATTTACGCGAGTTAGTAGCAAATCTAAGCTACGAGTTCAAGACTCTCAGATGCCCGCTGCTTTGACTAACTGATTTTCATCCAATTTATGCATTTTACTGTTAAGACAATTTACTAAGATACTAACGGTTCAGCTTTATATTCCGTACCTTGAGTTAAAATAGCAAATGCTGTTCTGACATTTTTATTTGCCAACGCTACCGCAGCACACTTCTTACCTCTACGTTCAATTAAATTTTTTAGCCACTCTTCTTTTTTTGTTTTCGGTGGGCGATTGGCAACCTTGCTTACGATCGACATCGCACCAGTAATCAATTGGCTTCGAAACAGAGTATTTTTAAAACCTCTTCCTATCGAACCGATTTTAGCTCTCCCCCCACTTGAATGTTGTATTGGTGTGAGCCCTATGCAGGCTGCGGCTGCTTTCCCTTTACTAAAAGCTCCAATGTCAGCACACCCGAGCGCGATATATAAGTTAACAGCATTAAGGATACCGATGCCCTCAATTTTAAGTAACTTCTTACATTCAGGATGATAATTCAAAGATTCTTCAAGGCAGTTGTCGTAAATATCAATCGCTTCAACCAGCGATAAATATTGATCCCAGGCAGTAGATATTGCCTGACGAAACGAAGGTGAAAAACCATTATCTGGGTCTTCTAGGGTTTCATCAATTGTTGCTCTTAACCCCCCATTTCTGTTGGAGACTTGAATATTTAATTCAGATAACAAAGCAATCAATTGGTTTTTAGAAGCGGTTTTTTGTCTTATGCTTAGTTCTCGTAAGCGGACAATCGATTGTAGTTGCTGCTGTTCGGCTGTTTTACCTTGAATAAAGTTCACATCAGGTAACAGTGATGCTTGTACTATCGCCAAAGCATCATTTTTGTCAGTTTTCTGATTTTGTCTGACCACAGCAACTAATCTCGATGAGATTAAACGAG
>NZ_JBGOOU010000068.1:0-9048 GCF_041439815.1 Vibrio sp. 1F279 | reverse complement strand
ATGAATACGAAACGCGTATGAATGAGCAGCGTGAGCAAGTCTCCAACAGCAATCAGCTCTTGGATGTCATCACCAACGCCTCCTCTTTTCCACCAACCACTCAAACCGCCCCCATCAACCCATTAGCGCAAAAAATGGTCATGACTCCAATCCGTTGATTAATAGTAAAACTCTCGTTCGATAAAGGTGCCGATGACCTTATCGTGCATTTCTTCTGATCTCGAGAAACCGATAGTTTTTCGAACGAGTCTCTTTAAGCGAGTTCTCAGGGTAAGATTGGTTCTTTCTATCCTTTGTGTATACCGCTTGCCGATGATGTGTTTTTCTCTCGGTAAGTTCGCTGAATAAACTCGGTAGTCATCTGTACAATAAAAAGGAATGGTAAACTTCGATAGAAGACGTTGTAGTTGATTAAATGCCTCGGTGTCTCTTTTACCAAAAGCGTGGGCAATGATGCGTTTATATCTAGGCTCCCAAGCATACCAAAGCCAACGTTGATTTTTCTTATTACCAACAAACGACCATTGTTCATCGACCTCACATATCAACTCAATGTTGGCGATATCAAAAGGTATTGTCGTTACCTGTCTAGGTGAGAGTTTTTTAAAGTGCGTAAAACGGTGTTGTAAGCGACTTTCAACACACGGCCAGTATCTCTAACGCCAGAGCTATTCATTGCCATTTCAAGAATTTTATCTTTAACGCCAGGCTTACTTGCTTCGTAAGCATAATCGAGCTGAAAAGTACGCTGACAATCGAGGCATCGAAAGCGTTGATAGCCAGCAACCCCTTTACCATGCTTTCGAACAGCATTGCTCTGACTGCAAAATCGACAATTAACCTGAATAGTTGCCATGATTTGTATCCCAAAAAACCTAGATTCTAACACAGAAACAACAGATTGGAGTCGCGACCACCTATTGGGACAACCGAACCCATCTAAATCAGACCGTGACTATTTAACCTTTGGTATCGGTAAATCGGCTCTAAAAGTGTCATTAACGGGGGAATATCGAGGGTATTTTAAAGACTATACCACCGGTGAAAAAGGCTCATTAATCAATTTGATGATGAGTCATAAGGAAATAAATTATAAGGAGGCAATGAAAGAAGCCCACAACATCCTTAATGATCCTAATAAATACCAACTCACCGCCAACCCTAAACATGAACAATTACTGACTACTACGCCAAAACACATGGCACAATTTGAAGAGAGAGCGAAAGAATATATACAAACCAGTCAGCCACTCACAGGCACATTAGCCGAAACTTACCTCAATAAATTAGGTATTGAACACCCTAAGAGTGACCATGTTCATTTTCATCAAGCAGTGTACTCCTCGGAGGACCAGACATTTCACTCGGCAATGATAACTAACATTCACGATAAAAAAGGAGAAACAAAAGCGATTGAAGTGACTTATTTAGACGGGCAAGGAAATAAAGATCCGGCACTCGACATCAACCCACGGATATTAGGCACGAAATCCAAACAAATAACGCGATTCCATCAAGGCAGTGATTTGCACACCACCATCATCAGTACCTCAATCGAGAATGCTTTTATTATTAATCAAGCGCATCAAGGCCAATACGACATTATCAATGTCAATCATAAGAATGACATTCAGAATATCTCCACCGATGAACTCAGACAGAACATTGTGATTGTACTGAGTCAAGGAAATACTGATTTAAATCCCAACAACGTTGAAAAAATCATGGCCAACTTTTCAGGGAGAAATATTCAGTTTGTTTCACCTGACGATATGCTTGAGGAAATTAAACAGGGTATTGAACAATACCATCAACAAACGCATCAACAAAAAGAGGAATTCGACACACCCACTCAAGACCATGATTCATTAACCAACGAGCCGGACACTGATATTAATCAACACACAAAAGAAATCAAAGATAAAGAGCTTGAACACTTCGACAGCAAAGAACCCTCCCCTCAAAAAACGTTTGATTTTAATCAGGAGCGTGACAACAACAATGACCAAGATAATAAACTAGATAGAGAGTTAGAGCGGTAGAAAAAGGGGTGTCCAATGGACTACCCTTTTTTTTTGCCTGCCAGAAACTCATCGACTTTATTATCGATATCAGATTTCACCTGTTGCCTAAAGGGTTTGGATTCTTTTTGTTGTCGGAATAATTTTTCACCATCAAAGGTTTGTCCATGAACCACATCAGTGATCGCAGATGAGCCACGAACGACACGATAAATCTCTTCCATCAACGCACGGTTCGATGGACTATCATCCTCACTGTCATTGAGTTTGATGCGCAGTGCCAACATCAAAAGTTGGCGTGTGGCCTCTGCATCACTTAATGCTTCCTTATCCCTAAACGTCTTAAAATCTTGCGCTAACTTTCCACGTAAAGAACTTTGTAGCGGATAAGAACGTGTCATATTGCCCTCCTCAATCCCAATTAAAAGCATTGTTATTCAAATGAAATTTCAATCAATTAATTTTATAAAAGACCCTTCAAGCATTGTCAATAAAGGGCTCAATCAACATTCAATGATTTCCAATTAAAGGACCTTGAAAACGCTCTCATCGCTTTACCTATAAGGGATCAATTAATAATCATTGAAAAAATATATTTATCCATTGAAATTTAATCGGCTAATTAGTGTAATTTCTGAAAATTTTTCCACGTTACTTTAAGCGACTATTATATCTTTAACTTTTTGTTTTTATTATCTTTATGTTTTTCACAGACAACCATTTGCATTGATTTCAATGCGCCGTGGTGTGTGGTTGATAAACTGAAAAGACAGGGCCACTTCGTTAAACGATTACATAATTTGTGCTTTCTCTAAGGCTTTATATTATTAGGTAAAGTCGCCCATATTAAAAGGGGTTGGGGTGAAAAATGGATCACACTACTAAAAAATCACAACACCTTTTAGGAATTCAGGGCCATTCGTAAAACGAAATAACAGTGAAATATGACTTTAGAAAGGCGATATTGTATCCGTCATTCCGCCCTCAATTTAATAATTAAAATAGTGTTATCCAGCGTTTATTTATCAGTAAAAAAACGACACCATCTTGACCGCGAGCGGCAGTTTTGATCTATGACTGTTATTGGCTTTGTTGCGTTATTCAGTGGGACTAAATCAAGAACCTACGATCTGATCAGCTACATTCACTCCTTCTCGTAGCCCTATGCCTAACCTAAACCTCGCTACAAAACAACCAACTGTAAGCAATACAACCAATCACTCATTAACCGTGGCTCTCTGACCTTTTGGATTGATGAAGAGGCGATAAGTGGTTGGTCGCAAAGCAAACAGAATAAGCGCAGAAGACCACGTCGATTCAGTGATTTAGCTATCACGACAGCGCTCATGGTGAAGTGAGTTTTTTCTATACCACTGAGAGCGCTGCAAGGATTTATCGACTCGGTATTTAGACTTGCCCATGTTCCATTAAGTTGTCCGCATTACACCTGCATCAGCCGTAGAGCTAAGCACTCATGAGATTATTGCAGCGAGCTAAGTTTATCGACGGTTACAGATGGCGAAGTCCTTCCTAACTTACTGAAACAAACCCGCCGAAGCATCCTTGGGATGTCTGGTATGGCACTTACGAACGAGAGCTTGTCACGATGCAATTATGATTAAGCGAGCCGTGCGCTTGCTCCTCCAAGAGGAGGGGCAACCTTCTGGGAGTGTGGTCACTCTCAGAAACAGCGATGTATCGAATTAAACAATAGCTAAGAGGACGATTGAGTTTAAGAAATCACAATGCGCAGGTGGGAGAAACTTACGCGATGATAAAAGCGTTGAACAAGCTTACTGGGTTAGGTGTGCCTGGAACTTGTCGTATTAGCTAAAAAGCATGCGAAACGGGGTGACTCTGTTTCTAAACTGAATTACGCAACAAAGCCGCTTTTTAAAGCACTTGTTCAGATAATCTGTATATAAACACAGTTTGAGAATGTGTCTGAACAGCAAGTTTTGCGAACATATAATGATGTGAAGCAATTAATTAGCCCTAATCACTCTAGAAAGTACACTGATTAGAAAATATAGGGCAAATAATCGTTCTTCGAGTGTGATAGTAAAGTATCGTGAATTGAAATGGACATAAACGTGTTTCGAAAAGTTGAATGTTAGTGTGATCACACTGTCTGCCCAACTAGCTAGGTGTTAGGATAGAAACAACTTAGCCTCCTCAGAAACACCAGTACTTTAACCCTCTACTGTTTACCATGCGATATTCAGGTGGACTGTGGATTTTGAACTAGATACGTACACACGCAAATGAAGCCTATACCCACTCCCATAATGATGGTCAATTCGGAGTCCAAAATCAGGTAAGATAATACCGAGGTGCATGCAGGAACACAGGAAAAATATGTCGAGACATTCGTCACGGTTCCAGATTTAAGTGCATGGATCAACAAAACAGACGCTAACGAGGATATCGCTATTGATTGCCACAGTAAGGCCACAAGAAACGGCGCAGTCCATTCTACGGCGAATTCGCTCCATAACAGTGTCGTCGGCACTAAAGCTAGCAAAGCTGATAAGCATTGGATCCCCATCGTTTTTTGAATTGGGATATGCGAGCAATAGCGTTTCTGTATGGCGGTACCGAATGTAATCCCTAACAGCGACAACACAGCATAGAGCATGTTAACCTCGCTACTCGTCCCTAGGCTCATGTTTTCAACAGACAAGAGCACCGTGCCGAGCACGCAACCTATTATTGCCCCTATCTGTATTTTAGAAGTCCAACCGCGTGAGATCATCAGTGTCACTACAGGCTGAAGCCCTAGCACTACCGTGAGCATTGCAGGACTTATCCCTTCAGATAGTGAATAAGAGAATAAAACAGGGTAAAGAAATTGGATAAACAATCCGACCCATAACGACATTATGATGTCTTTCCGCGACATAACCGACCCAGACTCTGCGAATAAGAAATTGAGCAAAATGAATACGAACAACGCAACGACCACTCGCAGGGTTATAAACGACAATGGGTTGGTGTACATCAACCCTATTGACGAAGAAATATAACCAGAAGACCAGAGTAAAATAAATATAAAGCCTATATATTTCATTGTTGGTCTTTTCTCTATCGTGATCAAACTAACGTAAAACGCTGACCTAGACCACGCTTCCCTATATAATATTGCTTCATTTCTCGGCAATAACTCTGGATGTGTTGCCCTTTGTTTTGAGTCAGCTCAATCAAAATGTCATAGATTTCTTGTATCGGGATGTCGTGGTGAATGTGTGCAAAAGACAGCTTGAACACTGCATTTTTAATGTCTTCTAAATTGTGGATTGAACGGGCAAGCTCGTTCACGAAGTCTTGCCTGTCCTTCTTGGTAAGAGCTTGTCGTTTGAAAACCATAGGATGCTGTAAGTTATCGCCGGTAGATAGATCTGTGAAAATCATTTCTGGATAGAGTTTATCGACTCCCTCAAATTGGAAGTCAAGACACAAAATAACTCGGTTATCTTGACCAAAGTTGTAAGCTGCGTGCACCACACTCGCGTCAAGCATCCAAATCTCCCCCTTTCTCATCCGAAACACGCCATAATCTTCATCACTATGGTATGACGTCATCGGCGATTCTAACGGAATTAGGACTCGAAGATATTTCTCTTTCTGTTGACCGAACTCTACGAAGTCTTTATGTGGAATGACCTGACCATTAATAAGGTTTCGAGTTCTGACCATCTTTAAATTATCCACATCAAAATATTGATGAATCACTTCATTTATGTAGAGCGTTTCATGCCCTAACTCAGTCAACTTTGCTTCACCAGGATAGTCTTTATATTGAGTATTGCGATAATCGCCATTGTCATTCCACAAAGAGTTATTAATCCATGTCCCTTGATTAAATTCACTGTACTCTTCATCAAATACTGGAAACCGCTCAATAACAGCTAAGTCACGCCTTAACGCTTCATTGTTAAAGTCTATCTTTCCTAATATTTTTGTTTTCGATATCACTTTTTTCATATAATTACCCTTAACACTAGTTGCAGTTCCAATAATCAGAAGCACCAAATTTTGCACAATAAATCTAAATAATGTTACAAGTGGTGTTCCACTTGTAACATTATTTATCGTTATTTATTTCTTATATCGATACTAATTTAAATAAGAAAAGCATTGAGACGCACTCGGATAAAAAGATTGCATGCTGACTAATGGAACACTTTCGTAAAGATAAAAATGAACTTCGATTGCCAGAAGTTATACGGCTCAAATAAGTCTTGGAAAGAGCGGTATGGATACCACAGACGCTCGCTGTCAGAAACAGCGATGTATCGAGTTAAATAGTCGCTAGGAGGACGATTGAACTTAAGAAATTACAATGCACAGGAGGGTAGCTTACGCGATGATAAAAGCGTTGAACAAGCTTACTGGGTTAGGTATGCTTGGAACTTATCGTCTTGACTAAGAAACACACTAAACGGGACGACTCTGTCTCTAAACTGAATTACACCACAAAGCCCCCAAACACCTAAAAAATGGACACTAAAAATTAGCTCTTTGAGCTATAACACTTATTTGCCGACAATTTGTCGTCTTTTGTCCTGAATAATGCAGCCTTTCTCATATTGACTCAACTAATAATCAACAAGTTATGCCACATCAAGGGAGACTAGGCTGCAAAATGTGACCTAATCAAGGGGGCTGATTATCAACTCACTGGGTAAGTTTAAGTCGGGCAAGCTAATGTTAACGGGATGTGAATAAGTAAAAGTCTAACGCGTAAAGGGGCAGATCTTAGCTAGCAGGCACTTTGAGAGAAAAGTGCCACGTGTAGAATTTCAGCTCTATGAAGCCTCTGGACATAAATGAGCTACAGCTTCCCCTAAATTAGCAATTTATGGATAACTAAAGGTATAGAAAGTCGCTTAACGTAGCGTCCAGTATTTATGGTGCAGATCACACGTTTGCTACGATACAGACTTAGTTGAATTTTAACGCCTTAATCACTGAAACTAAAGGCAAACTGACAACGCCGAGTGTAGCAAATCGTGTTGATGCATTTGTTATGAGTATTACTTAAATGGGCTAAGATCGATACCCTCTAACTCACAAACAGCCATGATTGTTGGATGTGATGATAAACGATTTAGATAAGCTGACAGATGCTCAAAACTTAATGGCGATTTCTTAATTGGTAAACACCACCCAGAAAGCATAAATAAGAAGAAATCACAGGCTGAAATTTCATCGCCTAAAAGGTATTTATTACCCTCAAGTTGATCATTAATTACGGATAGTGAGTCACCAATTCGATCATCTTGCGCTGCAACCACATTTGGAATAGTACTTTCATCATTTGTATGTCGATGTGGATAATATCGAACCATTAACTCAGCTTGAAGTGTATTATTCAAGTACGCTAACCATTGGAAAAACTGAGGTCTACTTTTGCTCCCCAACTGAGGGAGCAAACCATGCTTAGGGTTTTGCTCACAAAGATGAATACAAATCGCAGAGCTTTCAAAGATTGCCATTCCATCGTCAATTAATGTAGGAATTCTACCCGCTGGATTCAATTTTAAATATTCAGTTGATTTGTGGAAGCTTGACTTCCTATCAACTAACAACAATTGATAGTCTAATTCCATGAAATGTAATAAGAAGTGCGGAGCTAAACTCGCGTTGTTTGGGTAATAATATAACTGATACAAAATGACTTCCTTTTCTTAATCCACAAATACTCATAACGCCTGCATAACACGTTTGCTACCATGCAGATTAAGCCTAAATTTACCACTTAACTCGGTAAACCAAAAGAAACCTAGAATGCCGAATGTAGCAAATCGTGTTGATGCATTTGTTATGTACGTTTATCAATTTCGAAGCAAATAGTTTTGTAAGCCAATTCATCTTCCTTCAGACTTATTCCTCCGTCCCTAAAGTCAGCTTCACCTTGGCTTTCTGCATCCAAACTTTGATGCCATATGGAACTATTTGAAACTATTACACGGTCAGTTATATGATCAAATTGATCAGCTGTAATATCAATTACAATGTCATTTTTCTGCAACCAAGCATGAGTTCCCCCCGGCACATCCGCAATAAAATACTCAAATACACCAAAGCCTTTGTCTTTAAAAAATGTGCCTAAAAAGCTACTTGTTAAGCCACAAGTATTATTAGGAAAGTCTTTAAAACCATCTACATTTAATGATTTATGACACCTTTCAAGAGCATTTCTAAAAGATGTCGCTGCTTCTAAAATATCGTCCATTTTCACTCCAGTACATAACATTTTAATATCGTGCAGGCACGAATTCATACTTTCAGCATACCCCTAAACACCTTGCCTAACCAACTGAAAATAATCATATAATATAGTACGAATCCGATTTTTCAGGTGCAAACCGTGCAGATACACATTGCTTCCTATTCAAGGCACTTTATCACTGAAGAACTTCCATTTAGTTATCCACTATTCAATAGCCTAGCAACACTTAAACAACGCATTCGTGCGTAGCTGTGTTTGAAGATCAGTTTCTAGTGGTCTAGTGGGTTAGGAATTTGGGGACAAAGTTGAACTCTAGGCATGAGGAAAAGTAAGGAAAGTTCCTGAGTTTTAACCTGAGTTCAATCCCTATCTAGCTCATTTTGGGGCATTTTCGAGCTAGAAAATGCCACGGTAACCACTCCCGAAAAGTGGCTTTATAGTGATTCAAGATAACTACCAACTCAAAAAATCCAACTCAGCTCTAATATCACTTATCTGCTCATCCGTTAATTCTGGCAAGATGTTGAACTCCCCTTTTATTGCCTTTGGTTCGGGGTTAGGTTTGTCTGCCTTCAATGCCTTTGTGGTACGTTTTCGTTTTCTGGGCTGTACTTCTTTAGGCTCGACTAATATTCCCGTTATTACCGCCCCCAGAGTATCTACTGCCTCTGTCACATGGTGCTCACTGACATGCATATAACGAAGTGTTGAAGAGATACGTTTATGACCAAGGAGCTTAGCGACCATCGGGAGCGGATAACCTTCCAGCACCGCATAACTGGCAAAAGTATG
>NZ_JBGOOU010000067.1:0-9380 GCF_041439815.1 Vibrio sp. 1F279 | reverse complement strand
GTTATGGGGGTAAAGTTGGGTGGAAAGACAGGAATATTGGTATCCAAATCACATCAAGCATACGTGGTTAGTGGCATATTATTCAAATAACATTACTGAAATAGGATATCACATGCCAAAAGATAGAAATCTCGTTAATTTCTCAGAAGAATATGAACTAAACAATCGCCTAAAACGCAATAACAAGCGCCAAACCGAAGAGAACCGCCAAAAGTTAAAGAACATTGGTGACAAGGCTAAAAAACAACTGAATAAAACTCGACTCACACACGAAGAGCTAGACAACGCCATAGAACGTAATCAAGACAAGCTTGATTAAACAAGTATGGGGAAGTTTAGTGATGTCGTCGATTACCATCTCTATATGTCGACGACGCTTCTCTTATTAAGTTGATAAATTAAAACCGTTAAACTCGTACCTTTCCCCCCAAACATCCCATCCTTTCTTGCGTAAGTTTTGCCGACCAACTTTGACTTTTTCTGCTGTAAATAAATTCTCTAGCGGTAGATCTAACCCAATATTGATTGCCGATGCTACTGATGAATCTCGGAGCTTAAATGACTTAGGTAAGCCATTAAGACCCGCCTTTCTGGTCTGTAAGTCAGAAAAAAATAAAATAATGGTATCAAGATCAGAAGCTCTTTTCTGATTGACTAACAAATGCAATGGCTGCTCAGAGGTTTCTATTTCTGCATCAAAAAATCTATTTCGAAGTTCTTCAATAAAATCTATCGTCGTTGGCCAATACCTCGAATCAAAAGATAAAAGTGGTTTAAATCTCTCTCTCAAAAATGAATTGAAACGTGAATGATGCTGACTAGAGGCATTCAAAATGTCTGGTAAGTCAGTATCAACATATGAGTACCAGCGAGCACCTTCACTAAACTCTTCCCTTTCTTCTAAAAGTGACGCAAGCGTTCGTGCTGCATCAAAAACAGCTTGATTCGACTCGATAAACCTCTGGTAATCAGCCCGTATTTTAGTTGCTTGATTTGGGTGCCAGAACATATCCGCATCTACCAAGATTTCTAATATCAACCTTTTCTGGTGTTCATCAAGCTGGTTGTGGACGTCTTCAAAAAAATCATTGAGTTCACCAGAACGTTCGATAGATCTCTTATAAAGTGGAGTCAAACTCCCCCAAATATTGTTCTTCTGATTGTACTCTAAGTCCTTTTCAAGCCAATCAAGGCAAGCCTGCGCACTCGTAGTTAATTTGCTCTTCGTTTGCATATAAGATCCTGTAATTGCTAAGTTGTTACATTAATCTTATCGACCGAGAAATCAAAGTACGGTATTTGAAACAACTTTTTTATCTTTGCTATAAATACCTTGTCGTCGACGGTAAGCACCTGAACGATACCATAATCACTCAGGCACAAAAAAGCCCACTCAGCGTTAGAATGGGCTTCAATCAATATGATGTTCAAGGTTACGATTAAGCAGCTAGAGGCTTACCTGACACCATCACATAACGCTCGGTATCTCGACCTATCTTAAAATAAATTCCGTTGGCATTAAGACTGCTTTCTTGAGCTTTAAGCTTGCTTGTTAGTGCAGCAGCGCCTCGTGGTAAGTACATCGGGTTTTCATGATGCTGCAATGTTTCCAATAAGCGAGATGGAGTTGCTTTCCAAATTTTATCGTTCGCTGCTGATTTGATGAGCTTTTGCATAGCAACCGTAAGGCTGTCATCTTCTGTACCTGAGGCCATGATATTTCTCACATTCAACTTATAGGCTTTCTGTAACTTGCCCTCACCTAACCCCAGCACTTTCTCAATCGCAGCAAGCCACTTTGCAAAGTCCATCATACGAGCCGGATACTTCACTTTAGCACTTTCCTCTTCAACCAATGTTTTCGACGCCAACGTCAACAGTGAACCAAAAATTTCAGGTAATGCTGCTTCTAACTCCTGTTTTAGTAAACCTTCGGGCTTACGTTTGTCCTCTTCCATAGGAACAAGCGCGACCTTAAAGCAACGTGAGGCCAAATCTGATTCGGTCACAAAATTATGGATACCATTAAGCAATAAAGGAGCATGTAAGAGCAGTGAAGTTAAGCCATCATCGGAATACAAGGTACGAGAAGCAATATTACCCTTAGTTGCAGTCGTACAGAGCATATCACTTTGGTCTTTCGTGAGCTTACGTAAGTTGTCATACACACCTAAAAACATACTGTTAACTTGAATGGCAAAGTCTTGTTCACGTCTTGGCATTCGCAATCCATCAAGGCTACTTGGGTCCAATAAAGTACGTGTGACACTGTTGGAGAAGAAACTTTTACCTGAACCCTTCTCGCCTTGAATAAGCAATATTGGATAAGGGACACCGCATTCTTTCGGATGGGCCAAGATGTAAGTCATGTAAGCCACTAACTGAAGGAATGTGTTTGGGTCTGTATTAATGAACGGTTTTAGCCGTGTAATGCCACTTTTAATCGAAGTGAATTCAGGAGTCACCATAGGTTTCATGTCTTTAGGGCGACTAAATACCACTGATTTTGTTTTAGCATTAGGTTTACTCAGTACTTCTACATTACCTGCCGAAAGGTTGATGATTTCACCTTTATCATTACACAGGTCGATTAGTACTGACGCTTTATCTTTGGACAGTGCATTGCGAATTTCAATGGTAATCGGTGCTTTTTCATAGTCCCATACCATACTCTCTAGTTCTTCAATAATTTCATCAATATCTGCTGCCTTAAGGCGTGCTCCAAGGTCACGAGCAATCTTGCGAAGTACAGACTTGAATTTCTTACTCTTAATGTTTATGGCCTCTGTTGATGCACCTTTTCTCACCAACACATAGACTTGATCTTTCTCATCTACACACAAGTTTTGCTCTGGGTTTACGACTTCAATAATGTCGTCCATTGATATTGTGTTTTTTGATTTACTCATTTTATTCATCTCTGATCATCGCGGGTAGTTGCATTTCCACCTGCACATTTAATTTAAATCCATCCAATACCTCGGCGCTGGCGTCGGTTAACGCCTTTTTCGCTTGCCTAAGTTGATAGTCGTATTTATCGGTTTCTAACCGCACCAAGAATGAATCATGGTTGGTCAGTAGTACGGGGAGCTTGGCCTTGTCTAGGTTGAAGCAAGCTCGCCGCATAATGTCCGCACCTGTCGCCTGTATAGGCCAGTTGCGTATTGTTAGCGTGTTAATTTCTTGGGTAATTCCCATGCGCCAGTCTAATGAGCGTACCTCGCCTTGCCGCTTGGCTTTTAAGGCTTCACCGTCAAGGTAATAATCAATTGGGCTTAGGGCTTTCTTAAGCACCATCAGCCAGTTCATGACGTTTGATTGTGGTTGAGATAGCTCGTGCGCTATACGCTTTATGCTCGCTCCGTAAAGCTGCATGACTATTAATGTCTTTAATTCAGTGCGTGTTAATGCATTGTCCGTTACTGTTTCTATGAGTAATTCATAAATATCGCCTTGTTCGTATAAGTTAAGTAATTTCATGCACTTTGCTTTCTGCGCAGCTATCATTGGCTCTTGTTGGTCATAATCTAAGAGCACATAACAATATCCTTGCTGGGGACTCAGTAAGCCTTGCCAATGATGTTTTGGTATCAGATTTAAGGCACTTCCTGATGTGGTATCTCTGCCTGTTTTAGTACCGAAGACATTCACTACTTGGCGGTGCCAATCACCGCTTAAATCATGAGTCAGGCTAGCTTTAAATCTGACTAGCTGACTCACTAGAGCTAGGCTTCGGTTGGACTTTTTCTTACTGTATTTAGCTATCTTTCGATTGAGGTAATCAACATCAATGCGAATTGCAGGACGGTGATTAACATGAGCTAGATACCGTTTAATATTCACCAGTACCGCACAAGGGATTGTTTCCCCGAATGCAGATACTTGTTGTACTACATGTTGAGGAACCACCTTACGCGCCAGAGCAACATTAAGTTGTCTTGATAGCACGTAAGCATGTGGCTTACCTTCAATGCAATGTCTTGCAGCTATGATTCATGCCGCTTCTTCGTTGATATCAATGTCATCAAGCGAAATCTCTTCAAACTCTAGCTCATCCTCATCAAGGTATATGTCTTCAAGTTCGAGTTCATTTTTAACTGAACTGACAGGCTGCTGAATCTCCTGTAATTCTTCAAGGGAACCAGATTTAGGCAAATTAGCCTCTACCGCGTCGGTGTCGTCGAGTAGTTCAATCTCAGGTTCGTCGACAGCGTCAATCGTTGGACTGTTTTTTAATTTTCCGACTAGTGCAGGGTGATTGAGGTCAGCAATTTCATATTGACCGAATGCGTTAGCGTAAGCTTGCTGTACATCTTCATCGGTAATAACAATTGGTGTAATACCTGTTGCTTTATGCGCCTCGTAAACCTTAGCTATAACGTCACGCTTGGCGATAACAGATGATGTTTGCGCTTGCATAAGCAATTCATAGTTAGACACATGCCATGAGTTCTTCGTCTTAGCTGGTATCATGATGCTCTTTAGCTCGCCACTTTCTGTTTTGACTACATGGAGTACTTTAGTGCGGTAATGCTTGCGATCTAAATGTTCGATTAGATCAGGGTCTACGATGTACTGCACTTTGTAGTCAGTGTTTTTATACTGCTCCTCAATAACAACTAATTCAGCCACACCAAGTTTGCTTTGAAATGCTTCATCTTCACTTGGCACTTTAATATATGCGGCCTGCTCAGGTGCATCGTACTGCTCAGTGATTGATTTAATTGCTAGCGCTTTCTTTATGGATTTATTAAGTAATGACATTTTGCTTATCCTTTTGATTGATTTTTATTCATGCTGTGAACGATTCAGTGCATGTAGTGCGTCACTTGTCGACAGATGTAATTACAACCCAAATGGGTTATTTAAGCAGTCATCTGTGGTCCAGCTATTGCCTATCAGCCTTTCGTTATTTCAGCTTTTCCGCTGACAAATGCAGTATCCTTTAATTCAACCAATCCGGCTGTCATCTCTGCTCCGGCTTATGGAGAGCAAAAAAAAAGAGAAGCCGTTAAGCTTCTCCCTTTCAATTCAGTATCAATTTTTATACGTACTAACTGCCACGTTGACTCATTGCTATCAATTTGCCATTAATGAACCCTTCACTGTCTTCATTCTTATTCCACTTGGATAGTTCATTTTTTAAATCCAAAAAACGCTTATCTATTAGATCATTTTTTTCAGCTTCACTTTTACAGTAGCTAAGCAAATGCATGCTATCTCGATAGAAAAAACGATCATCTTTCGCAATGACACGGGCTAAATCTGAAAGACTCATTGGGTTTACCTTTAAATAAGAATAGGCCCACGCCTTGATAAATAGCCAACGATAAGCCGCTTTTGTACTGTCTGCTTTGAGATTGCCATTGAGTCTGACGTAAATATACTCTGCTGGCAGTTGTAGCATTTCTTTTCTAACCTTCTTTCTGCCAGCAGCGAAATCTGATTTTAACGCTAGACGATGAGTCAGAATCAAGTCAACAACCTTAATAATATCGTGGTTATACTCAACTAGTTCATTACCTAATTTATTAACGCACACTTGAGTAAATAATTGTGCATATAACGGCAGTTCTCCTTCGTAGAGTTGCAATACCGCTTTAGCTAGCCAATCATACTTTGCTCCGTTACTTAGCGCCTTAGTCCCACCTAGTTCCATATCCTCACAAAGAGACAGTTTAATAAGTTCATCACCAATTTGATCTGATTGCTCGATGATCATACGGACATCATCTTCTGTTATCTTGGCTAAAGGATCAGATAAGTGTTTATAAATTATGTAATCCCACAATTGGCAACATCGTTTACTTAAACCTTTCAACTCAGCTATCAAGCTAGGTTTATCTTCAATACGCAAAAAATCATTCTTGATTAAATCAACAGTTTTATCCGCTTTTTTACCGTAAGATTTTTGCAACATTAAATGAGCATCAAGCTTGTAACTATTAAGGAGATCTTCGCTGAAGAGACTTGCCGCGAACACGCAGTACCCATCATCATTTCCAGGAAGGTATTCAACGGTTATTGCTTCCTCGAAAAAGTCAGTATTTTCGTAACTAGGTTCTTCACCAATCTTTAGGTAAGAGAGCTGTTGATGAAAATCAGCAATGTACTTTTCATATGCATTTAAGTCGGGATCGTCAGGGCTAATTGTATAGTTATTTATCATTGTGCGAGCATATTCGATAAGTGGCTTATTATTTGATTATACTTAAATATATTAATGAGTGGTATCGCAGCCTATACGCAAACTAATATCTATATATAACTGTCTATCTGAATGGCACAGCACAGCTTAATATGGCTAGGAGGTTTCAACTCCCACCATCTGCGTCGTCGACAAAAAAAGCAGAGGCTATCCCCTGCTCACCTAGCTTATCCGTCAATCATCAATAACTTCGTCTGCGACGACACCAATGACGAAACCAGCGATACCTCCGATTAGTACTCCATATGGACCATATCTAGCCCCAATAGCAGCACCGACTTGAGCGCCACGGATACCAGTGTTCTTTTTTGATTGGGATGATGATTGTGAGAATGTTTTACTTTGCATACTTCCCTACCTCTTTATATAGATATGAAAAAGGGGCGTACTCAATTAAGAATACGCCCCTTAGATTTTTACCAATACAGCTTTAGTGAGAGTGACCGCACACCTGACAGCTACCATCATCATAAGCACGTTCACCACATGCAGGACAGGTTGTAACTAATGTTGTTATTGATTTAATCGCCATGTAAAGGCTCCTTCTTGTTGGTTTATTGGGTGTTGCGGAGCTCATTGATATCTCAACCTAGAGAGTTCCAATTTCGAAACTGAGATATCTAGAGCCAAGCTCCACAACAAAACTTATTGTGCTTTACCTTTCGGGGTATCTGAGCCGCATTGAGTCACATCAGTAACATGACCATTCATTGTTCCGCAGACATCGGCTTTCCATTGCACGATGACACCGTAAGATGATGGGTTCTGAATACCTGCTTTACCATTCCATTGTGGCTCTAGTAGTTCTTTCATTTTCGAGATATCGCCCGGATTCCCTCCGAACGTGCCACCTGCGAATACCGAAGATGCGAATAGCGAAGTTAGACCGAGCAGGATGATTGATTTTTTCATTTTTTGTTTTTCCTTGAAGATTGCATGTCCTCTTTCATAAGAAGACATCTGTTGATTAGTTTGAAGGTGTGGACTGACAGGTGGCGTCAGTTGGTAAAATTAATTTGAGGAATAACGGCAGGGCTTAGGTTTCGCGGGCTATGAAACCTATAACAAAATCGGTCACTTACTCATGACTATCGGGAAATAATGATGACTGACACTACCTGTCAGCGAATCAGTACATCATTGGTGATATGAATAAGAGTGAGAAGTTAGCCTACCGATTGAGTCAGATACTTTCCCGATTACATTCAGGAGAGAAACTGAGCCTTATCGACTTACAGCAGGAATTTGGAGTACATGAACGAACTGTACTTCGAGATTTCAGTCGACTGGCATTTCTACCTATCGTAAGAGAGGATGGATATTACTTCTTAAAGCAATTAGATCATCGTAACCCTAAAGCTCATTTAGCTCTGAACTCCCTATCGAGTATGGGAGTAGATAAGTTGTTTCCAGATAGAGCAGTCATGACTCAGGCACTAAGCCATAAGACACAATCTATTCTGTTCCGTCATTTACCTATCGAAGATTCCAGTCGCTTTCAGGCAACGTTACGTGTCATTGCGAACGCTATTCATCAACGAAACACTCTGACCTTAACGTGTCAGCGTCGTCGTTATCATCGGATTGAGCCTTACCAACTCATTAACGAACATGGGATTTGGCATTTGGTTTCAATGCTTAGAAACCAATCATATTCGTTTCGAGTGGCAGAGATTACAGAGTTAGTTCAACACGATGATATTTACACTCCCTCACCTAGCTTCAACGAGAAACTAACCAGAGAAGAATTACACTGGAATACTCAGGGTATTGTAGAGGTCATCGCTCAGGTTGGTTCTAGTCGAATTGATGATTACCAGAAGTTAGAACAACCTATGGCAATTCAAGTACTGAAAGAGTTGGGTTATGGCTCGACACTTATAAGCATTGAGACATCAGATATTCACGCATTAATGCCAGTCCTCAAATCTTGGCTACCTGATATCGATGTAATTTCTCCATCATGGGTAAAACAAGCCTTGGTTAGAGATGTTGAAACCTACCTAGCGACTTGTTCATGAGTAGGTTTATCGACAGCGTCGTCATTACGTCGACGACGACACCCTAACCTATCGAAACATCTATCTCATCGAAGCAGTCCATTCCGACGTAGCTTAGAAAGTTGGTTTCCCACATCGAATAGAACTCAGCGACACTGGATTCAATAATGGGAACTTCCCCCATGTATCGGATGTAAGCTACACCATGACCAAAATCAAAGTCGATTTCTTTCTCAAGTTCAGGCATCAATCCACAGTAACTAAAATCAGTGATGTAATCGAAAATCCATTGGTCATTAAGCCTAGTGATAAGGATTTCAGTAGGGTGAAAACCACCGCTCTCAGTGCTATAGCTCGAATCTCGAAAATTTATGGTTACAGCATGGGTTGACGGGGTTAGTTTCTGAGAGCGATCAATAACCATGTTAATTACATCTTGAAGGTCGGTACTAATTGGTAGCACTAGACGCTCTTTATCGAAGACTAAATTCATAATGAGATCCTTCTGTTATTTGTTCTTGGTAGGTTTGATGTGATTAACGAGGCCGAGAAGCTCCTTTTTCCTATCTTGGTATTTATCTGAAACGACATGTAAGTAGATAGACGACTCAGCTTTCACGGCTAAACCTAGACCACGAACGATAGCGGCACAGAAGCCCTGATTGTTAGCGGAACCAGAAGAATAGAGGGATTTGTAGACCTGACTTTTCCATGGTTTATCACCCTGAGATTCGATAACCTCGAATAACTTAGAGCATGGAATCCACTGTTTTGAATGTAATCCGGCCCCACCACTTTGTCCGGAGATTCGGAAGTAGAGGTGTTTATCCTCACTGTTTTGAGCAACCTCGAAGAGGACTTTCCCTTGAGATTTTGAACCTAGTTTGTCTGCTTCCCCTGATTTGAGGATGTTTGAGAATGGATTGTGTTTTGACGTGTCTTTAGATGCATCAGCTTCTGTATTCGCTGTACTGCCTTTAGATTGGTTCATAGAAACTTTCCTTTATTTATTGAACTAGAAAGAAGACTCTCACCGTTACGAATAGGTAAAAGTCATTCTAATTCAATAATATAAATTCATTTCGAGACTTATTACGCCTAGGGTTCCTTCCTGTCTTTTCCTGTCCGGTTCCGGTCCTCACCACCGATATCAACACAGTTTTCTACATTTT
>NZ_JBGOOU010000066.1:545-9547 GCF_041439815.1 Vibrio sp. 1F279 | reverse complement strand
TAGCATGATCTTCTCATTGCAAAAAATCAAGCTCCTTCAATGATCACGGGTATAGTCTCTATTCGTCAGGCACTAAACCTCACGCTCATTGAAACCATTAACAAAGCTCTGATAAAGGGCTTTTTTAATGTCTTTTAGCTTGATTACATCTTCAGCTATCAATTGTTTAAACACCTCCCCAAAACATATTGAACATTAAAACTCGCCGACTTCCCTATGCACCTCCACTATCATTCACCTTAGTTCATGCTATAACAGCTACTGCATATGCCTTTCCCAACCTAAAAAATGCCTGCTTATTCCCAAACAATGACAAAACCCGAACAATTGTAAATTTATTGTAAAAAATCTTTGATGGTATTATTTTTGTGTATAGGATTATCAGTAGGACTTGACAGGCCGAATGCCATAGTCTAATTGGTGCACATACCAAAAGGATATCCATATAAAGCAAGATCAGTACTCATATTTATTTCATTTTTCGACCTAGCTACAGCCGTTTATGTTGCCGTCGAATTGCAATAAATAAGTCGCTGAAATGTAAAAAATTAAATAGAAAAAACACAACAGCAACAAACATAATTTAATAAAAAGACAGGGAAAACCATGAAAAACATACGTGAATTATTTTTTGGGTTTATATTATTATTTAGTTCCAGTGCATTTGCAGAAGAAGGATCATTTAATCAAGCTATCAGTAACTTAAGTCAAAGTGTTGATGGTTTTTTCAACGAATATACAGGTTGGTTCGTTGGACTGATATTTAAAAGCGTACCGGTAGGTGAAGCAAACTTCCCAATTATTGTTGGCTGGTTACTGCTCGCTGCGATCATCTTTACTGTTTACTTTGGCTTTGTTCAATTTAAACGTGTCGGGATGGCCATAGACATTATTAAAGGTAAGTACACAGACCCTAACTCCAAACACGAAGGGGAAGTTTCTCACTTTCAAGCGTTAACAACCGCGCTTTCTGGAACTGTTGGGCTTGGTAATATTGCCGGTGTGGGTGCTGCACTCGCAATTGGTGGTCCTGGTGCAACATTCTGGATGATCTTGTGTGGTCTTCTGGGTATGGCGTCTAAGTTCTGTGAGTGTACCTTAGGTGTGAAATACCGAACTATCCTACCTTCAGGTGTCGTTTCCGGTGGTCCCATGTACTACCTAAGCCAAGGTCTTGGTGAAAGAGGGTTGGGTGGACTAGGTAAAGCCCTTGCTATTGGTTTTGCATTAATGTGTATTTTAGGCGCATTGGGCGGCGGTAACATGTTCCAAGCTAACCAAGCACATGCCATGTTAACTTACGCATTCGATGTACCAAGTGAATACGGTGTCATCACAGGCCTTGTACTCGCCGCTTTAGTTTTCTCTGTGATTGTTGGTGGTATGCCTTCTATCGCATCGGTAACGGAAAAAGTTGTTCCTTGGATGGCTGCTCTGTATATCGGTATGGCTCTGATTGTTATCGGTTCTAATCTTGATCAAGTGGGTCCTGCGTTCAGTGCAATCTTTACAGGTGCGTTTACTGGCGAAGGTGTGGTTGGTGGATTCATTGGTGCCTTAATCCAAGGTCTAAAACGTGCAACGTTCTCAAACGAAGCAGGTGTAGGTTCAGCAGCTATCGCTCACTCAGCGGTTAAAACAAAAGAGCCAATCACTGAAGGTCTAGTATCACTATTAGAACCGTTCGTTGATACAGTCATCATTTGTACAATGACAGCCTTGGTTATCACTATCGCTGGTCTAAATACAGGTCCATTCGATGGTTCTGGCTTAACGGGTGTAACGCTTACTGCTGCATCGTTTACTGAAACGGCAGAAGGGTTCAAATACACACTCGCTCTAGCGGTAATCATGTTCGCGTTTTCTACCATGATCTCTTGGTCGTACTACGGTCTTAAGGCTTGGACTTACCTATTTGGTGAAGGCAAAACAACGGAACTGATTTTTAAAGTGATGTTTTGTGTGTTTGTTGTTATCGGTGCGACGATTCAGTTTGGCGCGGTAATCGACTTCTCTGACGCAGCTATCTTTGCGATGTCTATCTTCAACATTCTTGGCCTGTACTTCCTAATGCCTGTTGTGAAGAAAGAACTGCAATCATTTGTTGCTCGCGTTAAATCTGGCGAAATCAAAACTTACGAAAAATAGTGACTCGTCAATAATTTATTGTCGAATAACACTGTTCTAAAAATTTTTGTAAGACCCTTTGCTTGAGAAAGCGAGAACAGTATTGCAACGTACAAAATCCCTACAGGCTGTGCTTGTAGGGATTTTTTATGTCTGAATTTTCTTGTTTAAGCCGCCGTTCAGGATCTTGGCTTACTTGTTTACGATCCAAGACTTCTTCTACTTCAATCATTTCTCGTTGCGCCAATGCCAAATTACAATCATCAAAGCAATAAGCTACGGTACAAGTCTCGCACAGATATTCAGGCATCGCTTTGTCCTTTGTCCTTTGTCCTTTGTCCTTTGTCCTTTGTCCTTTGTCCTTTGTCCTTTGAGATAGTCTAATCACCGAGTGGCAACAAACCACATATTCATCCTAGAACATAACAATTATGCTAATTTTCTGGCGTGTAAATATGCGTGCAAAGTCACCAACTACCCAACAAAGCACATATCAAGATCAATTTTACGTATCTAATCACTAATTTCAGAAATAACAATGTAAAGCGCATCTTAGCCATTTAGGGGGTGAGAACGCAAAACGCCCACATCACGTGTGCGATGTGGGCGTTCAAATTCTTACTGCAAGTAGTCGTGATATGGCTATATTAAGCGCTCAGCTTATAGACCCATCTCTTCAGTGAGAGTCTTGATCTGCTTGATATCCATGGTGTGAACTTCAATCATTTGTCTGATGTCACTTAAGCGGGAATTGGCATTATCCTGTTTCTCACAGGCGTCAGATTTTGTATCCCATGACGTACCATCTAAGAAAACATCACACGCTTTCTTCAAAGAACCAAGATTCTGTTCGATGTCATCTCTTTCTTTCTCGAGTTTTTCAAGCTCTTGAGATATCTGTAATTCTTTGCGGAAAAGCTCACGCGAACGTTCAAAAAGGGTCGATTGCATATCAGCTTGACGGCTCAACTTTTGATTGTTTTGTTGAGTTTGTTCTAACGTTTGCTTCTGTTCGTTTAACTGCTGCTCTAACGAGTAGTTTGCTTTCTCTAAAACTGCAGATTGTTTCGCTAAGTCTTGGAGTTCTTTTTGATGCTCTTCTGCCTGTTTCACTAGAGCAGCTTCTACTTTCGCATCAATTTCGGTATCAACTTTTGCCACTTTCTCTTCAACTGATGTCACCAACTGAGTTTTACTATCACGCAGTTCTTGATAACGAGTTTCTAGTACCTGATAAGTGGATTCCCACTTCGAAGCCGTGACTGTAGATCCGATTAAGCCGCCTAACGCCAAACCGATAACCGCAGCAATGCCGATATAGAGCTGACTACGTTTATCGCGTTCCTCAATAACAACCACTTCATCTTGTTCGCCTTGTCCAGATTGCTGGTTCACTAGCGGGTACTCCCAAAAATTTGTTTAACGTTACACGGTCACTGATACTGATACTGATACTGATACTGATACTTTAAGCTCAGTTAAACCTATTGCCCAAACCAGAAGCACTTGAGCTTTGCTAACACGTTTATCCTATCTGCTTACAGACAGACTTAACGAGTTAACTCCGAAATCATCAGGCTGGCAGTATACAAAAGGAAGCTGCTAACGATAACTATCACTACCCATTTTTGCAGTTTTTCGTTTGTCCGGTAACGAAACAGCACAAATGCCAAAGCCAATAAAAAAACAATCGCTATTAATCGAGTCATAACTCCTCCTTGTTTCTCTATTTTATACCATTTAAATAAGCAAGTTACGTCAGAGACTCGTTGTTTGATCATTTAGTTGAACAACATTTGAGCAAACAGATATTTTGTAGCTGACATCACATTTTATATGATCTAGGATACGCCTACAGATTACCTAATTATTTAGGTAATTGTTCCGATGAAGACTGCAGGAGAGTGGTTTTTAACTAAATATTAACATTTAGTTAGATTGACCCGCCGAAGAAGTAAATCTTTCAGGTGCTTTATGCTGGAGAAATCCAGAAAAGTGAGGACTGTCGTTGGAGGAACCTCTGGAGAGAACCGTACTACTTTTTTTGTAGCAAGCGGTCGCCGAAGGAGCAAGCTTAGTGCCCGTTACTTATCTATAAGTGATTCGCTAAGTGAAACTCTCAGGCAAAAGGACAGAGGAGTGGAAAGCAACAGCCTTAATTAACTAAAGAATTCTATCTAGAAATCCGTCTGTATTAAGTAGTGCTATCGATCCCTGTGATCTGCACTGCCTTCCCTCTTCTCCTTAAATTTTATATTTATTAAGGGGAATCTATGAACCACCTACAAGCTACACTACAAACCATCAACCAATTCGTCTGGGGACCACCACTGCTTATTCTGCTAGTGGGTACAGGCATCTACTTTACTTTTCGCTTAGGCTTACTCCAGTTTAGACACCTTCCAACTGCTCTAAAAATGGTGTTCACCAAAGACAAATCCGGCAAGGGTGACGTATCAAGCTTCGCCGCTTTGTGTACAGCGCTTTCCGCAACGATTGGTACAGGCAATATTGTAGGCGTAGCGACCGCAATAAAGATTGGTGGTCCTGGCGCCCTATTCTGGATGTGGCTTGCCGCTGTATTTGGTATGGCGACCAAATACGCAGAATGTCTACTTGCTGTTAAATACCGTAGAACCGATAGCAATGGCGAAATGGTTGGCGGCCCAATGTACTACCTGCAATACGGTGTGGGCTCTCGAATCTTAGCGGTAATGTTCGCTGTCTTCGCGCTCGGTGTTGCTTGCTTCGGTATCGGTACCTTCCCACAAGTAAACGCTATCTTAGACGCAACTCAAATCTCATTTGGCGCTTCACGTGAAATGTCAGCGGTTGTCCTCACGATACTAGTGGCGGTGGTAACCCTTGGTGGTATTCAATCGATCGCTAAAGTAGCAGGGAAAGTCGTTCCTACGATGGCGGTGATGTACGTCGTCGCGTGTTTAAGCGTTCTGATTTCAAATGCAGACCAACTACTGAATGCCATTACCCTTGTTGTGACTTCTGCGTTTACCAACACAGCAGCAACTGGTGGTTTCTTTGGTGCGAGCATCATGCTTGCTATCCAATCAGGTATCGCTCGTGGCGTGTTCTCGAACGAATCTGGCCTAGGTAGCGCACCAATGGCTGCAGCAGCGGCTAAAACAGACTCATGTGTGAAACAAGGGCTTGTCTCTATGACAGGCACCTTCTTCGATACCATCATCATCTGTACGATGACCGGCTTGGCGCTTATCTTAACGGGCGCTTGGCAGACTGACCTTTCTGGCGCTGCGATGACCACTCACGCGTTCGCTGTTGGTTTGAATGCAGACACCCTTGGCCCTATGTTGGTTTCTGTTGGCTTAATCTTCTTTGCGTTTACAACAATTTTAGGTTGGAACTACTACGGTGAGCGCTGTGTTGTTTTCTTGCTGGGTACCAAAGCAGTATTGCCTTACAAGATTATCTTCATCGGCTTGGTTGCTTCTGGTGCATTCTTAAAGCTCGACATGATCTGGATAATGGCGGATATCGTGAACGGCCTAATGGCAATTCCGAACCTAATTGGGCTTATCTTACTGCGCCATGTTGTTATCGAAGAAACCAAGTTATTCTTCAAACCGCTAACTTCTTCAAATGATTGTGAAGCAGTTAAAGCATAATAAGAATTGAACGATCAAAAACGCCCGCAATGATGTGCGGGCGTTTTATTATAAAACTAATGGCTATGTGCCAGTGATTTAGATTCCAATAAACTAAGTCACTATGGCTTAGCTAGGTTCTTCCATTAAAAGCTTCACACCCAGCCCCACCAGCACCATGCCAGTCACTCCTTCCATCCACTTCATAAAACTCGCATTCTTAAGCAAGTTTTTAGCCGAGTTAAGTGCCCCTGCCAAACCGCATTGCCACACCATCGCAATCATAAAGTGCACCGAAGCCATCAACATAGATTGCAATAATGGTGATCCTTCAGGGTTTACGAATTGAGGTAAAAAGGCCAAATAGAAAACTGCCGTTTTTGGGTTAAGAACGTTAGACAGAAAGCCTTCACGCAAAGAACGCTTTGCACTGTATGCTTGCTGAGCTTGTTCACCGACCTTCAAACCACCACCGTTTTTCATCAACGCTCGTAAACTGCTTAAGCCAAGCCAGATGAGGTAAACTGCACCTACCATCTTAACGGCTTGAAAGAGTTCAGCAGACTGGGCAAGAATTGCAGAAATACCCACAGCAGAGAAAAAGGCGTGTACATAGAGGCCGCTACAAATACCAAAGCTGGTCATTACACCGTCAGATAAGCCCGAGCGGCTCGTGTTGCGAATCACCAAAGCCGTATCTAAGCCCGGCGTTAGCGTTAAAATAGTGATGGCAATTAGAAATGCCTCAAAGTTCAAAATATCCATATTATTGTCATTGTTGTTCAGCGATCTATCATCAATACCGCTTATCTGAACAATTCGCAAGCAACAATTGCCATCTGCTATACAAGTCACTGATTTTGTGCACAATGGAACAGTTTGATTTGTTAAGAAATAGTAAATTCTAGGCATCGTACTGCCTCATGCTTTTATCGCTATATCTTCGACTGCGAAGGTCAGCGTCATTAAAAAGCAGAGCCATAATCAAAGTACATGAAAGATGAACCTTTAAGCTAACGCTGTCCTAAGGATCATTTAAAGAAACCAAATTAAGAGTAGTCAAATGAGCGCATTCAAAAAACTAGTCGAGCACTCTCAAAAATGTTCACGCTTTCAACATCTAGCCTCTATTTGTGGTTGGGACCAAGCTTCAATGATGCCTGCCGGTGGTAACCAAGCGCGTAGTGAAGCGATGGCCGAGCTTTCGGTTCATATTCACGGGTTGATGACGCAACCACAACTTGGAGATTGGATTGCAGACGCTGAAAACGAAGCGCTAAATAGCGAACAACAATCGTCTCTGCGTGAAATTAAACGCCAATGGCAACAAGCCAATCTACTCCCAGAAAAGCTGGTTGAAGCCAAATCTCTAGCTGGCTCAAAGTGTGAACATGCATGGCGCAGCCAACGTGGTAACAACGACTGGGTTGGATTCGAAAAGAACTGGCGTGAAGTGGTTGAACTGTCTCGCGAAGAAGCTCAGATCCGCGCCGACTCGGCGAATCTAACGCCTTATGATGCCATGCTTGATATCTATGAACCCGGCACCAGCTCTGCTTCACTTGATGTCTTGTTTGCCGACGTTAAGACATGGCTGCCAAACCTGATTGATGAAGTGATCGAAAAACAATCGAGCGAGCAATTTAATGCGCCATCTGGGAGCTATTCGACCGAGAAACAGAAAGCGCTTGGTTTAGAAGTGATGAAGCTGCTTCGGTTCGATTTTGAACACGGCCGATTGGATGAAAGTGTTCACCCATTCTGTGGCGGCGTGCCTTCAGACGTGCGTATCACAACCCGATACGACGAAGCGGAGTTCGTTCAAAGCTTAATGGGTATAGTGCATGAAACAGGGCACGCGCGTTACGAACAAGGCTTACCAAAACACCTAGCAGGCCAACCGGCGGGCGAAGCGCGCTCTATGGGTATCCACGAATCTCAATCTCTGTTCTTCGAGATGCAAGTCGGCCGCAGTGACCCGTTTATTGGACACTTAGCAAACTTAGCTGGTCAGCAATTCTCAGGCTCAGAGTTTGAAAAAGAGAACTTCCAGAAGATCTACACTCGTGTGAAGAAAGACTTCATCCGTGTTGATGCCGATGAGCTAACCTACCCTGCACACGTTATCTTACGTTACGAAATTGAGCGTGACTTGATCAACGGTAAGAGCAAACACACCGATGTGCCAGAACTATGGAATACTAAGATGCAGTCTTACCTTGGTTTAAGCACTCAAGGCAACTTCACTAACGGCTGTATGCAAGACATCCACTGGACAGACGGCGCATTCGGTTACTTCCCATCTTACACACTAGGTGCGATGTACGCGGCTCAGTTCATGGCTTCAATGAAGAAAACGGTGGATGTGAACTCAGTAATTGAAAGTGGTGACCTATCACCTATCTTCACTTGGTTAGAATCGAACATTTGGAGCAAGGGCAGCCTGCTGAGCACCGATGATTTGGTGAAAGGCGCAACGGGTGAAACCTTGAATGCGCAATACTTCAAAGATCATTTAAGAAGCCGCTACCTTTAATGGAATAAATCGATAGAGGCTGATCAATTTATTGATTCAGCCTTTTTAATCACATTTTCAAAACATACTTAGGTTGATTTGAAGGTTTTATCCCTTCATCGAACTTAACAATCACGGAATATTCTGGCTTCTGCTAGCTCTGAATTGGACAAAAGCGAGTCAGTGGTTTTTCTAATTAAGCGATTCTTGAATTAGCTCAAGTATATCTATCTCCCTTTACTGTACATATAATACAAAAGGCTAGCTTCTAGCTAACCTTTATATCTCATCTACGCCCTAAAACTCACTTAGGTAAGTTGTGAGTGCAGAAACCACAAGGTGATGAGAACGATAAGGATAATCAAGCCGAATGAAAGACTACCGAGACACAACCACAAGGATAACGTCGCTGGTAAATCCTTTAAAGGACTGGAATACTCAGATTGCAGACCTTACAGTTATCCCTAACTTATCAGCTAAAATGGCTAGTCTAACGGCTATGCCCGACTTATCAGCTCAAATGGCTAGTCTAACGGCCATGCCCGACTTATCAGCTCAAATAGCAAGTCTAACGGCTATGCCCGATTTATCAGCTCAAATGGCTAGTCTAACGGCTATGCCCGACTTATCAGCTCAAATGGCGAGTCTAACGGCTATGCCTGACTTATCAGCTCAAATGGCGAGTCTAACGGCTATGCCCGACTTATCAGCTCAAATGGCGAGTCTAACGGCTATGC
>NZ_JBGOOU010000066.1:0-445 GCF_041439815.1 Vibrio sp. 1F279 | reverse complement strand
CTGACTTATCAGCTCAAATGGCGAGTCTAACGGCTATGCCTGACTTAAGCACTCGTATAGCTGAGCTATCAAAAATTCAAGATCTGCGCGTACATATGGCGACACTGTCTGTTGTACCTCGTTCAATGCAGGAGTTAAGTGTTTCACTAGATTTTTTGAAACACTCCATTAAGGATGCTTGTAACTCAGGGATGACAGTAGATGAAAATGGCACAATTAAGCTCTCATCCAAAGAGCTAGCAGTATTTGAATTACAAGAATTAACAGTAGATGTATTACAATGCTCGGTAGAGGTAAATCAATCTGTTGAGAACTATATAAATGATTTAATACATGAAATTAAGAAGCAGAAAGACCCCTTAATTCAACGTGTATTATCATGGTTGGTTTTTCGTAAGCGCGTCATGAACCCCGCATTCTAATTAACCGGCACGAAGAATAAGAT
>NZ_JBGOOU010000065.1:0-9830 GCF_041439815.1 Vibrio sp. 1F279 | reverse complement strand
TGATCTTATTCTTCGTGCCGGTTAATTAGAATGCGGGGTTCATGACGCGCTTACGCTACAATTTCATTTTCTTGTTTTTCTATATGTTGATTTGAAGTCTCTGAGAACTGTTGGAACATTTCTTGAGGAACTGTGTCTTTTAACTGCTCTAATTGTTGATGCTTAATTCGTAGTTCAGTAATAGATACCGCTAAGTCAGTTAGTGCTTTAAGTGATTCAAACAGAATCTGCATAGCTTTAGCACCAACTAGCAAATCTATAATAAATGAACCACGGTCAGCATTTACTATCTCAAAATCTTCTGTTGGTTGATTTACCGCCATAGAGAAACCACGTGCGATAAAGTTCCATCGCTTAGCCCAATCACTAAATTCAACAACATTATTGATAGAAGCATCGTTGTGGAAAGTCAGACGAGTTAAAATTTTACCTGCGGGAACTTCCTGTGCATTGATAAATTCACTAGGAACAATCTTAGGCAATGCTGTTTTGGCTTGTGTAAATGCTGATGTAGCAGCTGTCAAAAACTTCACATGTCTATCTAATGTAGATATTACGAAGTTAATGTCATTTACATGCATATCAAAAAGTAAAGTAAACTCATTTACCGAGCCTTCCAAAACTATTGAACTTATATTTAACTTGATTAGACATTTTCTTTGATTGTTGGTGATCGAGCTATGGTCAACACTAGAAAGAGCCTTTAGCAACAGCTCTTTCTCCTGGTGAATATCAGTATTGTTTTTTAATCGACTCATACAAGCTGTTACTAATGAGTCGACTTTCTTTCCCTGAATCTCTTTTTGATACCATTGGGATAACTCGTGAATCTCATTTATTTGCATGTCTACACAGGCTCTCAATTATTCTTGGTTGAGAGCGTTATATCAGAGATTACTTGTACTTACAGTGAGTGCGGTCAAAACAAGTTGCTGAAAAAAAAACATGTAGCGAGCCTTTTCGATAAATGATTTTTTGATATTTTTCCTTGCTATTTATTGTGTAGCTTATGTGGAAATAATTGTGTATAGACCTGCCATAAAATGTTCAAATTTCTGTGCCCAGTTACTTGAGCTACTTCTTCTATCGAATACCCTTTCTCAAAAAGTCTACTTGCCCCCTCTCTTCGCAAGTCGTGGTACCTCAAATCCTCAATACCCAATTCATTCCTTACTCGTTGAAAGCCTGCGCTAACACTTCGAGAGTTGTACGGGAAAATGAGTTCGCCTTTGTTTGGTTGTTTCAGTGCGATCTCAAATGACTCACCAAGCAACGGAACAATCATGTGATTACCTTCTTTCTTCCTTGGGTCTTTTCTGTCTCTGACAAGTATCGTTTTATGCTCTTGGTTGAGGTCTTCCCAGCGTAGCTTGCAGACTTCGCCAATTCGCATGCAAGTGAGGATACTGAACTCAAGAATGTCGGTGAATGGTATTCGAGTTTTGCCGTTTGGCCGGAAAGACTCACGTTGTTCTAATCCAAGCTTTAAGAGTTTCAGTTCTTCAGAAGTCGGGCGGCGTGTTCGTTTCTGACTTTTACCGACTAACCCCATATCAATCAAAACAGGGACGGCTTCATCAAATATCTGGTGATTAGAGTCTACGTTGAATACAGGCTTCGACTTTTTCATGACGGAACGTAGGTAAGCAATATCATGATAAATCGTTGCAGGTTTGGCTCCTGCGCCTTTTCTGTTTTTGCAGTGTTCGATTAAGTCGCTTGTTCGTAGTTGATTGCTCTCAACATTGACGATGTCGCAATCCCTAAGCATCTTAATCACATATCGTTTGGTGCGGCCTGTATTGTCCCAAAGGTCACGTTCTGCCATGAATAAATCGAGGAGTACCGAAAGGGGTACTGTTTTGGGTTGATTGAGTACCCCTTGAGCCTCTAATTCAGCTACCCTTTTTCTACCCAAAGTTTTAGCGAGTGCTTTCTTTTTTAGAGTTTTGCTTTCCCTGTGTATAATGCGCGAATTCTTTTTAACGATGATTGTTACCTTGAACCTTTGTTCACCGCTTTTTAGCTTTCTGGTCTCGATGGTATAACTTGCCATTGTCCAACTCCTAAAGGGGTACTTGAGGGGTACTACAGGAAGTAATTCCGATTAATTCTAGGTAATTCGCTGTATGTTTGTACAATATTAATTGAGACTGAATCATGACAAACACTAATAAAACCAGTAAATACGCTAGTAACCGACTTTCTGTTGCACCCATGTTGGATTGGACTGACCGCCACTGTCGTTACTTTCACCGTTTGCTATCTCAGCAGACGCTTCTGTACACGGAAATGGTCACAACAGGCGCGATCTTACATGGTAAGGGCGACTTTCTAGAATATAACGAGCAAGAACACCCATTAGCTCTTCAACTTGGTGGTTCAAACCCGGTTGATTTGGCGGCTTGTGCCAAGCTTGCTGGAGAGCGTGGCTATGATGAAGTGAACCTCAATGTAGGTTGTCCTTCAGACCGAGTTCAGAATGGTCGCTTTGGTGCTTGCCTAATGGCTGAGCCTGAGCTGGTGGCAGATTGTGTGTCAGCGATGAAAGAAGTCACGGATATTCCAATTACGGTGAAAACGCGTATTGGTATCGACGACCAAGACTCTTACGAGTTTCTGACTAAGTTTGTTTCTACTGTTTCTGAAAAGGGCGGTTGTGAGCAATTTACTATCCATGCTCGTAAGGCGTGGTTGAGTGGCCTTAGCCCGAAAGAGAACCGTGAGATCCCACCGCTAGATTACGATCGCGCGTACCAAATCAAGAAAGACTTCTCAGATCTTGTGATTGCGGTAAATGGTGGTATCACAACATTAGAACAGACTAAAGAGCACTTGCAGCACCTTGATGGTGTGATGATCGGTCGTGAGGCATACCATAGCCCGTTTATCTTGGCTGAAGTTGATCAGCAGATCTTTGGTTTAGACACGCCAATCAAGAAGCGTTCACAAGTGGTTGAAGAGATGTACCCGTACATTGAGCGTCAGCTTTCGAATGGAGCGAGCCTTGGTCATATCTCTCGTCACATGCTTGGTTTGTTCCAAAGCATGCCGGGCGCAAGACAATGGCGTCGTTACATCAGTGAGAATGCACATAAGAAAGGCGCGGGCATTGAGGTGATTCAGACGGCATTGGCTAAGATCCCTAAAGAGCTAAACGTATAGACACCCTCAAGGTTAAAGCAAAAGCCAAGAACTAAAAGTTAAAAGCTTAAAGAACAAGGCTAAATTCGCCATTAGAGGCTAAATTTACCATTGTGAGTTTCCGAAAAGCCACGCATGAAGATGTGTGGCTTTTTATTTGCCTGATAAATAAGGAGTTTATGGTTGTATCTAACTTGGTATGGAAGCTGCAATGTTAGAAAGTAGGAAAGATAGGTCATGAACTCATTAGGGAGACCATTATGTTTGAATTAATCTTTGTTCTTATTTTCGTCGCAACTTTACTCGTTACTGGTATTACGTTTATGACGGTACTAGCGGCAACCGGAATCGCGTTAGCGGTCATGCTGGTCTTAGGTATGATGGGCGTTGTGTTTAAACTGTTGCCTTGGCTGATCGTGATTGCAGTGGGTGTGTGGTTTTTCAAAAACTATGTACACAGCTCTAACCAAAGACGTTATTAAAGTCATCGTGTCGTCAAATCTTTACTCGTCAGCGGTTTATCGTTTTAGAATTTAAGATGTGTGGTAGAATTTTCCCCAATAATCTATGAATGTGCATACAATTAGCACAACGATATGGAATTGGAGCTATCTCAAATGAATAAAATGCCATTAATTGCTTTAGTGGGAATGCTTTCTTTAAGCTCGGCAGTGTCCGCTGAAGAAGAGTTTTCTTACACGACTAAGATCGGTGCTGATATGTGGTGGGGAAGTACAAAGCTGAACGAAGCTAGGTCGAGTGACTCAAACTCACCTTCGTTGTATTTCGCATTTGAGCATAATGCCCCTAAGCTGCCAAATGCGAGTTTCCGCTACTCTACTGTTGATACAACATTGTTAGCGTTTGATAAGTATGACTACACGTTCTACTACACAATGTTGGATCACAAGTTGATGAACTTCGATGCGGGTGTGACATTTACTCAGTATGCAAACTCACATTACAAAGATCCGTACAGTTCGAAAACGACAAGTTTTGATGAGTTTACCTGGAGCTTCTACGGTAACGCAGAAATCAATGTCCCTAATACTCAGCTTGATATCATTGGTACGATGGAATTTGGTGATAGCAACGGTATTAAGAGTACCGATTTGATGGCGGGTGTTCAGTACCGTATTCCAGTGGCAGATACTGAAATAGCACTTCGTGGTGGCTATCGTGTGATCGACCTTGATTCGGACAAATTCTTCTCTTCAGAGCTGAACAAACCTCTTGAGACAGACAAAGAACCTGATCCGTTAGATGACCCAAAGCCTGGGCCACCTAAATCGTTTGTTATGGTTGATGGTTGGTTTGCTGGCGTAGAAGTACGCTTTTAGGCAATTAAAACGAATCTAGAACGAAATTTAAGAACGTCACTTTATTAAGTGGCGTTTTTTTATATCTATTGGTTATCCCCAAGCATCTTGAAGTTACTTGGGTATATACTTTTCTGGAATTAGTTAGCACATTCATCACTTTCGACCATCCTTAATACAGAGACCTAATTAGCGTCTATTCTTATAAGGTCTATGTTGTGAGGTCAAAGCAAGGGATGGAATATGACACTCAATGAATTACGAAATTTATATCGAGAAAATCTGTTGGTTGAAGCGATCATAGAGCCCTCAATTCAAGAGGGGTCTTGGGTTGTGGAGTTTCGCCATATGGGCGGTGGCTTTGTTTTGCTTACTGATGTTCATGGTGAAGAGTGTCATTACGCGGATTTAGACCTAGCATCTAAGTCGGCAATGGCGGTTGGCTTTCAACAAGTTCGTATTGAAAACCAGTAACTCAATTGATGTTTCAATCGGTTTTTACTTCCAAAAAGTTATAAAACATACTTTTCTATTCTTTCTTGTTATTAAAAGGAGTGGTTAATCTATCGTCACGCAATGATTAGGGATGTCGTGACCATGTCTTTAAATAAGAAAGAGTCTTCACAAAATAATAATGCACAGTCTGGGGCTACTGAGTTACCTGGGCTAGCAGCACCACTTAATGACCAACAATTGGGTCATCTTCAGCAAACTGTTTCTGAATTATCTTCTCAACAACTGGCATGGGTCAGTGGTTACCTTTGGGGTGTGAGCCAAACTCAGCCTGTGGGGGCCGCCGCGCCAATCGCTCAAGCAGCCGCTGCAGTAGCCGCAAAACCTGCGGGTAAGCTCAGCATTATCTTCGCATCCCAAACCGGTAATGCGAAAGGTGTCGCCGAATCGCTTGAGGCAGAAGCGAAAGCCTTAGGGATTGCTGTCGAGCTTTTCGATGCTAGTGATTATAAAGGTAAGAACCTAGCCAAAGAGACACACGTCATTTTTGTAGCTTCAACCAATGGTGAGGGCGAAGCCCCTGATAACGCAATTGAGTTGCATGAATTCCTTCAATCGAAGAAAGCGCCAAAATTATCAAACCTACAATACGGTGTGATCGGTTTAGGTGACTCAAGCTATGAGTTCTTCTGCCAAACGGCTAAAGACTTCGATAACTTCCTCGCTAAGCTTGGTGCTAAATCGTTTGTCGACCGTCTTGATTGTGATGTTGATTACGAAGAGTCAGCAACGGAATGGCGCGCTAAAGCATTAGAGCAAGTAAAAGAGACGCTATCGACAGGCACTGAAGCCGATGTGGTTCAATTACCAGTAGGTCAAGCGGCTGCCGGTCATTCGCAATACACCAAACAAAACCCATACACAGCGACCCTATTAACGAGCCAAAAGATCACCGGTCGTGATTCGGGCAAAGATGTTCGTCATATCGAGATTGATCTTGATGAGTCGGGTATTACTTACCAACCGGGTGATGCGCTAGGCGTATGGTTTGAAAACAGTTCAGAACTCGCAAATCAGATTCTTTCTAAGGTTGGGCTGTCTGGTATCGAAAGTGTCGATGTCGATGGTGACAACTTGTCTGTCCACAGTGCACTCGTCAGTAAATTCGAGATTACCTCTTCAAACCCTCAACTTGTGACTAAGTTTGCTGAGCTATCGGGCAGCAAGAAGTTAATTAAGCTGGTGGAAGATAAAGACAAGCTTCGTGAATACGCGGGTAATACTCAAGTTGTCGATGTTTTAGCTGAGAAGAAAACCAAGCTATCGGCTGATGAATTGATTGGCCTACTACGTAAGTTAACTCCACGTCTCTACTCTATTGCGTCAAGCCAAGCAGAAGTAGATGAAGAAGTTCACTTGACGGTTGGTCTGGTTGAATACCAAAAGGGCGATGAATCTCGTCTGGGTGGCGCTTCAAGTTTCTTAGCTCAACGCCTTGAAGAAGGTGGTGAAGTGAAGGTGTTTGTAGAGAACAACAATAACTTCAAACTGCCGCAAGACGACAACACACCAATCATCATGGTTGGCCCGGGTACAGGTATCGCACCTTTCCGTAGTTTTGTTCAAGAGCGTGAAAACAATGACGCTGAAGGTAAAAGCTGGTTGTTCTTTGGTGACCGTACCTTTACTCAAGATTTCTTATATCAAGTTGAATGGCAGAGGTATCTTAAATCTGGTGCATTAACCAAGCTTGATGTTGCGTTTAGTCGTGATCAAAAAGAAAAGGTTTATGTTCAAGACCGATTAATTGAGCAGGCAGAGCAGGTTTGGCAATGGCTTCAAGAGGGCGCGTACCTCTATGTATGTGGCGATGCAACTCGAATGGCAAAAGATGTTCATGAAGCGTTAGTTACGATAGCGGAAAAACATGGCAATCAGAGCCGCGAGCAAGCTGAACAATATATTAATGATTTACGTAAAGCGAAACGTTACCAAAGGGATGTGTACTAATGAGCAAGCAAGTAATAGAGCAAGAAGTGCTAGGTCAAGTACTGGGACCTTTGGCTGACAATGAACGTCTGAAGCGTGAAAGTAAAAACCTTCGCGGTACGATTGAACAAGATCTTCAAGACCGTATCACTGGTGGTTTTACCGCAGATAACTTTCAACTGATCCGTTTCCACGGTATGTACCAACAAGATGACCGTGATATTCGTAATGAACGTACCAAGCAAAAGCTAGAACCTTTACATAACGTAATGCTTCGTGCGCGTATGCCTGGCGGGATCATCACTCCGAAGCAATGGTTAGCGATTGATAAATTCGCAGATGAAAGCACCTCTTATGGTTCTATCCGTCTTACAACTCGTCAAACTTTCCAGTTTCACGGTGTGTTGAAGCCGAACATTAAGTTAATGCACCAAACGCTAAACAGTATTGGTATTGATTCAATCGCAACTGCGGGTGACGTAAACCGAAATGTTTTGTGTACCACAAACCCGGTTGAGTCCGAGCTACACCAAGAAGCTTATGAGTGGGCGAAAAAGATCAGTGAACACCTATTACCTAAGACTCGTGCTTATGCTGAGATCTGGCTAGATGGTGAAAAGCTCGCAACAACGGATGAAGAACCTATCTTAGGTAGCAACTACTTGCCGCGTAAGTTCAAGACGACGGTTGTAATTCCTCCGCAAAATGACGTAGATGTTCATGCTAACGATCTTAACTTTATTGCGATTGCTAAAGACGGAAAGCTGGTGGGCTTTAACGTATTAGTGGGCGGTGGTCTTGCAATGACGCACGGCGATACTTCTACTTATGCACGTAAAGCTGACGACTTTGGTTTTGTGCCATTAGAGAAAACGTTAGATGTAGCGGCAGCTGTTGTGACGACACAACGTGACTGGGGTAACCGTTCGAATCGTAAGAATGCCAAAACCAAATACACACTAGACCGTGTTGGTATTGATGTATTCAAAGCAGAAGTAGAAAAACGTGCAGGCGTTGAGTTTTCTGAAAGTCGTCCTTATGAGTTTACTGGCCGTGGCGACCGTATCGGTTGGGCGGAAGGTATTGATGGTAAGCACCACTTAGCGTTATTCATCGAAAATGGTCGTTTACTTGATTTTCCGGGTAAAGCGCTGAAAACAGGTGTTGCTGAAATAGCGAAGATCCACAAAGGTGATTTCCGCATGACAGCGAACCAAAATCTCATTGTTGCAGGTGTACCTAAGAGCCAAAAGGCAAAAATTGAAAAGCTGGCACGTCAATACGGTCTGATGGATGATTCCGTTTCAGAACAGCGCAAGAACTCAATGGCGTGTGTGGCATTCCCAACATGTCCGTTAGCAATGGCAGAAGCCGAACGTTTTCTTCCTGAGTTTGTAACGGATGTTGAAGACATTCTGAAGAAACACGGGTTACCAGAAGAAGATAACATCATCCTTCGTATTACAGGCTGTCCAAACGGCTGTGGTCGTGCAATGTTGGCTGAACTTGGTTTAGTCGGCAAGGCTCCAGGGCGTTACAACATGCACTTAGGTGGCAACAAAGCCGGAACTCGTATTCCTAAGATGTATAAAGAGAACATCACGTCAGCTCAGATTTTAGAAGAGATTGATTCGCTGGTGGGGCGTTGGGCTACGGAACGAACGGATAATGAAGGGTTCGGTGATTTTACAATCCGAGCTGGCATCATCGAAGAGGTGATCATTTCAAAGAGGGATCTGCATGCATAATTCTGTCGCTTCAAAATTGAAGTTAGCAGAGCTACTCGCATTGACTAAGACGGAGCAGATACTTCGTCTTGGACAAATTAATGCTGAGTTAGAGCAGCTAACTGCATTAGAAAGAGTGAAGTGGGCTCTAGAAAACTTAGAAGGAACACATGTGGTGTCTTCTAGTTTCGGAATCCAAGCAGCATTGATGCTGCACTTAGTGACTCAAGCCAAACCCGATATTCCAGTTATTCTGACAGACACCGGGTACCTATTCCCAGAAACGTATCGCTTTATAGATGAGTTAAGTCAGAAATTGACTTTAAACCTTCAAGTCTTTCGTGCACAACAGAGCTCTAATTGGCAAGAAGCGCAATATGGCAAACTTTGGGATCAAGGTATAGAAGGGATAGAGAAGTACAACAAACTTAATAAAGTTGAACCGATGAGAAGAGCACTGGATGAATTAGAGGCTGGCACTTGGTTTTCTGGTTTAAGAAGAGAGCAATCTCAATCGCGCGCAAACTTACCGATCTTATCTATCCAAAATGGTGTGTTTAAGTTCTTGCCAGTAATTGATTGGACAAATAAAGATGTTCACTATTACTTGGAAGAGCATGGCCTTAGTTACCACCCACTTCGTGAGCAGGGGTACCTTTCTGTTGGAGATACTCATACGACTAAGAAATGGGAACCGGGTATGACTGAAGAAGAAACCCGGTTCAATGGTCTGAAACGAGAATGTGGTCTCCATGAAGACGATGGAGAGCAATATGGTTCTGGGATTTAGACTCATTGCCATTTAAAAAGCTGCCTCAAGGCAGCTTTTTTAGTTTCTAGGGGATAAAATTAAAGTGATTGTGGATAAGTCTGTGGTTATTATGTAGGTACTTTGTAGTTAAACTTGCATAAATAAAGCTTTGGGTGTTTATCCATCATCTAACCGTTATTTTTGCAATTTTCGGCAATAAACACTTGCCAATGTGAGGAACATCTCTATAATGCCGCCTCACTGACACGGTAGACGCCACAAGGCCTCAGCGAAGAATGTTAGTAAGGCAACTAGCTTTAAGCGATAATTCGCTTCTACTTTTAGAAAGTAGAAATTAATTTTCAAAAGTGTTTGACACTGAGAATTAAAACGCTAGAATGGCCGCCTCTTCCGAAGTGATGTAAGTCACAACGAAGAGAAGCTCTT
>NZ_JBGOOU010000064.1:0-9942 GCF_041439815.1 Vibrio sp. 1F279 | reverse complement strand
AGCATGATCTTCTCATTGCAAAAAATCAAGCTCCTTCAATGATCACGGGTATAGTAAACAAAACGTTGCAAATGATATGCACGTCTAATAATGCAACAATATATACAGGATTGTATTCTCATGACCTCTAGTCACTACCAAGTCCCAGTAATTCAGACGAACTACGCTAAAATTCTGGTTCAGGTTTTTTCTGACTATGGTCTTGATTTACATATGTTGCTTAAAGATTCCGGTTTACCACCAGACCTTATCGAATCAGAAAGCGATTTTGTGCCATCGGAATCCATTAAGCGTTTGATTTATCTCACATCGGCGCAACTTGGCGTATCTCGGTTCACCGATATTCTAGGACTCGCATTTCGACGTCGAATCATCCCAAATGTCTTGCATCAATTTGCCGAATTTAAAACCATTGGTGATTCGCTGAAACACCTAAATTCAATCTTTGCCTACGACTCCCCAGGCAGCAAAGTCGAGCTTATTCAAGAACACGGCCAAAGTTGGTTTTGCCGAACTGCACCCGAAGACAATTCCCCTACGTTTCAATGGGGAGAAGCTTTTGCAATTACATATATCATTGAGTTAATAACCATTTTATCCAAATCCCCATGGTTGCCTAGTAAGGTGCGTCTGCAAGGACATGACATCGATGTCGTCAAAACACTGGTGCCAAGTAGCTGCCAATTGTTTGTTGAACAGTCGTCGACGGCTGTGCTGATCCCTGAAGAAATCTTACAACTCCCAATTCGCCTAACCTCTAAAGAACTCAGTGCTAAACCGACGCTTATTGAGTGGCACACCAGCTTTACCGATAGCGTTTATGAGCTACTCAAGCCCTACATGAAAGAACAAAATCTCTCACTTGAAGAAGCGGCTGAACTGCTCAATTTTTCTGTGCGAACGTTTCAACGCAAACTCAAAAATGAAAATACGACCTATCGAAAAATCAAAGAAAACCTAATGTTTTCAGTCGCATGTGAGCTGATGTAAGAAGGACACACGCTGACCTACATCTCTAGCCAACTCGGCTACACCAACATCTCTCACTTTTCTCGGGCGTTTAAGCGTGTGTCTGGTCTTACGCCGAAGATTTACCAACGTTCAATTTTGGACTAAGTGTAGTTTTGGACTAAGTACAATCTGGCCTCCCTCTCAGTTCCATTTGTAAGAGTGTCGCTAGATCTATCGCGCCCCAAAGCTCCTCTACGTCTTGTACCCTAAAATAAATAATCATACTTACTCCTCTTTAAGTCGAAGTACCATCTTGGATCAATCTCGACAGAGATACTTACCATAATGCGCCACACCCACTTTAAGAGCTGTTTCGCATATAAAACAATAAGCGTTTGAAAGTTATAAGTTTATCTCCTAAGTTTTTTATAACCCTTTACTCAGGAAGATGTAGATGAGCAATATAGAAAAAGTATATGGATTTAATACGCCCCAACGGCTCTTTGTCGGTTACACACTCGCCGTACTCGTTGATTTAACCGTTCTCAATTTTTTTGATGAATATTGGGATTTCGTCAATATCGAGTCTTTCACCATCTCATTTGCTGCTGCGATTTTGCTACAGCTGTTGCTCAAGTTATCCATCGGCTTAGAACATAAGCTCGCGGATTACTTCAAGTCGAAACCCGGCACTGCCCCTAAGATCTACAGAGGCCTGTCGAGCTATGTGATTCTCGTCGGTTCAAAATTCGTGATGCTAGAAGCCATCAACATTCTATTTGGTGACAAAGTGGATTTCACGGGGCCTTGGAACGGTGTCGTCGCCTTCTTTGCAGTGGTATTTACCATTCTGGTTGCCGAAGTGATTGTTTCTAAAATCTACTTTGCATCGGATGACACGCAGAAAACCGAAAAAGCCTAAGCGCTCTATCGATTTTCAAGTGAACTGCAAGCAATAAGTGGGCTACTCGGGAAGCCGATAACGTTGCATCACTAAAAAGCAAAACGCTTTCCGAAGGATCGGTTAAAAGCGTTTTGCGTTTTTTTGAGGGAGTGTTGACGGAGATGAGCTTAGAATGACGAGGTTATTTCTCCCTCGCCAGGATTAAGACCACTTTTAGCTCGCTCCAAATTTAACCGCGAAAGATCTGCGTACCAAGAACGATCTCACGTGATCATAAATCAGATTAAACACAAACGCGTAAATGGTAATAAAAATGGTCACGCCGATATCCATTAAAAATGCCGGCCAAATCCCCACATTAAGCAAGAAAGCCATCACTGGGATCGTCGCTATCAACAAGCCTGCTTCAAACAAAACCACATGGAATATTCTCAGCTTAAGTGAACGCTGAGATTTTTCACCCGTAAAGTAGCGATCAAAAATGCGGTTAAAACAGTAATTCCAAATCATAGCGATTGTCGCAACAACTATCATGGTTCCTGATAAGGCATTCACATCATGATCGGTAAATATCGCTAAACCAATAATTGAAAGTGTTACAGCCAAAACTTCGAATAATACTGAGTGAAACACTCTTTCTAACGTACTCATACATTCCTCTGAATAATCTAGTATGGGTTGGATTAGCTCGGATTATGTCATCGGAAATAATAAGAGAAAGTTAACAGCCATCACGATTAGTGATAGCCTGAGCATTATCATCCCATTTGGTATTGAGCGAGAAGTAACATGTACAGTTTTGAGCAACTAAAAGTCTTCGTCACCGTGTGTGAAAGTGGCTCTTTTTCTGCTGCAGCACGCAAGCTGAAACGCGCTCAGTCTGGTGTCAGCCAATCGATCGCCAACCTAGAAATAGCCATCGATCAAGAGCTGTTTAACCGCAAGAAAAACATCCCTGTTTTGACCAACACAGGTAAAGCCTTATTGCCTGTCGCTAAGTCGATTCTCGACCAACAAAAGTACTTCGACCAAAAAGTAGAATCGCTGACACAAGAAGATGAACACGAACTGATCATTGCCATTGATGAGAGCATCATAGATAAGAATTTCATTAAGATAATCAGCTCACTAGCCGATCAGTTTCCAATCACACACTTCGATATTATTACCACCTCAACCTTCGATGTTGAAGACTTAGTCAGACGCGGCAAAGCACAGATAGGCATCATCTATGCGGATGGTGAACTTAAAGTAGATATGGACTTCTTCTTACTGGGTCAAGCACGTTTTCTTACAGTTAGCTCCGCCACTCACGAGCTGAGCCAAATGCCCGTCGTTCAAGACTCAGACCTAAAGCGCTACCGCCAATGTGTGCATCGTAGTTCTAAGCAGCGCGAATTGTGGTTCACCTATGGCATCAGCTCCATGCTTTGGTATGCCAACAACCACAAAACGATCATCGATCTCGTTGAACAGAACGTAGGGTGGGCAAATGTGCCTGAAATGATGGTGATGGAAGGGATTCAGAAAGGTGATCTCGTAGCACTGCCAGTGGCACACGAGCATGGTGGTTGGATTACTCCAGTGGGTTGTTTGGTGTCTCGCAGCCATATCAATGGCCCAGTGTTAACAAGTTTACTTGAAAAACTAAAAGGCCACTCATTAGAGAACAATCAGTGGCAAGCCAACTAATCTCCCCCTATTCTTGAATTCAGCCTATTTTAGCAACTGAATCCTAAATAAATGACGGTGGTGTTTTCTCCAGCACTACCTCATTTCCACTTTTTGTGCCGATAATTTTCTTTGTCGTGTGGATAAAACACCCTAGTTGATATCCCAAAGTGACATAACTAGTATGCCATCCCAAAGGGTTTGTCTTATCAAACTGATATCGACAAAACCAAATCGCTCTTTAACACCACTGACCCAACTTCAAATCTCCCACATAAGTGCCCCTGCCCTGCAACCACTTGTGAAAGCTTCAAATAGATCACTTTTGAATATTGATTCGCACCCAGTTTATGAGCCCTCTTCGAGTGCTTTTTTATATCTAAATGAACCTTTTGGAAAATTTGTCGTGAACGTTTTAAGAAATATTTGCCCTGAGAAAATGGGCAAAGAGCGTAACAAACGAGAGTATGATTTACGCGTACTTAATTGTGTCAGTGAAAGCGAGTATGAATCGCGTATGGCAGTTTGGAATAGCTTAACTTTGGTTGCTACTCCGTCTGTTTCAGAAATAAAAGGCTTCATCGATGAGGCTTTCAACAAACTTCAGCAAGACTTGAAAGAAGCCAGCCGCGAGTTATCGATAAACTACACAGACTTCATTGCAATGGCGCATGAAGAACTCAACTACATTAAGGTGTTTGTTGCTGATAAGACCGCACAATACGGCTGGTATGCCGCGATCGTTCTTATGATCATCGGTACTGTTGCTTTATGCGCTCAGTAAACCAAACTGTGTATTAAATAAATTGCCTTAAAAGCTCAAGCGATAAACATAAGCACATATCTGTGCTTATGTTTTAGCTAGAAAACAAACAGTTAAACTCATTTATCTTCTAGTCTAAAAGCCTTCACTCTCCCATCAGAGACAACAGATCCCGCGTCGCTTGTTTTGGATCTTCAGCGTGACATATCGCAGATACCAGTGCTAACCCATGAATACCGCTCTCAACTAACTGCGGGATGTTCGATTCGTTAATTCCACCAATACCGACAATCGGTAGCTTCGTTGTCTCCAACGCCATTTTAATTCCATCATAGCCCCAATGTTTCTTTAGATTCGTCTTGGTCGGTGTGGCAAAAAGCGCACTGAGGCCAATGTAATCGATCGGTAAGCTATCGGCTTCTTGTAACTGCTGTTCAGTTTCAATTGATAACCCAAGAATCTTATCTGGACCTATCAACTGGCGTGCTAACTCTGCAGGCATATCAGACTGTCCTAAATGTAAGCCGTCAGCATCCACAGCCAACGCAACGTCTACCCGATCGTTAATGATCAGCGGGACACCAGAGCCAGCCAAAATCGACTTAACGGCCTGCGCACGTTCAATGAAAGCTCTGACATCTCCATGCTTCTCTCTTACTTGAACCATAGTGACACCACCAGCGATTGCTTGTTCAACTACAAACTTAAGCGTTTCTAGATCTTGCTGGTCATCAGTAACCAAGTAGAGCTTATAAGGGTTCATATCGTGCCTTTGGAGTCGGAGTCTAAATTGCGTTTCTACTATTTTACCGACAATTTGCATCATGTGCATGGAAGTTAATAAACAATTAGCTCAATTAAGCATGCTCCAACAAATATGCAACCCATTGAAACGATAATAAAAAACCGGATTTTTTAACGAAAGCGTTACTTATTACACAAACTATTCACTTAAGCCTGCCCAGAACACTGTTTTATGGAATACTTCGCAGTGAAGGAATCAGGTAAATATAGGGATAGTTATGCGCCACCTTTCTATAGCATTTAAGATCAAGCTAGGTTATGCCATCTGCTTGCTCTTTTTCGTCATTTCAGGCTTTGTGAGTTACAAAGGTATCCAAACCTTGTCGAACGGCTTTAGCCAATACAGTGTACTTAGCCAGAAAGCGACACTGTCAGGCAACATTCAAGTGCATTTTCTGCAGATGCGCTTAGCCTCTGAACGTTACTTAGAGTCATTGGATGAGCAATACGAAACGAATTATCAATCAAGCAAACTCGCGATTGATGAACTGCTCAACAACTTAATCCAAACCACCACCAAAACCGATAGCCTAGCTAGCCTGCAATTAGTGCAAGACAGCGTGGCGGCATTTGACACGGCTTATGGATCAATGAAACAGAGCCAGCTGCTCATCGACCAATTGGTGAATGTCGAGATGGTCAAACGAGAAACCAACGCCCTCAAAGCCGCGCAAAGCTTGTTGTATGAGTCGTACAACAACAATGATCCAAACGCGAGCTTATACGCGGGTATGTTGATGGAGAACTTCCTCGCAGCCAAGATCACTGTACTGAGTTACTCAAACAACAACGACCTAAAAACCTATGAAGCGGGTAAAGATATCTTTGAATACGCGTTGCCGGGTATTGAAGGCGACATTGAGTCTCTTAAATCATCCCCTTACCAAAGCGAGTTGATTGAAGATTTCTCTAACCAGCGCGAAGCGTATGCAAAAGGCTTTGAACAAGTTCATCAGCAGATGATTGAGAACACGCAAAGAACTGCGACTCTTGCCTCGATTGGTGACAGCTTGGCTATTGCGGTCGCGGATGCTCAAAGTATTCTAGAGCAACAGAAACAAGCATTAACGCCAGAACTGCAAGCCAGTGAAAAACGTTCAGTTCAAATCATCTTCTTGCTAACAGGTGTGGCTTTGGTGATTGGCATGACAAGCGCTGTGTTGGTGACTCGTTCTATTACCAAAGGCATCGCGCAGGTTAAACAGATCACCAACGAGCTTTCTCAAGGTAACTTAAATGTTGAAGTGAACATTGAGAGCAAGAACGAAATCGGCGAACTGCTGACCAACATGGAGATCACCATTGAATCTCTGCGCGATATTGTTGGTCAAGTGAACCGTTCTAGTGTGCGTATTGGTGAGATGTCGGAGTCGCTGAATCAAGTGACCAATAACAGCTCGACCAACGCAACACAGTTGAACAATGAGATGATCAATATCTCTTCTGCCGTTGATCAATTGGCTTCCAGCACATCAGAAATTGCTGAAAGTGCTAACCACGCGTCTCAAGTTGCAAACCAAGCAACCGAGAATGTGGCGATGGGTCTAAAAGAAGTCGACAAAACACTGCACGAAATTGGCAGCGCTGATGAAAGCATGCAGGTGAGCAGTCAAAAAGTGACTGACCTACATAAAGAGTCGATGAATATTGGTGCCATTCTTGAAGTCATCAAAGGCGTTTCTGAGCAAACTAACCTACTGGCATTGAACGCGGCTATCGAAGCTGCGCGCGCAGGTGAACAAGGTCGTGGGTTTGCTGTCGTAGCCGATGAAGTAAGAACGCTCGCTAAGCGTACTCAAGATTCTGCAAGCCAGATTGATGAACTCATCACCTCACTGCAACGTGGCGCTAAAGATGCGTTAGAGTCGATCAAAGAGAGCCACAGCACGGTTTCAGATGCTTCAACTCAGGCACAGCAAGCTTCTCAGAACTTACATGTGATCAACCAACACATTCAAGATCTGAACCAAGCCAATAGCCAGATCGCAGTATCTGTCGACGAGCAAGATTGCTTAACCAAGTCGTTAGGTGAAAACGCGCAAGGTGCCAATACCATCGCGCAGAGCAACCAAGAGTCTGTAAGCAGCATTTCTGGCGCAGCGAGCGACTTAACCGAAGTTGCTCATCACTTAGAAAACCAAGTGAATCGATTTAGAACCTAACGAAACCAGCCTTTAACACAGCTGACACGGTTCCGAACCAAGAATAAAAAGCCCCCGACACATAAGTGTCGGGGGCTTTCTTTTAGTTAAGAGCTTTAAGTTAAAAGCTATTAAACTATAATCTCAAAGCTAACTTAATGTAACGAAAAATCATGGAGTTATGCTTACTTCCAGTACCCGAATGGCGATATAGTGGCGGCAAATTTTAATCACAAGAAACAGGGGTTGTGTCGCAAACAAGGGGGTAGGTTATGATCACCCCTCAACATTCTTCAGCTTTAACATTATGACTATTAAGTTTACTGGCCGTCACTTTCCTTCTGAGATCAGACTACAGTCCGTTCGTTACTATGTTTCCTACAAGCTGAGCTACCGTGAAATTAAAGAGGTGTTAGCTGAGCACGGCATCAGTGTTGACCACTCAACATTGAACCGTTGGATCATTAAATACGCTCCCCTGCTTGAGCACCAGGCACGTAAATAAAGAAGCCAGTCGCGTCTGCGTGGCGAATGGACGAGACATACATTAACGTCAAATGTCAGTGGAAATATTACTATCGAGTCGTTGAGAAGCACGGTCATTTCATTGATTTTTTACTCTGCAAACGCCGTGATGAGAAAACGGCTCGCGCCTTCTTTGCCAAGGCAATCTGCTATAAGGGTTTACTAGGAAAAGTGGTTAGCGATAAGAGTGGTGCCAACGCGTTAGCGTTACATAATGTCAATGTTTAACTCTGGCTGATGGGAAATCAGATGAGGGAGCCAGTTCCACCCTGGCAGGCGTGGAACTGTGGTCGATAATTAAAAGTGAACAGCTCGATAATCCTGAAGGCTTATCTGCTTGGGAGCAATTTTACGCCCTAGCAGCCTAATTGCATCTGAAGATCTGTACACTTGTACTTCGTCATAACTTTGCGACACAACCGTATTAATGGTACAGATCACATTACATCAAAGCCACTGATTAGACCAGGCAACAAACTTTTCATGATATTCTGTCCCGCTTTATTATTATCGTCTATTTGATATCAATTGATTAGCACCATTATTCATCTTGCCTAATCGTTATCATGACTTTTAGTTTCAAAAATAAGAGTAGTATATGAAGCCTAGAGCACCTTTATTCTTGCTTGCAATCACCATTATTTATATTGTTTATTCATTTCTTCGAGGTTATACCGACTTACATATATCGAGCGTATTTACTCCACTAATTTTGTTCCCGTTTGCAATATTACACGGTAGTGTCTATTGCGGTATAAAGAAAATGTCATGTTTCTTTCTATTAGTCTTCGTTGTCAGTGTTTTCTACGAAAGCGTTAGTATTTCAAGTGGATTTCCTTTCGGTCACTATTATTATTCTGACCGACTAGGAATTAAAATATTTGACGTCCCATTAGCAATCATGCCGACCTACTTCAGTTTGGGTTATGTCTCTTGGTTTATATCAACCATCCTTCTTAATCAGTTTGATAAACCGATACAAACGAAAAGTAAAGCAATCATCATCTCTCTTACTGCCTCATTTGTAATGGTTTCATGGGATGTCGTTATGGATCCTGTGAATTCGCTCATCAAATCGCTGTGGGTCTGGACCGATCGTGGTGTGTATTTTGGCGTTCCGTTAAGTAATTTCTTTGGGTGGTTTTTATGCGTATTTACCTTTTATTTGCCTTTCTCATTATGGTGCTACAACGATAAAGTACATTTGAAGCAAATCCCGCCCCATGGTTACTTATACCTGCCCTCAATCATTTACGTTACCATAATGTCAAAATACATCCTTTGCTTCTTGTTCAAAGACAACCTTGATGTCGCCACTTTGCATGGCGAAATTTTTAGCTCAAAAGACATTTATGGAAGTGTGATGCTTATTGGTATCTTTACTATGCTGCCAATCGGTATCCAATCTATCTATAAGATCTACCGACACCGCAGTCACTCGCTCTGAGCGACAAGAGTTCTTTAGTTCACACAATACGGTACTCACATTGTTTACACGCGCTAGCGTTGTATCACAACCAAAGTTTCGTATTACGATAACAAGCATGCTAAGCCGCTCTCAGCACCTGCTATTCATAGCATTCAGATCAAGTTAAGGTAATACAAATGCAGAAAATTGAACAGCTTCCAATGCCTCCTAAATCGGGGATTTTGGGGCATGTGAGTTATTTGAAGAAACCCAATGTTCATCAACAGATGCTGTCTTGGGTGAATGAATATGGTGCTTATTTTCGTTTGAAACTGGGAATGAAGGATGTAATGGTTCTCTCTGAACCCTCTCAGATTAAGGCGATTTTAAAATCGAGGCCAGATGACTTTCGCCGTTTGAAAAGCATTGAAAGTGTGTTTGAAGAAGCAGGGCTTAACGGTATTTTTTCTGCAGAAGGTGATCGTTGGAAACATCAGAGAAAGTTGACTGAGCCTATGTTCCAGCCTAGCCACCTTAAACATTTTTACCCTAAGTTAAGTGTGATTACCGAACGTTTAAGAAAGCACTTTGAAAAGTTATCAGAATCAGGAACTGTCGTTGATTTAGTTAGCGAATTCAAAAAATACACAGTAGATGTCACATCATTGTTGGCTTTTGGTGAAGACTTTAATTCGATTGAGCAATCAGACACTCCTCTTGGGCGTTGTTGCCTAAATCAGTTGAACCTTTTTCGAGTCTTGCGATCTGATCCTTT
>NZ_JBGOOU010000063.1:0-10973 GCF_041439815.1 Vibrio sp. 1F279 | reverse complement strand
ACGGCGAGTCACATATGGCGTCGTTGGTCTTTAAACCGATTTGATCAACAACGCCTCTTTTACTACTCGACGAGCCCCCCTATTTGAAGCATCTGGAGTATCGACAGTATATTCTTTGTAGTTACCTTCCGGCAGTTTACCTTCTCGATTCTTAAACGTTATTCCATCACGTTTATGTGGAAATGGCCCATTTGATTCAATACGGTCAAGAGTCTTATTAATTTCGGTTAAACGATCTTTATCTGCAAAAGGAAGTTTTCGTCCTGCACTCTTTGTAACATCAGAACACCCTGACGTTCATCGTCGCCAACAATGCACAGAACCCCAATGCTATCAGTATCTTAAAGCACTACACCACAGTGCTTCCATTATATTATCTATTTTAAGCCCTAGGTGCACTTCTAGCTTAAAATGACGTACTTGTGCGTCTAACCAAGTATCAGTCCAGAAGCAGGGATTCTGGAAGACAAGCGGCTAAGAGATAAAGTAAAGCCCGCGAATGCGGACCTTGAACTACAAAAAATTTGTTGTTACAGCTACAGATCAATCTTCAAATAATATTTCCAGTAACTGATCGAAGCTATCAGCCACTTCATAAACATTACCTAAATCATTTCTACTTCTTTCATCTTCAGCATCCCAAAAAACTATCTTCCCATATTCAGCCTTAGACAATACTAAACAAATCAAGTCGTTTGTATCGCTACACGCAATTGGAATATATGAATCAGGCAACTTGCTTTTATATTCATTGTAATTCCAATTCAAGCAGCTAGATTCAATCTCCCGGTCTACACCGAAGAAAACCTGAATGCCACCAACTTCTTCAGAATACCCTTTTATTGGAAACGCATCAGGAGATGGGCTGCCGCCATTAAACTTTAATAGAAATTCTTTATAGCTAGTAGGAAACTCCAACTCAGTATTTAAGGTAATTACTTTTAATTCTGATTCAGATATAGATCTACCAGGGCTATCAATAGCATCTAATCTAACATAATATCACTCGCTGTTATCCTCCCAAAAATCCACCATCATGACCAGTTTTTGTATAAATATCACGCGGAACAAGCTGCATCGTTTTACCATCTTGGTGGTGATGCCACACATGACCTTCTGGGGTCTTTTTAAATCCTCCAGTTTCATTTGCAGCTTTAACATCTTTCCTTCTACTACCAGTAAATTCGATTTTCACATCCTTTTTCGAAACACTGGAGAAATCAGGGTATCCATTTTTGTCAAAAGGAATACCTGTTTCAGGATGCTTACCACCTGCCAAATGCCCGTTGCGCCTTGCTCTCTTTGTAACACATCCCTGAGACTTAGCCTTATTTTTACTGTTCTTAGCCTGTTTCTTAGCAGCATCTTTCTCCTTTTTCTTCGCGATATCCCTTAAGAGCTTTTTAAGGAGCGCTCGTGCCGCAGCAGCAATTGCAGCTGCCACCGGATTTCTACCATCCGGGTCCACATACTCTAGCGGATCACCACTCACATAAGCATAGAGGTTGATCCCACCAGTGGGTCGCGGTTAAGCCAGCGGCGCTGATAAGGCGAATGGGAGCGATAACCAAAATAAACTAACCCACTCGCAAAGTCACTGCGTTTCGTTGACTAAATTCTATCGATTTTAACAACATAATTTTCAAGATATTCAATTAGTCACAATTTAGTGTGTATATCACTTTATGACCGAATATACTTCTACTTTCATTTAAGAACATTTTATCTTTATTCAGCTCACAATAAGAAAGTGCATATCCCGATATTTTTTCACCATTTGTACTTCCCTTAAACTTACATACACTATTTGATTCAGTGCCATTGGCAAGTCTAAGTGTTGGCTCACAATACACCTCAAAGATCTCAAAATCTGTTACTTCACTGGGATTAACTCCAACTAGAGTTAAGTGAAAAGATATAAATATAAACATAAATATAAATATCGCTGTAAGCATCATTATGATATTTTTTTTCAGTCTATTTCTCACATACAACTCCTTTGATAGACCTGCTGTAAACATCAACCGCCACACATAAAGGTTTTGAGGGAGGAAAGATTGTGCTAGCCATATCTGCTGCGATTTGACTATAACCAGCCATATCACATGCTTTTTTATTAGCATCTTTTTCACCTTTTTCAATACTATCCTTTACTTCTTTAGGATAGTAATCCTCTAAAGGTCTATCTGGCACGTATGGTATTGGGAGGGCTTGTTGACCATCAGGGTCCACATACCCTAGCGGATCACCATTCACATAAGCATACAGGTTAATCCCACCTTGTTCTTGTAGTGGGTCGCGGTTAAGCCAGCGGCGCTGATAAGGCGAATAGAACCGATAGCCAAAATAAACTAACCCACTCGCAAAGTCACTGCGTTTCGTTGAGTAACCAAAGGGTTGCTCACTAAAACTGCCTCCTTCGACTTTTCCATAAGGGGTGTATTGGTAGCTCTCAACAACTTGACCAGACGAGTTTAAAACTTTTTGAACGTGACCTAGATGGTTATAAACATAGGTATAGACATCGTTATTTGTTTTCGCGACCAGTAAACCACCGATACCACCTGGCGCTGACTTGTCCCAAGCGTATTCTTGAACTACCTCCCCTTGAGCATTACGTTGTTGAAGCTCAACTAACCCATAACGAACAAACTGCTTCTCCTCGACCAGCGCTTTGTCTTTGTACAACTGGTATTGGGCCAACATATGGTCATGCGCGTAAGCAAATTGCTCACGATATTGAACGTTATCACGCGTAAAGTTCAGCGTTGTTAATCGGTTTTCTGCATCGTACTTCGCTTCAAAAGGCACGCCATCAGCTAAAACACCTTTGGTAGGGTTACCGTCTTTGTCATAAACAAACGCGTTGGGCTCCCCATTCCACTCAGTAATCTGATTGAGAGTGTTATATCGTGCAGAGGCTGCCAGCTTAGGTAATACCCAAGCTGGCGTTCCCGTTTGCTCTGCTAATTGTCCCGCTTCATCAAATCGGTATTGATAGTCAACCAGCGTGGTATCTTTACTCTTGTAAGTGATGGCACTCAAGTCACCCAACTCATCCAGCGTCGTCTCTCGCGTTATGCTATTAGGCAAAGACAAACTTGTAGAAAGCGCAAGCGGTGAGTAATCATACTGCTGATAAAAGCGTTGTCCCAGTGCATTAATTTCAATCACACGCCCTAAGTCATCGTATTGATACGCCGTATTTAATGTCTTTCCAACATACAGCTCTGAAAGTAAATCGTGTGATCACCAAGCGATTCTGTCGTACCTTAATTACCAAGCGACTTTGTCATTACAATAACTACCGAGGGATTTTGACGGGACTAAATTGGCTTACCTTTTAAAGTAATTAGTTAAACTTTAAAAGGGGCTAAGGATGTTCTATATGGATTCTAAATCCCAATTTACTGTCGATATCATTTGCAAAATTATCGAGGGTAAAATCAGTATCAATAGTGCCACTACCTTACTCAACAAGTCTCGGCGAACTGTTGAACGTTATCTAAGCCGATATCGGAAAGAAGGTATTCGCTTCATCATTCACGGTAATCAGGGGCGTTCTCCAGTTAATAAGATCCCTGACTCGCTCAAGAAAGAAGTCCAAAGCCTCATACAAACTAAGTACTTCGATTTCAATTTGCAGCATCTCTCTGAAGTCCTCAAAAAGAACGAAGGGATCGCTATTAAGCGTGAAACATTACGCTCTTGGGCACACGATATCCATCATGTTAAACGTGCTAAGCGACGCAGAACTCGCGTCAGGAAGTATCGGGAGCGGATGGAGTTACCTGGATTAATGCTTCAAATGGATGGGAGCCCTCATCGCTGGTTTGGTGATGAGAAATCTTGTTTGATTGCTATGATTGATGATGCTACTAGTGATATTCACGCTCAGTTTTTCCCCTCTGAGACCACCGAAGGCTGTATGAAGGTGATGAGAGCCTATATTGAGAAACGAGGGATATTTAAGACGCTCTACGTCGATAGAGCAGGTATCTTCGGTGGTCCTAAGCGAAGCAACTTCTCCCAGATGCAACGAGCTTGTGAGGAGCTTGGAATTGAAATTATCTTTGCTAACTCACCACAAGGAAAGGGACGCATTGAACGCTCATTCGATACCTTCCAAGATAGGCTTGTACCAGAACTACGACTGCACAACATTACAGATATGGAAGGCGCGAATCGTTATTTACAAGAAGAGTTCATACCCAATTATTGGGATGAAAATGTTCGTGTTCAGCCCAAAAGTTCACGGTCTGCCTTTAAGCGCTTACCGCCCGATTTAGACCTCAACAGCATCTGCGTACAGAAAGAGTATCGAACCATACGACGTGATCATACGTTTGGCTTTGGTAACAAAAGGTATATTATCGACTCGCCTATCCGCTATTCCATTGAAAACCAAAAAGTAGAGATTAGATGTCAGTTCGATGGCACATTCTCCGCCTATTTTGGGCACCGTAGGCTAGATATTACCGAGCTGGTTGAGCCTCGTAAATGCAGTAAATACGGTAAAGAGGTTCAGCGGAAGATAGAAGCCTTAGAGCTAGTAGAGCAGCTGGGTAGTATATCTAAAGCAGCCCGTATCCTTGGTTGTTCTCGCCAATCCCTTTACACCTATCAGAAAATAATGGCTGAGGAAGGGCCTATGGGGCTGAAGCGGATCAATAAGCCTCTGAACCGCAGTAAGAATCGCATACCAGAGTATGCAGAAGATAAGATTATTGAGCTGACGTTGCAGAACCCACACCTGACTTTGATGCAACTCACGATGGAGCTAAAACAACACGATATCAATGTGAGTATCGGCACGATCAAAAACATCTGGAAGGAAGAAAACCTCAGCACTAGAGAACTTAGGATTAAAAAATCACAATCACTGAATATCGACGTGTAAGGCGAGAAGTATCAATCCTGACTAGAATGTAAGAGCATGACAGAATCGGTTGGTACTTATCCCGTCAAGATCCCTCAGTAATGACACTGAATTTTTACCCGTGGTACGTTCTACCTCAGAAATGCCCCTTTGCGTTTCAGCAAGATTTCAGCCGATAAATTATGTCCCTGATTTATCGGCACTACCTGCACGAAAGAAAGTTAAGGTACGGTGGTAGCTTTCTCCCACAAACGTGCATCACGAGCCGAACTACAGCTACTCTCTCATTTGCATAACTATGTCGATGATTCGATCACAAATAACCGCTAGTATACGTTTATTTGGTTGATTATTGAGTGAGGTGCAGGTGCAACAGCAAGATTTAGAAGAAAAAGTTATTTCAGCAACAAAGGATTTTGCTGCCTCGATTAACTTATCAGGAAAACTGTTGGCTGATATGTCACCCCTTATCGAGATCACATCAACAGTTCCTTTAGCTAATTTAGATTATTGGGAAAGGCTTGTTCGTGAAGAGTTTTCTAAAGCACTAAAAAACACGGCTCAGCCGAAATGGAAAATATGGGCAAAACCCTCTCAACAACTGACCTGGCTAGACTTGATTAGCTGGGATGGTTACAGGAGAGAGAAAACTCTTCGGGCTATTTCGGGAGCGGCCCCCAATGCTTTTTTTCTTTCATTGGCTATCCGTAGGCTAAATGACTGGGTTCCTCAAGTTAGAGAAGCTGCAAGAGATAAGCTTCCATTAATAGCGAAAGAAACCGCTCCTGAACACGTTGTAAACTCACTATGTTTTACTTTAGCTAATTGGCATTCATGGGGGCGAATTGAAGAAGTCGATAAAAAGGTACTTCTAGAAATTATTTCCAGACAAGAGGTTGCAGAGGTATTCAGAGCAAAGTTGATATCTTCTTCATCTGGACCAATGCCATCCTTGTTCTCTCAACTAGGGCGCACTTCCATTTTAGATGAATTCTTAGATGAGATCGCTGAACTCTCCACCCAACCCGTAGTTAGGGCAAAGGCTTATCGTAGTCAATTAGAAGGCCGTATGGCTTGGGTTGATGGACGAAAATGGGTATGGACAGATATCCGATATTGCGAAGGAAAATATCAAGCAATCGTATCTGAAAGGAAATTGAGTGTTTCAACGTCACCTTTAGCTTTGATCAAAAAATCAGCCAAGGATCGCAATCCAATAGTTAGGCGGGTAGCCGCAGAGTTTCTCATAAGGAACCTTGATGAATTTGGTACTCAAGCTAAGAGCTTTGCCGAGTATTTTGCATCTGATAAATCAGGCTCTGTATCAGAAAGAGGAAGATTCGCTTTAAAGCAGTTAGAAAAAACTAGTTAGGACAACATGTTTATTATTTGTACACATCTGCTGAGCGCATATTCACTTTTGATACCGATTAAACTGTTTTAACGATGAAAGGAATTGTCCAATTTCGTGCACGAGCGGCATCGCCTGAAGTTGTGCCGTTCTGCTGTTTGGGGGATGGAAAACTCTCTGAAGGGTAGATTTTGCCCTAAGCCCCAAACTCATTCCTGTCCACCGACGTTTTAGATCTTCCTAAACCCTATTAAATGTGACTGCCAAACTTCATGTTGACCAAAAACACTGAGAGGAGGTCATCATGAGAAAGTTATCTTCTGGAAAGTGCAGTGGCATCAAAAGGCCATTTAAGCTTGAAGAGATCTGGCGGATCAGAACTAGGCTGGAGATTGAAAATGATCTGATGCAGCTCGCACTACTGAACCTAGCTATAGATAGCAAGTTAAGAGCGAGTGATTTGCTCAAGCTACACGTTTACGATGTTTCTTCGCAAGGAGTTATCTATGAAAGGGTTCAGTGCATCCAGCAAAAAACTGGCACTGATGTCCACTATGAGATTACCCCGAGAACACAGCAAAGTATTAGCCGCTGGATTTTTGCAGCATCCCTAGAGGCAAGCAGTTTTCTATTCCCGAGTAGCCGACGCTTTGGGCAACCTATCAGCTACTCATTCTATCGTTCAATTATCAGGAACTGGGCTGCAAAACTAGGACTGAATGCAGACTATTACGGCACTCATTCCATGCGCCGCACCAAAGCCACTTTGATTTATGCCAGAACGAAAAACATCAGGGCCGTACAGATTTTACTTGGACATTCGAAGCTAGATAACACAATTCGATACCTTGGCGTTGAGCTAGAAGACGCTCTGAGGTTGTCTGAGAAAACAGACTGCTGAGAGGTAGGAGCTGTTACAGGCTTTTCTCCTGAAAAGCCTGTGCCCCAAAGTGTGTCACGACCGATGACTGACTAATTAATGGTGAGTTGATTTTGTAATACATATGCTAACTAACAACCCTAGAGTGCAGGTGTTTTTTTCGTAACCCATCACTCGTGTGCGTACAAAAATCACATAACCACCATATATGGCTTGAGTTGCTTAAAAAGGTTGAGCAAGATGGCCAGAAGCAAATGACTATATCCCGACTGAAAAGCGTTATGCATAGGGGCAATTAATGACGAAAGCGAAACAAGCGTTAAGCATAAAAGGTGATACGTTTAACCCATTTCCAGAGCCATTTAAATCTCGCCTTGGTCAATCTGAATGCAGAAGTTTAGGTGATTCTTTTGGGCTCACTCAGTTCGGTGTGAATCTGGAAGTATTAGAACCGAATGCGCAGTCGGCTCTTCGCCATTGGCACACAAGGTCAGATGAGTTTCTTTATGTACTCGGTGGTGAGCTATGTTTAGTCAGTGATGACGGTGAGCAGACATTGTTTGCAGGAATGTGTATTGGCTTCCCTGCTAGGGTCGAAAATGGTCATCATTTAATAAACCGTAGTAGCGAACAAGCTAAATTTATAGTTATAGGGAGCCGAGTTGCAAAAGACGAAGCCCATTATCCAGATGATGATTTCAAATGGGTTGTTGAAAGTTCGGGTGAATGGATTCCCTCTAGAAAGAACGGCACACCATACTAGTGACTGTTAAGTAGTAGGAGGTAGACTATGATTCCAACAGCGATTCTTATTCATGTTCAAAATGTCGCATTAGGCATCGAGTGGTATCAAAAAGCCTTTCCTACAGCTGAATCTGTTTATCATCCTAGTTTCGACTTTACCGTGCTCAATTTAAACGGTTTTTCTCTTGAGATAGTGCAAGCAGACGAAAAAGTAGGCTCGGGTAAATGCGGGACAGTTTTATATTGGTCGGTAAACAACTTGGATAAAGCACTGGATCATTTTGAAGAACTTGGTGCAAAACTGTATAGAGGCCCAATGGCAATTGAAAATGGGCTTTTTATGTGTCAAATCGAAGATCCGTTTGGTAACTTAATTGGCTTGCGTGGGGCGACGACGTTGCAAGTGGTTTAAATGGATTATAAAAGGCCTTATATGCCATATCAGTTTAGGAGGTAAAATGGACATTTTGATCGAACAAGAAATAGAACTCCATCAATACCAAACTCGTCAGAACAAAGCTGACCTTGATCGTTTAATACACCCTAGTTTTACTGAAGTTGGTAAGTCAGGAGATAGCTACGACTTTACATCCATTATTCAAATGATGGATTTGGAAGAGCCTTCAGATATCCGCGTTCATTCTCAAAAGTATGAATGTATTCAACTTGAGCCTTCTATACAGCTTTTAAAGTATGAATCTGCTCTTGTAAGTGAATCTGGAGAAGTTAGTGACTATGCCAAACGCTGTTCAATTTGGACATTTACGGGCACTTGTTGGAAGCTCAGGTATCATCAAGGTACGCAATGTAAACCTTTCAAACTCAGTTAGTAGTGATTATCCGAAATCTAACTATCTACTGAAGTTTGTCATTACGGGGGAGCTTAAAGTTTGTGATTACCGAGGGAGGTTGACGGTCTAAATACCGAAGGATTCTGTCGCTGCTTTATTCATAGTAGTCCACTATTGCAGATTAGTTTCTATTCGATAATTGATTCCTCGGCACGTGCCTCCCGTAACTCTCTTGTATTCAGCTTTTCTTCAAGCCAGATGTTCCTTACTGTTGAGTGACTAATCGAGATGTTAAAACGCTTTCTCATCTCACCACTTATCCTAATAGAGGTTAGGTGAGGCGATTTGAGTGTTAATGAGATGACGATATTTCGAGTCTTTTCATCGATGCGATTATTGTTGTGTGATTGACCATACAGACGTTTCAAAGCAAGTGGGCCATGGGCTTCAAGCAATTGACGGTTGTTGTGAATGCTTTTGACAGAACAACCGCTTTGTCGGGCCGCTTCTCTAACATTCCCTAACTCATTGGCAAGCTCTATAGCCTCGATCTTTTTCTGAACCTCTTCTCCGTATTCTTTCCTAGAGCTAGGCTCAGTAAGCTCTTTAATCGATAACTCTCGGTCGGCAAAGTAAGCCGTAAAACCACCATCAAGTTGCTTACGTAATTCGACTTGTTGACTCACGATAGAGTGCCGTAATGGGGAGGTGATTTGATACATTGCGTTGGCGTAACTGAAGGTATGATCTCGACGGATTTTTCGATATTCTTTTTGAATACATATCGCGTCAATGTTGAGGTACTTCGGAACGGGTGTATGCTCAGAGCGCATTAATTTGGCGTTGACTGTGAGGGTCGTTGCCCAATACTCAGGGATGAAGGTATTTTGTAGGTAGTTATTTGCACTGGTCATATCAGTAACCCCAGCCAGCCTTAACTCAGGGACTAGACGATCTTGGAACGTATCAAAGGCACGTTCGATGCGACCCTTGCCTTGAGGCGAATTGGCAAAAATAATTTCTATACCCAGCTCTTCACAGGCTCGTTGCATCTGGGAGAAGTGGCAACGTTTTGGTCCACCGAAGATGCCCGCTCTATCGACATACAGAGTCTTAAAAAGCCCTTTTTTCTTGATATAAGTTTTCATTACTTTGAGGCATCCTTCGGTGGTTTCTGAAGGAAAAAACTCCGCATGAACCTCACTGGTTGCATCATCAATCATGGCGATAAGACAGGATTTTTTATCACCGAACCAAAGATGCGGACTGCCGTCCATTTGCAGCATTAAGCCTTCGGCTTCCATACGCTCACGTCGTCTTCTTACCTTAGAACGTCGATGTTTGGCTCGTTTTACATGATGGATTTCATGTGCCCAGGTACGAAGCGTCTCCCGTTTTACTTTGATACCTTCAAATACCTCTAACATATCGGCGAGATGAAGCATGTTAAAGTCGTAATACTTGGTCTTTATAAGAGCTTGAACTTGTTGCTTTAAGGTAATGGGGGTTTTATTAGCGGGTGCCCTTCCTGTGTTGCCATGAACCACAAATCGGATACCATCAGAGCGATATCGCCTGAGATAACGTTCGATGGTTCTGCGAGACTTATTGAGGAGCTTAGAGGCATTAGTAATTGAGATTTTACCGAGAGCAACTTTTGCGATGATATCCACGGTAAGCTGAGATTGAGTATCCATAACGATCATCCTATACACCCCTGACTAATTCGTAGCACTAGTCAAAGGATTACGTAAAAATAGAGACCGTCAATTTCCCTCGGTAATTAAGCGAATGACAAAGTCGCTTGGTAGTTACGATACGACAGAATCGCTTGGTGATCACACGGGGGAGCTTAAAGTTTGTAACACGCCTCTGCCCCAAAGTTCGTTAGAGCAAATGCTCTACACAATTTAGGGGCGTGCGTTTTGCCCTACGAAAAGTTATCCAAATTCGGTAGCTGTCAAAGTTATGCCACACAGAAAACCGCCCCCATTATCTTTATCACTAACCTATTGATTTATTGTTGAAGCGTAAAAAGAAAGGCTGCATTATGTGATCATAGAATACAAACGCCGCTTAGCAATCAGGAGAAACAATAAGTGTAAATATCAGAAGTGCAGAAATCAGTGATTCGAAGGCAATCAGTGAATTAATCTTACCTTTAGCAAAAAAATATGTTTGTCCTACTTGTGATGCGTCTGCACACGATATTTTGGGCTTTGTTGCGTAATTAAATTTAAAGATAGAACTACCCCGTTTCACGTATTTCTTAATCAATACGACAAGTTTCAGGCATACCTAACCCAGTAAGCTTGTTCAACGCTTTTA
>NZ_JBGOOU010000062.1:0-11089 GCF_041439815.1 Vibrio sp. 1F279 | reverse complement strand
AGGATCTTATCTCTCATCAACTTTGCAGATGCGCTTTGGGAGAGAAGAGTTGGGAGAGAAGAGTTGGGATCTGCAATTATGCAAAATATAGGCTAACGAATGCCCGAGTTGAAGCTGGGAATGTATCGATAGGCCTTCTTAGGCGGAGAGCTCGAGGAGTAAGGGATACTGATTACTTTAAATTGAAGATTAGACAAACCTCAATCCTAGAAACTCATTCTACAATTTATCCGGAAATCAAGCTCATCTAAGCGGAGAAGAGCCGTAAAAGTATCGTAAACTAAGAGGCGCTATCTGCTGCTAAGTAATGACGCTAACACGTAAAGGGGCAAAGGTGAGTTAGTGGTATCGCTCTATACGATGTGATCACCAAGCGATTCTGTCGTATCGTAACTACCAACCGACTTTGTCGTTCGCTTAATTACCGAGGGAAATTGACGGTCTCTATTTTTACGTAATCCTTTTACTAGTGTTACGAATTAGTCAGGGGGATATAGGATGATCGTTATGGATACTCAATCTCAGCTTACCGTGGATATCATCGCGAAAGTTGCTCTCGGTAAAATCTCAATTACTAATCTAAGCTCCTCAATAAGTCTCGCAGAACCATTAAACGTTATCTCAGGCGATATCGCTCTGAATAACTGCTGGGATGGAAAGTCACCTTATATGCTATTAAGTATTGTTTGTGCAGATCAGTTCGGGAGTAATTCTCCATCCGTCCCATGTTTTTTTAACTTTCCATTCACCTTCGCCATAAACCTTAAGACCAGTCGCCTCAATGGCTAGGTGCTGTATCGCCCCTCTCGTTTTTGTCTTAAATGAGACCTCAACTTACTTAGCTCTACGACTGATTCAAGTGTAATGCGGACAATTTAACGGAACATGGGCAAGTCTAAATATCGAGTCGATAAATCCTTGCAGCGCTCTCTGTGACATAGAAAAAACTCGTTTCACCATGAGCGCTGTCGTGATAGCTAAATCACTGAACCGACGTGGCCTCCCGCACTAATTCTGTTTGCTTTGCGCCCAGCCACTTATCGCCTCTTCATCAATCCAAAAGGTAAGAGAACCACGGTTAATGAGTGATTGATTGTATTTGTTTTATAACGTGGTTTAGGCATAAGGCTACGATAGGGAGTAAATGTAGCTGATCAGATCGTAGGTTATCTATTTAGTTCCACTGATATTACGCAACAAACCCTGAACAGTCTCTAATTCCAAATTTCATCATAAACCCCTCACAACATAAATTAAATATAAATTATTATCCCATAGCCTTTGCATTCGTTATTTTTAATAATAAATAGAGTGAATAGACCTCACAACTAATAACCATTGCCTCTGTCGCTCAGTCAATAGAATATTCAGAAGTCATAAAGTCAACTAAGTAGTGACAAATCACTTTTCTAAGGAGGACAAGCTTCTAGGTTTAAAGATATTTCAATTCAATTAAATTTGGTCGTTGAAATCATGATTTTTCTTATAAATAAAGAGTAACTTGCTATGATAAATAAAAATCCAACAAAACCAATTCATCAAAAAAAATCAAGGTTTAGATACTATTTACGCTATCTTCGGATTAAGTTTAAAAGATATACCTTTAAAATTAGGAAAAATAAAAATTCGTCTCTCGATGTGAGATATGACCATTTAAAAAAAGACATTGGGATATATGATAAGTACCACTAACATCATTAATAGATCTTCTTCCTCTTGCTTGCTGGTTATGTCGCAAAGTTTGGTTGACTACATGCGCACTAATTTTTGGATGCAATTAGTAGGCTATGAATCCCAAGCAGATAACCTTCAGGATTGTCGAGCTGTCTATTTAGTTATCGATCATAGTTCCACTCCTGCAAGCGTAGAACTGGCTCCATCATCAAGTTCCTATCCCAGGCACTGCTGCATCTTACCTTTCGTTTTCCGATGACTTTTCTTTACTACTAGATGGTTCAGATACTTAACTTAAAACTGAACTGTTCCGCCAGACTAGACACTCAATTAGGAGACATTTTTTTCAAAGTTAACTGGGCCTAAATAGAGACTTATCTTCCTTGAGTCTAACCATTTATCTAGTTAAACATAGACTTTCGGAGCTTATCACTTTGAGTAAAAAGTAAAAATAGAATAAAGCAGATGATGGCAAGTCCTGAAGATATTCCCAACATCAATAAGCTTTCTTCATATATCAGAGGTAAAGCTATTGAAAAAAAGCGAGTATGACAACAAATAATTCACACACCGCCCCAAAAATAGGACGCTGATGACGAAACACTGCCCATTGATAAACCATTGTTGCTAACCTCCTTGTGGCTTAACCTAATTACCCTCTTGCAGGTAAAATACGTTCAGGTAAACTTTGTTCCCGATTTAGACTAATAAATCAGCTTCGGTAACGTCTGATACACCTTATTGTTAGATTATTTTAAAACAACAAAACCCTCTTACTCAGGGGAGTAATTTTACTATTATTATGTTTAATGAGCATCTCCTCGACAGTAAGGTGATTATCAACCCAATTAATACCAACCCACACCTAATCAAAAAATCTGCAATGGTTAAATACACAAAATTCTATTTATATCATTTGGCTTTGTTGCGTAATTAAATTTAGAGATAAAGGCACCCCGTTTCGGGTATTTCTTAGTCAATACGGCAAGTTTCAGGCATACCTAACCCTGTGAGCTTGTTCAACGCTTTTATGATCGCGTAAATTTCACCCACTTGTGCATTGTAATTTCTTAAACTTAAACGACCACCAAGCAACTGTTTAACTCGATACATCGCTGTTTCTGAGAGGGAGCGTTTGTGGTAACCATGCCGCTCTTTCCAATACTTATTTGAGCCATATAACTTCTAGCAACCTACTGCGAGATTTCGGTGATGACCCCGTTCCCAGAAGGCAGCCCCTTCTCTTGGAGGAATAAGCGCAACGGCTCGCTTAATCTTAATCGCATCGTGACACGCTCTCGTATCATAAGCGCCATCACCAGACACCTCAAGGATACTTCGGCGTGTTTGTTTCAGTAAATTCGGGAGCACTTCTCCATCTGTAACCGTCGATAAACTTAGCTCGGCGGCAATGATTTCATGAGTGCTTGTATCCACGGCCATATGCAGCTTTCGCCAGACTCTACGTGATAAAAGAGCATTAAACAAACTGGAAGGATTAAGCAAGCCTGAAACAATAACGCTCGCCTAATAGTTAGACATGTAAGGGCTCTTGTCTCAAAATTTGAATTTGGAAACAAAGCCCCATAAAGCATAAACAATAATGCATAAAACTATTACCAATTTAAATTTCGACAGCGCGAACAGGGCAATAGGCTTGCAAGCTTTCAAAGTCAGCTCTTAACTGGACCAAATCATCATTAAAAAAGGTTAAAACACCTGCAGTGTCAACAAGAGAGTTTGATTCTACAATGTCACCCACTGAGATATGCCATTGCAGTTCGTATTGACTTTGCAATCTGGGCTCCAGTAATTCAAGCACTTTACCATTCTGAACAGGCAGTAAGGCTGAAACAACATTGTTGCTAAATTTAGGTTTAATGTACTGCTTAATATCTAACCCGCAGCTCAACAAGAGGGTTGCATCGACCATATTAACATTACTATTTTTTTTGTGATAAGGGACCCCAATTCCACCGGGCACACGGGCTGCTATCTCTAGAAACGTAATTTTTCCATTGTCGTTTGAAACAAACACTTCTAAGTGAGTGGAGCCATTACGAAAACCAAGAGCATCTATTACACTCTGATTGAAAATTGATAATCTCTCACATAATTTCTTATCGAGGACAGGGAAAACTGATAAAGGTTTTCCTAAGACAAAGTCAAAGTTAGAGCACCCTAATTCCAAGATACCCGAAAAATAAACTTTGCCGTCCACAACTATTGAATCACACTGATACATTTTACCTTCTATAAACTCATCAACCTCATAGGAAAAATTATATTTATTATCCTCTATCATTTCGATAAAATTTTGAAAATCATATAAATTATTTACAATTTTAACATTTACACTACCTGCCCCACTTGTAGGTTTTATAACCAAGATCTCGCCTAACGTTTTAGTCAAATTTTCATAATACTCTTTTTCACTACTTTTCGCTCGCCCAACATCTAAACACGTATGTTTAGGAATACTATTGCTCATCAATTTTCCAACTATTTCCTTCATTAGTAACTTATCTCTGAACTTCAACATGTCACTTGGCAAATCTCCTTTGATATTTAGAGCCTCTCTAACATACGCAGCAGTCAATACATTATCTTCTTGCTGGCAAAATATAGAAAAACTATTAGAAGGGTTGATATCCGAGATCTCATCAAGCAAAATTTCTATTATATTTTCATGGGATAATACCGGACGTAGGCTACTATCCAGTGAGCTCGAAACTTTGTGAATTTTATCTAGGTAAGGAAGAACTCTCTCATCAACATCCTCACTTTCGCTTATAAATAAAGTAATTTTAACTCTGCCGGATAGCATTCCTAAAATAATATCAGAACCTAAACCAATGTAAGTCTGAGAAATTAAAACTAGATTTTTTATCATATTACTCTCCATAATGAATATTAATCCTGTGTAAAATTCTGCTACCCTCTTTTGATTCACAAGGTGAAATGCCTTTACCGCAATGAATAGTAGAAATATTATCCCAAATAATTATCTCACCTTTAGTGTAAGAGTGTTCATAATATTTCGAATTTTCAAAAATAAAATCTTCCAATAAATTCAAAATAAAAATAGATTCTAGTTCGCTTTTGCCTTCAATTTTAAATGAGCTTCCACTAGTAGCAAATAGTGAGGCTGTGCCAGTAATTGGATGTCTTACTACAAGGTCATGCAGGCAATGTTCATGCTCTTTACATTTTTCGCTTGATAATTTTTGCTCATATTCCTCCTTATCTGTAATTTTTCTTCTGTTACCAAATTTATGAAGCACTTTAGTTGACTGTAAATCAAGGCCATAAAGCTCTGATAACTCCCTATGAAAATTAATATTATTAACGATAGATTTAAGTCCTGATTCTAAGTCGAGAAACATTGTTTTCGGTCCATTTTTAGGAGCATTTATTGCATATAACGAAGTCGCAACACCAACCTCTCTACGATAAGCCATGTCACTGTGCCAGTAAGCACCACCATAAAGGACACCGTGCTCCCTAGCATCGGAATCAAAATAATTCGATATTTTTATTATTTCTGGTACATGCTCTAGAGCGAATTCAGATAGAATATGAGTAATTGGCTTCCCAAATTTTGACATAAAAGATAAATATTCTTCATCGGAAAAAAATTGGTCTTCTATAATTATAACTTTATATTTAAAAAGGATATTCTTTATCTTTAATATTAAATCATCATCAACTTTTCCTTTTGAAAGGTCGAGTTCACTCAGTCTACAACCAAAACCATCCTTTAACTCATTAATCAACATTTTCACTTTCCCCTTAGTTATAACACTCCATCGTATTAATAGATCTAGCTCCGGCTAAAGTTCCTATAACGGAAATATTTTTACTTCCAGACTTAGATTTAACTTTACTAACAAAACCTTTATCGTTTAAATACAGCCCCTTAATATTATTATCTGGCAAATTACCAATTGTACCAATCGCTGAAACAACTATAGAATTTTTGATATTTATAGAAATCACTTTATTACCGTAATCCTCTTCAACTGATAGATTATCGTAACAACGTCTTGCAATATGATTGTTATTTTTTTTGCTTTCAACCAGGGCTGAAATGCAATCTTTAGAGCGAGAAAAATTGCTATATATAAAAAAACGTGACTCTACCAACTCAGAAGAACTCTGAGATTTCCATATATATTCAATGGTCTTTTGAGATGGTGCTCTGAGTGCGAACCGATCCTGATTTTCTTGTGGATAAACTCCTAGATATTCGCGAGCCAATACGGTTGATTTAAACCCCCTTTCATAGGCTGAAGTAGCAATTTGGAAGGCTGAATTTCCGCTACCAATTATAAAAACTTCGTAGCCAAGTTTTTCTAGACATTTATCAGATTCAAAAAATTGATATGCTGAAAAGCAATTTATTGTATTATAAGAATCTATCACATTTGGTATATTCCTAGGTTTTATACCTGTAGCAATTATCAAATTTTTAGTTTCAAATTCTACTATCTCCCCATTGATTATTACGTGGCAGGAATAAATATCTTTCCTTTCCTCTATAAATGAAACAAATCCTAGAACTACTTCAATCGGATAATTTTTAATACAATCTGTTATATAGTCTATATAATTAGCCGCATTTGGGGTTAAAGAATTGTCGAAAATATAATCGTTTATAGATTTTTCATGATGTTTAATATCAAGCTCGTTCTTGTATGACTGCAGTTGCTTATATCCCATACAAGACATGGAACCACCTAACTTGTCGGAAATAATTAAAACTTGTTTCCCCTCAGAAATTAACCTTTTCGTTATCAGAGCGGCAGAAGGGCCACCGCCCAAAATTATATATTTATCTTTCATCGATTTTACCTATATTTAAGCTACTTAACCTATCACACGCTGTAAGTAAATCTGGGCGCCTAACGGAAAAAGAGAATCGAATAATTTTACTTTTACTTTTACTTGTATGAAATTCATCCAAGGGAAGCGGTGTCACTCCACATTGATTTGTTATAGATATACATATTTCTTTTGCGGATTTAGATGTTGTCAAATCATTACAGTCAACAGTTACAAAGTGACCACCTCTTGGATAATAGGCCTTCATACCTTTATTAATAAGTGTTGAGTAAAGGATATTACGATTTTCTTTATAGTATTTTCTGAATCTATTTGCTCCCTCACCACCATACCTATCTATCATACTAGCAGCCGCACGCTGAATTATATCTGCAGTACAATTTGACATATGCATGTGGTAGGAGTTGGAAATTCTTATGTTTTTTTTTGAACCGACTAACCAACCAACCCTTAAACCGGATGCTGCTAAGGACTTAGAAAGTGAGCCTGAAATTAAAACTTGGTCAATTATCTCAGATAGCTCATTATATGGTATTTTACTGGAAGTATAGTTGAACTCTCTATATACATCATCAACCAATAAAAATGACTTTTTTTCTGTGCATATACTTATTAGCTCCTGCCACACTTCGCTAGAAATAACCATTCCTGTAGGATTATGTGGCGTATTGATCAATATTGCTGTTTTATTATTTATTTTTTTTCTAACATCATTTACATTTATTTCAAATTGATGATTATTTATTAAAAGTCTACTAGAAATAAATCTAATCCCTGCCATTTTACACATCATTGGATAGTAGGAATAGAATGGTTCTGGTACGACAATTGATTCATATCCCAGTGTCTTTAAGCAATACATACTACATAAAAGTGACTCTGTACAACCAGAAGTTATAATTGAGTGATAATTATCCCCATACATAGATTTTATTCTACTATTAAGCAATACAGCGCCTTGTACAGGCATGTATTGCCAATTACATCCCTCTCCAGATGACATATATTCACTCCAATCTCTATCATATATATTTATAGGTAACCCTTGAGAGAGATTAATTGATGACTTCATTTTTGATAACTTAGACATATATCCATAAATATTATTCAAACCATTGCCTACCAAATTTTTTAAAAATATTAAAAATTTGCAGCAGAATAATTAAAACTGCTGCTTTAAATTAAAATTATTTCGTTAATCGATGAAGCCCATTCCAGAAGTTTGTTAGTGATTGCAAAACTTCACTGGCCCCAGATATCAATTCTTCTCTAGCCCCATCTCCACCTTTACTAGCTTCAACCAATACATCTTGGATCCAGTCAACATGATTAGATTCAATTAATATATGTAGATAAAAATAATTAAAATCTTCATGTTTCCAACCATCGTAGAGTCTAAATCCTTCATATAAATTTATAATCATCGGAAGTCCAAATTCTTCGATGACATAGTGAGCACCTATTGCTTTATTAGGACTTTCTTCCAAGAATAATCTATTTAGATCATTAATTAATTGTCGAGTTTCAGTCGTATAATCTACAGATTTGTAATCATCCAAAGTAACTCCTATAGCACTTAGTGACTCTTCAAACATCGCAAAATGTGGGGCACCTCTCCCATCGCCCAACTCGGACACAACAGTCCGACTAATCTTCAATCTAATTAGTTCGTCATCTACACGCGGAGCTAAACCTGATAAAATTTCAGGAAAAGTTCTTATGTAAAAGTAATATTGTTGAAAAATCGATTTTATTTTTTCTAATGGTAACTCCTTTTCTCTAAATGTTTTGTAAAATTGGTTTTCGTTTATATTAGACTCCTCGATCATGCTTTTAATTACTTCAATCACTTCACATTTACTCTTCGTAACTTCCATTTTATTCCCTTACCGTTTTTTTCGACTTGTAATAATTTGCAAATAAAACACTAATGCAAACAAGAATTACTAAAATGGGCACAAAATAATTATCCCAAGATAAATAAAAATATTCTAAACCCAGTGCAACACTTGGAACTAAAGGTGTTATAATTGAAACTCGACCCGACCCCAACGTCACTATTGAATACTGTAATAAATATATTGGAACCACTATAAATGTGAGAGATAATATAGCCATGTTTACCAATATCGTAAATTCTGATTCATATAGAATCCTTATGGAATCATGGCTTGAGAAAAAAATATAAATGAGTAACATTATAAACCTCGATGCTAAAATATTTAAAACCGTAAATCCTCTCTTATAAAAAATAAACTCAGAGTACACCATATACAAAGCAGCTGTTACTCCTGCTATGGACGCGTATATAACCCCTTGTATCAAAGAGTCATTTATACCACCGTCAAAATAAACTCTAGTGTAACCAAGTAATCCCAAGAAAAAAGCCAAGAACAACACTGATATAATAAGACTCTTCTTAGGTAGTCCCTTATGTATTAGATACTCCACAACAATTACAATTATTGGTATCCATCCTTGATAAATAGCTGACTCTACAGAGGCTTCGATTTTCTGAAGAGCCATGAACATAAACAACCAACAAAATAGCGTTAATACATTCAAAATCGCTACCGATTTAAAGTTAGTGATAATAAAAAAAGTAAAATTCCCTTGTTTTAAACAGAATAATGTAAAGAATGAAAGCTGAGCAACCAATACAGTAAAAAATATTAGTGCCTCTGAATTAAAAGTCGAGAACGAATAGTTAACCCAAACGGATGATACAGCAGTCGCTAAACAATATAATCCAATAGCTAACCATCCTAGTCTTTGCGTTAATAGAGGGTTATGCTTTAGATAATAATCATTAAAATATTTTTTCTCGGCCATTATCGAAATTCCTTTTATACCCACTTATTGCCTGGATTTAACCTTAATTGTTGGAGCCAGCAATGCACCATGATCAGTAAACATACTCTCAGACAGGAGGTAATACCTTTAATTATTAATAGATAAATTATTTAAAATAACTATACCCAAGCAATAGTTAGCTACCTTTCTTAGTTTATATAGAACAGTCAAGCATAGGAACCAGATGAACCTTCGACGGTAAAATTCAAACTCAAGCCAACTAACATGTATAATGGCGATATTTTCAACCCAAGGCTCACGTATGGGTTGACTGGTCTAATATCCCAGAATCAGCTGCTAACAAATTGCTTAATGAGACAGTTAATGTTCGGCGATTTTGGGTTGGTTAAGTTTATTTATTACTGGAGGTTGCTTTAAGGGCTGTTAGTTTTCCTCTGATTTTTAGTTGCCGATTACATTTTTATTTTTCTGGCTTTGTCGGTTTTCTAGCTTTGACAAATATTATGGATGAGTTTTCGACAGTGATAAAATTTGTCGGGATTACTTATCTGTTTTGGTTGGCTCATATCACTTGGACTTATTATATTACCGATACCTCGGCACGTACTTCGGATAACGGAGTACCTGCCTCAACTGTTGGTTTGCTAATAACCCTATTGAATCCGAGAGCAATATGGATATATGGGCTTATTTCCCGAATTTATCGATTTACAATCAGTTTATGTATCAGATATAGCGATGATATTTGCGATTTCAACGTTTTCTGTGGGCGGTTTTTAGCAATCAATAGAGTTTTACTTACAACAACGGCCTTACCTCGTTGACTGCTCTTACAACGTAAAATTAGAACAGATTGGCTTAAAACTTGCTCTATGCTTTAATTTTGATGTACTTATGTTATTCCGACAGATATTTCCATCACCATTCCCAAAAATCCACTTCATATCTAAACCGTTCAACCTCCTCATCGGTCAGTTCCGGTATTGCTTTGATAGGTCTTCCTCTGCGTTTAGGGGGAGATTTCGTCAGCTTAGGTTTGGATGCTCTTACTTTTCGAGTTTTAGGGTTACTCACAAGCTGACCTGATAATATTCCACTAATAACTTCCCCTATCGCCTCAGCAGATTGCGATACTTGAGCATCATCCACGTGAGCATAACGAAGCGTGGATGAAATACGCGTGTGACCCAACAGTTTCGACACCATTGGGATAGGATACCCCTCTAGCACCGCATAACTGGCAAAGGTATGGCGCAAGTCGTGAATACGAACATCCTCGATATTGGCTAAGGCTCGCACCTGTTGCCATACCATACTAACCTTAGTCGACCGACTCACAAAATTACGTAAAGGTACAAACACATCATCAGGTGACTCGCTACATTGCGACCATGCCTGCTTGGATATGTCTGAAAGGAGCTGTTGCGCTTCCTTGCCCACATACACCACCTTCGCACCCGTTTTGCTGTCCGGCAAGTGCCACTCCCTGCCTTTAACAAAAGACCATTGCAGTCCTGTTACCTCTGAAATTCGACATCCCGTTAACAGCACCAGCTCTAGCACCTGACAACAGCACGCTTCCATATCACCTTGCTGGCTGACCACCGTTAATGCGTTATGCAACCGCGCTAACTCGTCCAAACTCAAAAAACGATTGAGCTTTTTTTTACGATTTTGCTTGAGACCATCACAAGGGTTTTCCATGCAATAACCTTGCTTCACCGCATATTTGAAGATAGAACGAAGCACATCAAGA
>NZ_JBGOOU010000061.1:0-11171 GCF_041439815.1 Vibrio sp. 1F279 | reverse complement strand
TAAGGCTCCTGAACTTTTTAGGCATATTACGCAGGCCTGCGCCCATCTGCGGCGCTTTTTGCAATAGTGAAGGCAGCCACTCTTACGGTGATGCGGGTGTTGGTATGCAGATGGAATAAAAAGCCGACGAATGTGTTTTTCGACTTTGATCTCAAAGACTGCGATATCAACGTAGTCAGTATGAATCAACATCAATGGGGATGACAATGTTTGAAAGCATCAGCAACGCACAAGGGACTTGGTTTTCGACCTATCGTGAAAGAACGGGCCAAAAGGGTTTTCTGACGTACATGTTCTGATGTGTAAGGCGGGAACGGTTCGTTATCCCACAAGGGGAACTTGGTGGACCACTTTAAGTAAGTGATGCCACAAATGAGCAAAGAGTGTGGTTATCTTCTTTACTCCCGACGTGTTCGTTTTATGGACTCAGTTAGGCTAAACCACGAGTATTAGCAAGAGCATCTTTTCGTTGTTGACTAAGGTAAGCTCCGTGATGTTTTTAGCTGAGCGCCTCACTAACCCGCTCGTGAGTATAACCATAATCTAAAGCCCAGCGATGGAGATCTTCAATCGACATAGGTTTAGCGTAATAGTAACCTTGATGTTGAAAGACGCCTCTTAATAAAAGCCCGTTAGCTTCAAGCTTATTTTCAACCCCTTCCGCTACTAGATTCATTTCTAACTGCTTAGCCATTTTAATATACCCATCTAGAACAGCGGATTTTCCTTCATCAATGGAGCGTGTAAACATTTTGTCTATTTTGATAGTGTCAATATCGAAATAATGCAAATAGGAGTTTCCGCCATAACCGGTACCTGCATCATCAAGGCTTATTTTAAGTCCTAATGTTTTGAGTAAGGCGAGGCGCTGACTGGCAAACGCCAAATTTTCAATCGGTTGGCGTTCTGTCAATTCAAGCGTCAGTTTTGAGTAGTCATGCTGAAACCGCTTTAAATAGTGGTAAAAATCGTCATTTTGTAGGTGCAGAGGAGTGATGTTGACACTGCAATAAAACTCAGCGTTTTGACTCATCAAAGACGATAAGTCGCGGTAAATGGTTGTAATGAGATTTTCTGTTGTTGGAATGATATCCCCACTTTGCTCTAGATAATGGATGAACTTGCTTGGTTCTATGACGCGGCCATCAGAGGGAAGCCATCGGAGTAAAGCTTCGACACCGAGCATTTTACCTGTTTGTGCGTCTACAATGGGTTGATAATAGGGGAAAAACTGGGCGTCTCGAACCGCTTTTTGAAGAGCAATTTCTTTTTTTGCATGCCAATAGGAAACACATAACCAAAGAATGGTGAGTGAAATCATAAAGAGTAAAGTGGTGACCGGCCACAAGTTTTGCTTAAACTTCGAAAGCACTCGTGAGGCAGAGACGGAGGATTCAAAGGTAAGAGGAAGATAGTTTGAAGCAACTGAGTTCGAGTACAGGCGATCAGCATTGGGCAAACTGCCTATTTCAAGGATAGTGTAATTTTCTTTTGGTAAAGATAAACGAATAGAGCGTTGATGGTCTAAATCATTTTCAAGAAAAAGGTATTCCGTGCGTAATGGAAAGAGGAAGCCATATTGTCCATTCGAACCGTATAAATAGGGGGGATGTTTTGGGGTTGTGGAGAGAGAATAAATCGCTAAACGCCACATTTCCCCTTTTAATTGTGTACTGAGTAAGTTCTTAAAATTACGTTGTTCAAATTGCTCAACGCCGAAAGGAGAGCAATAGGTATAAGGTTTCTGCTTATCAAGATTAACGATGGGTATCGACATAAGTAGATGCGACACATAAAGCTTCTCTAACTGCTCTATTGTGTCAGTGGAGCATTCACCGCTAGCGACGCTGGCTTCAGAAAGAGTGGGTTTTTCAAGCCCATATTTAATCGCAACAGAAACGATTTGATCGAGGTAGTCGACGTCATGCTTAATTTCATTATGAACTTGATAAAGACTGGTTGCTAATGAAGCCAATAAGCTAAACAACAGGGCCAATAACATAACACCAGTCTTATAGACCCATTGAGGGTGGGGACTGAATAAGCGGTCTAACCAAGGGTGTCTGGAGCGCATACTTAACTCTTTATAATTATAAATCCAACGAATTGTGTTGAGCTGTGAAATGTTATTATGCGGTTTAATTAACGTTAATTTCTATAAAACCTTTTAATCTGAAAGGGTAAAATCATAAAAGTGGAAAGCCGATCACTCTTTGTTAGGAAGTTTCAATTTTTAGGTTCTAAATCAAGCCTTAAAGAAAACACTGACCGTAATCTTGGGCCGCATTAAACATATGGCTTAAATGTAAGGCTTTCTTTGTTAAAGGGTCATATTTATGACAAGCAAAACAGCCCCTATCTTCTTTAGGATGCACTAAAGCAAACCATTGAGGGTTTTGGACATAGGTCTCTATTGTACTGTTTGATAATAACTTCGAACCCCCTATTTCATTTTTCCAAGAGGGAGGCACCTCTCCTTTATTTAAATCACTCTCGTTTGAGACTGTCCAAGATGTGCCCACAAGGAAGTAGTTAGACCAAACAGATTTACGTGATTGGTAATAATCTGACATTGCCTCGTTAAGCGCTTTTATATCTTTAGCTACTTCAGTTTTCGTTAAAACACCAACCCCATAGGGTGTTTCTCTACAGACTTGAGTAGGTTTACCAGGGAAGTAAGTATTCACTTTCTGAAAGGACATTGGGTTGAAAAATGTCCATTTACCTGATTTTTCAAAATTTGATAGGTTAGGAACATCAGCACAATCAGGAGCGTTTTCCTTGTGTTCAAATGTGGTCCAAATGAATTCAGGATGATTCCTTGTTTTTCGCACTACATGAATCCCGACCAAGCCCATTAGAACATTACTCCTTACTGCCCCGTCGATCTCAACATCTCTATGAATAGTGAAAAATTTTTCAGGGTTGTCGTTATTAGATATTAATTTCCATGAGGTTTTTACTTCAGTGGAGCCTGGGGATATTTCAAACGGTGTTTTCCCACTGTCAATATCGGCGACACATTGGCTATTGTTTAATCCGTGTTTGACGATGTCATTGTAGAATTTTTTATTGACACTTTGTTGATAGAAGACCGGATTGCCTTCTTGATCGTTCAATGGGAAATTAGAGCCGGCTTGAAGGATCTCACTTTGTACTAATCCTTGATCACCTTTATTGTCCCAACTATCGGGTATCTCTTTAAATATTCTGTCTTTCGGCATCATATTCAAGAATAAACCCGGTGTCTTGTCACTGGTATAATAAGCAAAAGATTGCCATGCAAACTGCATAAAACTGCAATTAATATCGGATTTACTCGTTTCTGTAGGCTCTTGAGGTAAGGAAGGGTAATCAATCCAAGAGGAGTTGCCAGTACAGTCAGGGGCTTCTAACTCTAACGATTTGTTATCTCTAATCTTATTTTCGTAAGAGTCATTCGATTGAAAAGCTTCCCCTATAATTTCTGTAGAATAACAATGTATTGGTGAGAGGAAAAATGAGGAAACTATTATTTTCTTTAAACAATTCATGATAATTATTATCATTCGTATTTGTATGGGTGGCTAAAATTACAATAGTTACAAATAAAACGAATCTAAATTAGTTAATAATTTAGTGTGACTCTGGAACTGCGTGTGTGCTCTGGAGTTGTTTTTGTCTCGATTCTGTCTACGTTCATGGGTGAGGCAAGCTGATTGTAAGAACCGCGCTCTATACAATATGCAACGTTATTAAACGTTTGACACCGATCTTCCACATCGTTAATCTGTAACGGCACTGGCAAAATCCAGTGTCGGGATTAGTCCCCCGCAATATACACCCAAGGCGCATAGACGCTAGCTTTTGCTGGTTTTTTATGTGCAGCTTCAGCACACCTGAACATAGTCGCTTTACTTATAAAACGTACTATCAGCATTATGGTGGGCTGGGCGAGGCAGCTTCGGCTGGCCGTAACCTTGGGAGCGGTAGGACTAACCTTGTTCAGCTCACCACCCGAAGATTAGTCCCTTTGTGTGGTGATTTAAAGATCATCCCCAAGGAGGCAACCATGCCAAATTTAACAATCTTTTCTAAAGACATTCGCACACTCGATAATTTGTATTCGCTAAACGATCTGCATAAAGCGAGTGGTGGACACAATCGACATCGTCCAAGTATTTTTATCAAGAATCAGCAAACTCAAGAACTGGTTAATGAAATTGAGCAAAGCAGTAATTCCTGCTTTGCTATAAATACCAAACGTGACGGTAGTGATGCGGGGACTTGGGTATGCAAAGAATTGGTCTACTCATACGCAATGTGGATTAGCCCAAAGTTCCACCTAAATGCCATTCGTGCGTTCGACAGTATGCCCACAGCTCTAGCACTTCCTACTCCAACTGTTCCGCAAGACCTATCCTTAAACGACTTAATCTTTGAATTGGCGAAGGCGAAAAACGTAACAAGCCAAAATGTTCATGTGCACTACAATGCCGTATTCAATACCAATACTTGGTCACAAGAGCATGGTTTTGAACACGCATTGGCAAAAAGAGTACTTAAACAAGACTTAGAAAATGAATTGCGTAGTCAAATCCCAGAACTGCAGTTACTCAAGCAGCAAGCGAGAGAACACGGGCTAGCATTAGTGGATGAAAGTGAATACCAAAGCTTCCAAGGCCGAATGCAAATGCAGCAAAAGCAACTCGAGAAGTTGGTAGATGATGTAATGGCGTTAAGCCGAAATCATAATTCGTTGATGAACAGGGTTATGTAAAAGTGGCGGCAAAAATGGCGGCATTCATTGTAAAACAGCGTTATTTATGGAGATAAAACGTCAATTACCACTGTTTTTATATACATTTTATTTTAATTAACCTATTGATTTGTAATGCATTGCATTCGTTTTTTCCAAGTTCTATCAAGGTCTTTTGCATAAAGCAGAATGGCTCGCTGGTAACTTTTGATTTTCTTACTCTCAGTGGTTGATAACAATAACTTAATTAGTAACGCCGTTGCTTCTTTGTGTCGTTCTAAGTTGTACAAACACATGGCATAGAACGGCTGTACTTCCAGTGAATCAGGGTATTCAGCCATGGTTCGCTCAAAATACTCTAACGCTTCAGTGTATTTACCCAAACTGCGATAAGTACTCGCCAACCCAAACAGAGCATCAAAACGTTCAGTTATGGAAAGATCCCCTTCCAATGCAAGATGATAATGTATAAGCGCTTGCTTCTCTTTGCCTTCATTATCATAAGACCAAGCCATGTATAAATTTGCTTTGGCTGCATATTGACTGTCATCCAATAGCGTACGCAGCAAAAGCCGAGACGCATGATAATTTCCGGCCTCTCTAAGATTTATGGCTTCGTGGATAATGGTTTCCATGTGCATCTCCTCTATAATTGACTAATAGAATGAAATTTATTTACACTCTGTGCTAACTCTCAAATCGTCCAACGATAAATTATCAATGATAAAATCTTAAACTAGATGAATAAATAGTAATAAAGGAATCCAATGTTTATAAGATTTATTGCCAGTATGGAGGAGGAAAAGCGACTCCAGCATACTCATGGTATCATTACCCAAGCACAAATGATGCTTGTCGACGGATTGATCCTTTACGAGTACCATCAGGTGCATATTAAAGAAATCTTCACTCAACTTAATGAATCACTACCATGTCCACCGTTCCACTCAAAGTCATGGCCAGACAATGCTATCTCTTGGTTTTTAGACTCAAGCGTCAAACATATATCACTCATGTATGAGCTAAAATATATATTAGAAGAATATGATACAAAGGTGGCGACATTACATCATTCAGACGTCGGCACCATTTTATACAGAGATGACTTTCAAGTGGTGGCTAAGTCTAGCCTCTTATGAAAAACAAAATAATATATTAATAATAAAATGAAGCTTCTAAAAATATATACCCTCGCAAGTTAAAATGAGAACTGCAACCCAAGCTCATAGCTCACTTCCGCCTCATCACGCTCTGCATATTCTAAATTTGCAACTAAGCCAAACACTGAGCCGAATTGAAAGACGTTATTCCACTTAAACTCATCTCTTGCTAGATCTAAGAAATCATGCTGATAGGAAACTCCCATCAACCAATGATTAGCTATTTGTTTTCTAACCATCGCTTGACAGTATGTTCCACGCTCGGAATATGGTGAACTGTAATCACTATCAGCACGATAGTTTACTGCTCCACAGGATAAAGAGCTTGCCATTGCCCCTCCCAAACGCCCAATGAGTCCTCCGCCAGCTTGCCAACTATCTACCTCCGAACTAAATCGAGTGAGAAAGTCTGCTCTTCCTTCAACGAATACGTAGTCAAAAACTTGAGCACTGACATCTAAGTATAACCCTCCCATCGTCTTATTCTCTGTATTGTCATACTTATCGTTAAGGTAAGGTTTTAACGCTCCCGACTTAAAACTAGCTCCTTTATAACCAAATCCTATATGAGAAAAATTATCAACAATCTCACTTGATGCAAAGCTTGAACACGAAACTAACAACATCAGAGGAACAACTTTAGTTATCATAATACGATATCCTGTGGCACTTTTTTGAAATGAAAATTTATTCTGTACATTGCATATTGACAGCAACATACGGAAATAAACTGTAACAAATCAATATGTAACATCCGATAAATTTAAACGCAAACTATGCGTTGCGTTCACATTTCCATCGTTGTCTTAAAGCATGTTTAAATTCCAGTGCCAATCCTATCTAGGCTGTCATACCAATTCAAAACATGGCTAGTCAGCATTTCCCCTGTGAAAGCGTTACTCGTAGACAGCAGCCACTTCAACGTCCCATAGACGATATAGTCTGAATACATGGGCGCATCGCCCGATAAGTATCGTGTCTTAGCTAAATAAGATTCCAGTACTCTCATTTTTTTGAGTAAGTCGGCCTTTGCTAACTCTTGGTTGTTGCTTTGTACATTTTCTAAGCTGTCCTGAAAGTGTTTCTCTCTAGAGGAACGAAAGTAATCTTTATCGCGATCTTTAAGCTTGCAGTAAATGTCGAAGATGGCAATTTTGGCGATGTCCGAATGTAATGATGCTGTCCACTCATGGAAAAAAAGTGCCATTAAACGCCCTTTTTCACCGCCAAATAATGAAGGTGATTCAGGGTAGTGGGCCTCAAGATAATCAGCGATGTTAAACGAATCAGAGAGCACCGTTTCACCATCTTTGATGGCGGGGAGTGTAGAAAACTGCGCCTTAAACTGAGCCTGAATGTCGACAAAAGAAAGCTCAGTGGTATCAAACGCTATATTTTTGTGTATCAAGCACATTTTCGTACGCCAACAATAAGGACTGAATTTTAAGCCATCGTCCCCACACAGTTCGTAAAAAGTGATCATAGGTGTCTTACTCCGAGAGTTGCTAAATAGGTGTATTGGTTGTGCTGGGCACAGTATGTTCAATCTTGGTCGCGGTTCTCAGTCGAGATTAAGTGGGTTCTTTAACTGCTAGAATACCTGCGGCTCCCAGCAGTAAAGCACCACTTCCTCTGGTCACAGCGGTAAGAGATAGTCGGCTCGCATCAACAATCCGTCTGGCCGAAAACGCATAAAACATCACTAAACTGAAATCAAGCAACGCCATGGTTGGGCACATCACTAAGAGTTGAGGGAATACGGGTAAGTCGGGGTTGATGAATTGCGGGAAAAAAGCCGAGAAGAATAGGATGGCTTTGGGATTGCCAGCCGCGACTAAAAAGCCAGAGTAAAACAACTTTTTGTTTGAGGCCTGTAAATCTGAGTTGTTGAGGTTTAAGTGCTCAACTTGTGCTGGTTTAGCGAGGAGTATTTTTAGCCCCATGTAAACCAAGGTGATCACACCAAAGACTTTGATGACAGTAAATGCCACTACCGAATTGGCAAGGATGACACCTAAACCCAAGGCGACTAACACCATTTGAATAAAGTTAGCTGAGATGTCCCCAAGGGCGGTATATAGCACGCGTTTGTGCCCATATCTGAGAGCATGTGCAATACCTAAAAATATGCTAGGCCCTGGTGTCGCGGTAAGAATGAGCGATGCCGCGACAAAGCCGAGCCAAAGGTGAAAGTCCATTTTTATCCTTAATTATCCGTTAAACACTGCAAATCATATCGCTACAGATACACTACCATACCAGCGATTACTCCAACCACATATTGACCAGAGACATTACGCCCATATTGTTCGTTTCTGTGCCATACAAGTTGTCCGCTCGAGTCACGGTGAAATGATTGCGCCATAGAGGGCAATAATAATAGTTCTGGATAAGCCAATCCTCCGCTCGATACAGTTTGTGCAAAAACTCTTGACTGTTGTTACTTTCCTGCATAAACATATCAATAAATGTCAATAGGCTTTGTTTTCCACGTTCAGGCAAGCAGAGACTAAACACATTACTGCAAAGGAGCCATTCGTAATATTGAAATGTCAGGTCGTCACCAAAAACGTAACAGTCATAGGAGATATCAATAGCAATGTCTTGAGACTGTCCTTGAATACATACCTGCCAAACAACCCCTTTTTGAGATAACTCATCGAGCAAAGGCTGTAACTCGCTCATATGACTGTCTATCACTTCAATTACCACCGGACGAGTCGGCAGTTTCATGTCGTGCTTGAACAAGTGAAATCCCTTATCTTGATGGCAATCCATCACGCTATTCGCCGCTCTTTTTTGGCTACCAAGCGTAAAACGTCGACTATGATGAACAATCCAGGCTCTTTCTTGAGCGGATAATGCACCGACATGATGATGAAACTGTAAAACAGTACATCCGCTGCGATCGATTTTTTGTGGCTGAGTAGGTTGGGATTCGCAATAGAGCAGTTCTGCCACGTGCATAGGCGCTTGAGGTTGGGCATCACTACACCAAAATTCTACTCGTTCAATATGGCCACCAAAACCAAAATAGTGGTTATTGCGAACTAAACTCCAATATTGTTTTTCCAAACTTTCGACTCGATATACCCCACACCCAATTGGTTTTGAAGCCTGATAATCAAAAATTGCACTGTGTGAGTCAGCTAACAAATGCAGGAAAACTGGGTCAGATTGACGCATAGAGAAAATGACCCACTGCTTATCTATGTCAATACCCTCTACATGACGAAATAGAATTTGATATGGATGTGGCGTACTAAGGCGCATTTCTATATTTTTTTTTACAAGTTCCGGTGTCAGCGCTTCTCTATTGTGCATCATTATGTCATTACGGATGCGGAGACGGATTTGCTTGTCACTGTAATGAAACTGGTGAGCGATATGAGGCACGATGTCATTCTGAATAGGGTTATATCGAACTAAGGTATCGAAGACGCTTTCGACCAATAAAATAGAACGAGCGGACTGTGCCAAATGAGGGTGCCATTCAGGCAGCATATAAGGGACTAAATACATCAAAGTATTCTGTTTTTTTAATTCCTGCTGTGCGTCCCCTAACCAGAGAGGTAAGTGAGCTTGAAATAGACGAACTTCGCCAAATTGAGTAGCTAGTCGAAATGCCTGATCTATTCTGCCAGAGCGAGCCATGCGCTCTAACTGAGTCAGCAGTGAGGTCTCAAAACTTTTTAATAGCGTCAATTTTGAGCGATGACCACGGCCCTGACCCGAAGCCCAATGGATAAGCCCAAAGCTTTCAAAAGAAGCCATTAGCTTACTCACGTACCTTTCTGAACAGGCCAGAATTTCAGCAAGTGAGACAATATCAACATCATAAGCTTCATTGCGAGAAAAATGTTTCTCGAGTTGCTTTAAACGCTGCAGATGACTCGTAGATAACAACTGAGAAGCTACCATGTCAACCTCAAAATTATGTTCATTAGATACAACGAATACCTCTGAATATGGCAACTTAACTTAAAGTTGTCTTCTTATAATTCCACGGGAGGTGATTAATAAAGGTGGATAACCTGACCGACTAGGAATCCCACTAAGAAAACTATCCCAGAAAAGCTCGGACGGCTTTGGTTTTGTCTCACCGCTATCTTTTGTTCTGGTTCCAGTAAGTAGTGTTTCGCGTTTAAAGTATAGAATGTGTAGTCTAATGGATTCATTGTTTTACTCGCAGATAATGACTCATGTGTTCATTATCTGCGAACAAACCTGAAATAATAACGCTCTCTTTACTATAAACAGTTCACCTTTTAATTAATGAAGTACAGTTCCATTTTTGCTAACTGCTACCAAACAAAATAATTCAACAAGCATATAAAGGCAAGTTAAGCAGAGAAAGCGTTTAAGACAAGTTTCTAACGCAGGTGTTAGGCGCTTTCTTGTTGTTTCTCAGTCCGTTTCTTCTGATTTTTTTAACGCTTCGAGTATTTCTTTCATACGCTCTGGGCGCGTTTGGATCCGGAACGGTCCGGTTTGTAGAGCGGGGGAAGTCTTGCTGCCATATTGTCGCCCTCCATCGATGCCAATTCAGCGATGATCTGGTGATATTCTTGAAGTTTAGACCCAATGTAGCCTCTAATATTAGTGTTATTATAACGCAAGTTTTCGTAGCTCTGAGGCCACACATTCTTATGGATCGCGTTGCTGGTTTGGTCGTCAACTTGAATTGCTGTGTCTATCCGTTTTAACAGACAAAAGAGACTGTTGAGATCTTGATAAAACGTGGCGGCGTACGTGTAAAAGCCTTCGTTGCTATGCTTGATTATAGCCGAGCGGCCTTCGTTCACTTTAGTGAGCGAGATCGTCAAGAAAACAGGATAGAAGGCCTTGAAGAAGCGTTTGAATACTTCGGGGGCGTCCCAAAAGAAGTGTTGTTCTATAATGCGAAAGCCATCATGATAGAGCGTGATGCATACGGTGAAGGTGAACACCGCGCTGCTCGCCATAGCCAAGAAATACAACTTTAAACGGGGTTTGAGCACCACTGGAAAAATAAAATTAAGAGAGTTACGTATTTGTATTTAATATCAAAAAACGCCTATCAGGAGAGAGGTTAGTTGCTTTCTATCGATTAAATAGGCTTCTTTTTTTTACGCTTCCTAATAGCAAGTACCAAGACAGTTAGAGCTCCATCTTCAACCTTATATACGAGTCATCCCCCGAACTTCTTACCCTGTTCCGTATGTCGCGCAATATCAGTTTAGATAATTGGACTCCCCAACCCTAAGTCCTACAATAGTAGGGTTCAAAATAAT
>NZ_JBGOOU010000060.1:0-12184 GCF_041439815.1 Vibrio sp. 1F279 | reverse complement strand
TGGATGTCACAGGATTGAATAAAGACGAACTAGCACAACTTTCTCATTAGCCGAGAAAGTATAAAGCCTTGCTAGTTTAAGGGCGAGGCTCCTGCTTTACGAAGACAACCCTCACGAATAGCGCTATCACTTCGCTTTCTGCTATAAAATTGCTCGATTCCGGCCCAACTTGATGTGAGACATGCCTAGCTCTCGTTACGCTCAACTCTCATTCTTTTGACGACACGAACGACCGTTCGTGGTGACACTCCCACAAACTTAGCTGTTTCATTGATGCTCATCTCCTTAAGAACTCGAAGTTTGTAGATTTGTTCGTGCAACTCTAAATCGGGCCTTCTTCCTCGATACTTGCCCATTGTCTTAGCTTTATCTATGCCTTCCTTTTGGCGTCGACGTCGATCTTCGTAATCTTTACGAGAAATCGCCGCGAGCATATCCATCATCATGTTATTGATCGCTTTAATCATCGAATTCGTGAACTCATCGGATATTTCAGGAGCCATGGCGATGTGACTAGTTGGTAAATCCAAGCTAATGACTTTCAATTCCTTCTCGTACAGCATTTCTTTCAATTTAGACCAACTAGATTCATTTAGACGAGAGAGTCGATCAATCTGCTCAATCATGATCAAATCCCCTTTTTTAGCATCACTTAATAATTGCAGTAATTTAGGTCTTTGCAACGAAGCGCCAGATTCTTGCTCAACATACCAAGCAGCAATACGAAGTCCTTTTTGTTCAACAAATTCTGATAAGGTCTTTTTTGCTCTTTCTGCATCTTGTTCGATAGTTGATGCTCTTAAGTATCCAAATATGTACATAATTTTGATTAAGTGACTTTTAGGTTATGATCTAAATAGGTATGTCATTTATATTATGACATTTAATGGTTAGGTGCAATTTTCAACTAGTGACAATAAGGTATACCCAAACAACATACCCTCCTTCTCAAATTTAAAGTTTAATCATTGCTACAAGGAATAATAAAAATATGAAATGAGAAATCAAAGACTCAGCCAAATCCAAAAAGAGATATTAAGTTGTTTGGCAAAGGGATTCGTGAAGGGAGTCAAAGAAGGTAAGTCTACGGTGGTCAACCATGCTATTAACCAACTTCTTAGGAGAGAGGTCCCTCCAAACAACTTCCGCGTATCTTGTGAAATTATTGAGGAGCGAGGGCTAATCAGGCGCAAGAAAGTAAATTTAGATTGGTATATTAACATTACGCCCGAAGTATTTGATAAAGCACTTTAAGGGCTAGGGTTTATAAATAGAGGTGTATATAGAGTCATTTACACCACAATTTCCGCCTCCGCTGAAATATGAAGAAGCGCATCTTGCTGTATTACAATGGAATCAGGGGGCGATTACGAGCCGAGGAATGCATGTCGACCGATTTCCTAACAAGCCGCTTTACCAAAGTAGTCAATAGCCTACGGAGCAAGATATCAAGCACACAATCAACAAAGAGTTAGGGTTCAGTCGGACAACTGTGTAATCAATTATTAGTAAGCTTAATTACAAGCCTGTGCTTTAGATTTAAGCCAAAATACTAAAATCACCAAGTACACAATCATGTTGATCAGTAATGCTGCCTGTTAAAGTCGTTTCGCAGTATGAAAATTTAATATTCATATCATCCACGTTTCCGCTCACTAACACGTGGCGCCTTAAAACATCACCATTAAGTTGGTGAATAATCCCACCCCAAGAGAGGTTATCTTTAAATAAATTAAATGTGATCTTCATACTATTCCTATTTATTATTTATCGTTTTTTTCTTTTGTTGTTGAAACCAAAAAAGTTTACGGCCTGTTGTTCGAGACATGGTTGATCCTTATTTATTTTCGTTAGATATAACGAAGCTAGCAGTCTTTTAGAGATACTACTATTGAGATATATTAATAATTTTATTTATAAAAACGAAGTAAATAAGAAACGTAACGACAAATACAAAAAGTATTGGGAGAATATTGGATATTTTCGTGGGGAGTTATAAATAAGTACTCTAAGATGGGGGGAAGTGACGCAAGCGGTATCTCCGCTCGCGCCTACTTAAAATCTTATGCAGCTACAACGTTTGCAGCTTGAAGACCTTTTTGGCCTTGCTCTACTTCGAAAGACACTTGTTGGCCTTCTTTAAGAGTCTTGAAACCTTCAGATGCGATAGCACGGAAGTGAACGAATACGTCAGCACCGCCGTTGTCTTGAGTTAGAAAACCAAAACCTTTCTCTTCGTTAAACCATTTTACTACGCCATTTGTTTTGTTAGACATATTGTGTCCCTTATATAAGATAAAAATTAATCGCAAAATGCGATGCGCTGAGAGCTGGAATTATTTAATGTATCTATGAAGCTAAGGGAAACACTGAGGAAAACAACAATAACGAGGAATTCTGAGGGTTTTACTTTTACAACTTGATGTTTCATTTAATAACTCTGAACAACAGAGCGATGACATTATTATCCATTATCTCGTTTTTGTAAAGGTTTAATTTGAAGTTAACATATATCTTCCTGCTGCCCTGCAAAATACGATTTTTTACAAATTCACCTACACTTTTATCCCGAGACCTTATAAACAGTCGTCCGACTACACCCTAACTCTTTACTGAGCTCAGTTTATTCATGCCTTGGTTTGCAATCTCTTGAATGAGTTGGTGAGCGTCTTAGAGGTGCCTCCCTTCTGAGCGCGCGCTCTTGCCCACATCACTGTTAATATCCAAATCGCCCAAGTAATGAAAGACCAAACCGGCTTTCTTTCTCGCTAGCTGCTCAGCAATTTGCAAAGCATCAATGGTATTACGATCAAAATACGGTCGACTTTAGTAACGTGAATAACATCCCCTTCCCTCGCAAAGTCCAGCAACAGGTTAAGCAGTTCTCTCTCTGGGGATTCCCCCCCCCTCGCTTGCTCTTGGTGAATTTTTCATAACCTATAGCTTTAACCTGTTCAAGTTGAACGTCGAGCGTTTGGTCTTGAATACTGACACGGACATAGCCAATTTTCATGAAATGAACCCTAAAGTGAACATTAAGATAGTTTTAATTAAGTGTACATATACATTTAAAAGACTAACTGGACAGTTCTGAGAGGGGTAACAAGTCGTATCCACTAAATTACACCTTTATGGACACGCCATTGGATTAACCGTATAACTAAAATCATACAAATCAGTTAAAGCGTTAGATTCGTTTATAATGAACGAAAAGGAGAATATTATGCAATCACTTACTGCTAATACAGCTAAAACTAAATTTGGCGATTTACTAATGAAGGCTCAACGTGAACCCGTACAAATCAATAAGAACGGTTCACCGGTTGCGGTGATGATGTCTTGTGAAGAATATGAGCAACTTGAAGCCCTGAAATTGATGGTGGTGAAATCGCGCTTCGAACAAGCAGAGGCCGATTTTCTATCAGATAACCTAGTCGACGGTGACGATTTCATGAATGCACTTGACCAAGGTAAATTTGATTAATGACGCAATATAAGCTTTCTTATGCAGCGCAGTCTGATCTCATTGATATTCGTCGCTATACATTAGAGCGATGGGGGCAAACACAATGGACCACTTACTTTTCAGAACTAAAGTAATCAATGGAATTACTGGCTAGCAATAAGTTGATCGGCATAGAAGTTTCAGAGTTGGGCCAAGACTACTTCCGCTTTCCTTCGAAGCACCATGTGATTTACTACATTCGAAAACAAGAGCTCCTCATTATTGCAGCCGTTTTTGGTAAGCACATGTCTCCCGCCAAACACTTTTCATAACTCTCTTAACCCTTAGCTTCATATAGTCACGCAGCGTACTCGGCGCTTCACCCTCTCGGCTTGGCCCTTCAGTCTTCCGAGAATCATTCCGTTTTTCTTTCTGGCGGCGAGCGCTTCCTTCGTTCTCAGCGAGATCAACTCACGCTCGATTTCTGCCGCAATTCCTAGCACCTTAGCGGTGATATGAGATTGCCTCGAGCCATATAACTGTAAGTTTTCCTTTGCAATATAGACATTAATTTTCTTTTTCATGCACACTTCGAGTACCTCTAGTACTTGTAACGTTGAACGTGCAATTCGACTGACTTCAGTAAACACAATGCAATCTCCGCTCGTCATCCCCTCTACTAACACACCTAACTTAAGTGGTCGCCATTTTATCTTGCCTATCAAGCCAAAGTGGGCAGCCAAGCACACCGATTTTAAGCATCATCCCCAACGACTCGCCCCTCGAGTTAGAGTTACTCCTACCAGCCCGTTCTGCTGGTTTTGTTCAACAAGGTGATACCGAGCCTAGGTTGCTCATTGCGAATGCGACAGCGATCGGGTTGCAACCTTCAATGTTAAAAGTGTCATATGCCAGTGAGATAAGCACTTCTAATACTAATGAAGGCCCAGACAAGAAGAGTGTTACATTATCGCTTGAGCGTGAATTCCCCCTCGATGATAAAGAACCAATAACCGGACGCTCTCACTCGCTGCTGCTTCAAGCTCAGTTGCAATGCCGGCATCCACCTGTAGTAATCCGCTACAATAATGAAATAAACAACCAAACTGGGAGAATATTATGTTTCCATTTGAACTAAAAGTTAGCCATAGGACGGGACTCGGCAAAAGGCCAGACAGAAGTTTTTTACTTTTACCCAAATTTGGCAACAACCCCTATCCCCACCAACTTACCTCTAGATTTTTTGTAAAAAAGCACATTAGTTAAAAATTACTGTCATTCTAACTATCATAACCAAGACGGATTCCTACCATAAATGACGAGTTTATTCAGGTTACCAGCCGCGGTATTGAAGCTATTGGTCACCCTGGCTAATGCAGGGGCTTGAGGTCTGAACACTCTCCCTGAAGTTGCGGGTAGGTTGCGGACGTAGTTACCTGGCCAAGCAACCACTCTAGTATTTAGATGATTGGCTAAAGCCTGCCCTTGAGAAAACATGCTTCCTCCGGTCGCCCCGAAACAGGTTTGCAAATTAAACCTCTGAACGCTTCGCGCGCCCTCTGGTAGATACTCCGCAAGCCGTCCAGCTGTTTTAAAACCATCTGGCGTCATGGTTAACCCAATCCCCCCATGGCTGTAGACATAATCGTCGGCGCTCCTGTAGATAGCTGCTGTTCTTTGATAACCTGGTGAGCGCTGCCTTGTTATGGTCGTGAGATCTTCAAGAGGGGACCAATGTCTTAACTCAACCATCTCCATCGCTTGGCGTCGTGTAGCCATCAATGCTCTTCTGCTACGAGCCACCCCGATCCCTCTTCCTGCCCCAAACGTTACAAGGCCTATTACCGCCCCAATTCCCGCATTTAAAGCGGCATCTTTGGCACTTGAGCCAGTCGCCAATTCAAGACCAAAGCTAACTGCACTTGACACAGAAGCATCAGCAATCGCGAGGCCCACTTGTACACTGGTTTTTGCTCCCGTTGCTGCCGCGCCAAATCCTCCTGAGATAAAGCCAAGTGCGGCCCCAATCCCAACTTGTTCCCATTCAAAATGCGTATCCGTCACTATCGCACGAATTCCTTCTGCAGTTGCGGAGATGCCCGCCCCTAGAATTGCCCCTACAATCGCCCCTATAATTAAACTGGATATCGCAAACTTTCCGCTGGGATCACGCAAATTCACAGGATCGCCAAAACAATAGCTATAGGAGTTACTCCCTCCCTCTCCAAAAGGACTCAACACATCTGCAGAATGGAAGCGAGTCAAACCTGAACTATAAATCCGAAAACCATTGCCTAAATGATATAGCCCTGAACCAATGTCGCTAATCTCACGTTCGCCATTAAAACCTAACCGACTCTGAGAAAATTTAACAGGCACAATTAACCCTGAAGATTCAAATTTTGATTTAAAGGCTTCGCCAGCTAAGAGAAATCTTGGAGTAAAGTAAATAAACGGGGATAAAGCAGCCAATGAGGTGGAATACTTGATAAAAGTTCTTTTTGATAGATCTATATATCTTTGATTAACACCGGATGAACCATAATTCTTATTCATGATAAACATTTCCTCTATAAATCACGCCTTCACCTCAACCTTGTCCATAGGGGGTGTACATTTTGTATTCTGTCGAAATAGTATCATCGCCATGGTGTGAGGTTAGAGTAGCGATAGCACTATGTTGGGCGTTTCCTAGTAAGTATTGATGTTCAGCAAGATGCACCGAGGTATCATAATTTGAAGGGCTGATATTAAACTTGAGGTACGAAGAAATAGTACGGTCCGTCCATAAACCACCCACGTTATGGTAACAAGTGTGCCATCCATCGTATAATTCGTTGACTATCTGGTCACCTTGATAATAAAGCTCCATCTTGGGTTCGTCTTGCCCAATTTGCGCCACTACACGCCCTTGAGCGTCGTATTCGAATTGATAAGACTTGTTGTTAATAGGCAGAGAAGTTGAATTCAATTGACCAAGAGCGTCATAATGATAAAGCGCCCCCCGCTCATCTTTAGTTATGTTTCCTGATGTGTCATAAGTTAAGTTAGCCGATTCAGAGTAGCTAATGTGGGTATTAGAGATTGACGTAAGACGCACCACGTCATCAGTATCATAAGTATATGTACAAATATTGTCGGTACCGTCTGAAAAAAACGTGATAAGTTTGGTTATATTGCCGTACAAGTCATAACTATATTGCTGTCGAATGATTTTGTTGCCAAATGTATCTTTGGGGTGTTCAAAGCCATCACACTGATAATCAACTAGTCGATGGAAATCATCGTATGACATTTTTTCAACCGTTGTTTTGTTGTCTCTTTCGAGTGTCTTTAGGCTGATTTGAAGTTCATCGTTATAAACTTGTTGCAAAGAAAACTGTAATTGAGAGTTTAGATGAACACTTCTTTTCGTTTCTAGTCCGACATCGTTTAATTCTAGTTTAATTTGAAGGTGATCATTTCCCCTATAAGTATCACATCCGACCAAGCGACTATAGTGATCATAATTTAAAGTGCTGAATGTATGGACACTCTCATTATTCGAATCTTGCTTAATATATTCGATATAAAACATTCTTCCGTAGCGGTCATAGCTGTATCTAACGACGTTACCAAAATAATCGTGCTTAAAATCCAGCCTGCCTGAAAGGTGATATTGTTCAAAGCTAAAAAGTCTAACAGACGTATTGGGGAAAAACGCCATCTCCTCTCTCGTCATCCCATCTTTAAAGTACACATAAGCACTGATGAGATTTTTATTCTCTGCACGTACTAGATGACCAGATTTTGCGTCGTAGTGATAGGTGACATTCAACGCTTCGTTGCCTGAAACATTATAGGCCGTGGCTTTCTTCAAATACTTATTGTACGTTATCTCGAGTTCATTACCATCCGCCATAACAACCCTCGTGGGAATTGGAGAAGCCCCGCTAAAAGACTGTTTTTCAGTTCCAGAACTCGACACTTCAGATACCATGCGAGATAGCCCGTCATACACCCTAATCCCAATGGTTTTATTATTAACACTGGTTTCAACAGGCAAAAGATCATGGCTGTAACGGACGTATTTTTTTGATATTTCAAGCGTTTCACCATCGTAGATTTGACGTGTTGAAACAACTCGGTCTGCGGTATCATAGGTGTATTCAACAGTATGACTTTTCTGGTCTGTGCTCGACACCAAGTTGCCTAAGGCATCATAAGTATTCTGGAAAAACGCTAACCGTTTCCCATGACTGTTGAGCAGCTCCTTTGTTAATAAGTTACCCATTAAATCAAAAGAACGAATTTCTGAAAGCAAACCTTGTATCGAATAGTTTATAGTCATCTTGACGGGGTTTTGCTTGATGACTTCTATCCTTCCCTCTGGGTGGGTGATTTTACTAAGGTTGCCTCTGGCATCGTATTCGTAGTTAGTTACCATTGAAGAACTGGTCGAAAAGTTATCAAATTCTTGCTGCTCAATCAATTGACCCAGGCTGTTATAGCTGAGTTCACTCAACACGATGAGTTGACCATTAAGATCACTTCGTTTTGTCTTAATGACCTTGCCTGCATTGTTGTAGTCTTCGACGCTTTGGATACCGGTAGGCTCTATGCTCTTCAATTGATTGAGCCCATCACCAACACGATAGACATACTTCACTACCGCTTCATAATCCGTCCCTTCCGCCTTTATCTCTCGAGTCCGCCTACCAAGAAGATCGTATCGACAACTTGAGATAACTCCTTCACTATCGACCCACTGAACGGCTTCACCACTCTTTAAATCATGCTTGACTTGGGTGGTAACGACTAAATTATCATGTGTTGTTAGTGCGCTTGTAATTTCAACATCTTGGTCGGTATAACGGTACGACAAGTCCTTTCGTGAAACAAAATCATTGATAAAAGTAGAGGTTTTTTGTAATTGACCATGAGTAAGCTCTTCAACATTGTTAAAGTAAACATAATCTACACGACTCAGAGAGCTCTCTTCATGTTTAAGGACGACAAAGTTGCCTCCTCCGATGCGGGGTAAGGATTGGTAGGTGAAGACACTTTTCCTCTCTTGTTCATGACTAGTAATAGAGGAAGCTGGCTGGAAAGTTTCTTCCTGCAGGAAGGCAACAAACCCATTAGGCTCTGGAGGGCATGCTTGACCCTCTCCTGAAGAGGTGTAATAGACTCGCTTCGTTTGATCACCATTTATCTCTCGAATTAAGGTTTGATTCCCATAATCATCGTACTGATACTTATGGACAAACGTTCTAGAATCAGAATCTTCATAGTGAGTTTCATGTTTTTCCTTCAGAAATGAGTAATTGGCTGGTTGATGCTCAATACTGGTATTTATCTCCGCGTAATAAACGTACTCTTCTTTTCTGTAAAGAACCTCATTGTGGCGATATTCTATAGATTTTTGTAAATGATATTTATTATAAGACCGTGTTATGGATTGCGTGCTATTTATTTTCTCGACACTACTATACTCATAGTCACTCCTAGATTTGAATAGAGTATCTTCTCCATTGACGAACGCGGCTTCACTAGCAAAACCGAGATAGTTTTTATCTGAATAAGTATAGTTTGTTACTCGGTCAGGTTGATTATTCCCAGCGACAAATCGATGCATAGTCACATAAGGGACTTTACTGACCGGCCCACCGCTCGGAAAGCTGTGCCCTTCATTTTGGTAAGTGAGGATTTCTTTCAGGCCACTGGGATGAGAAAAGACTGTCAGGAGATCATAGTTAATATTACTCAGGTATTCGTACTCAAAAGTGATATTCGACTCGTCATCAGGTAAATGAAGCGTTGTTAATCTTTTATAAATACCATTGCTTTCTTTATCAACAACCAGTGTTTGATAGGTTTCTCCACCTACAACCTGTGTGACCGTTGTTTTTAAGTCTTCAGACCAATAATCTATCCGTAATTCTCTTCCTGAGCCATCCGTTATTTTCCACAATTTGCTAGTTTGGTCACTCTCTCTATAGTGGAATGTTGTTTCCAAGCCTTGGATGGAGGTGATCTTTTTCAAGGCTCCCGTTTCATAGTCTATCGATTCTACAATCCCACTTTTATAGATAACATTAATTTCATTATTACTGAGAGAATAGAGTAACTTAATATCTTTAATTTTTCTGTATGGGAGTTTATATTCATTAGTCTGATGATTATAAATCGCTTTATAATTTTGGCCTGAGCTCAGGTAAATAATACTATCTTCTTTTTCAAAACGACTGAAAGAAAGAAGCCAGCCTCTCCCAAACCCTTCATCTCGAACACTTTCGGCACGATAGTTTAATACCAAGGAAATGGGAGAACCTACGGTTTTATGTGATAGAAAATCAGCGAGCCTTATTGAACATATATAAGCCCCAGTCCTAGGATCGACACCTGAATTATTAATAATTGAGAAGTTATGTGCATTCGATAAAAAAGACATTTTATTAATCACCTATTAATTATGTTCACTATGTATTCTTCTTAAATAGTACCCTTCCTCGAAATAATCATTGTAGCTAGTTCTTGAAAAACTAAAGTATCCTCTATTGCCAAATTTATCTTCGAAATACACTATTTTTCCATCAGGACTAATACTTTGGTTCCAGTCATAGGGAGGAAATGCTTTAGAGATGTTAGCAGAGTTGCTGCTGTAAATACCGCGCCCAAATGAGCTGACGAATATAATGGCCTCATCTGTATTGAGATCGCCATAGACAACCCGGTCTTTCCAGCCAGTGTCATAGGTAGTTGAAAATGGTATGTTGATATGGCCAGCATCTGTATCATATATCCAGTATAAGGCGGAAGAGGACTGGCTGTTGCTATAAGTCCCCAGCAACCTATGGTGGTCATTATTAAATCTCAGCCCCCCTTCTTGCCAAACTTTCTGGAGCGTAAAATTGTTAGGCTTATACTTCTTGAGATGAAGAATGGCCCCATCACTCCATCCGCTATTGCTTGTTTCGTAGGTAAAATCTGAACTGGTAAAGGTTCTTGGGGTCAACAATTCGACGATGGCAGAAGATTTGTTTGTGGTTCCATTACAAGTATTTTGGGTAAGAGATTCACCAGTGATATTATTGGTGGCCGTCGCTTGGACACACAGATGATAAACATCTGCACGGTTACCTGAAACAAACTTAGAAACACTCCTATAGCCTTCTCTTCGTCTGTTTCGGTTACTTCCATCCTCAAGCCTGATATCTAATACATACCCGCTGTGAGAATCTGAGACGGAGAGCGAGTCAATCGTTTCCGCCGTATAGAGTTTTTTGAGACTTGCATTGTCAAACGTGTAATTAGATTTCAACTGATAATAAATTTCAATTTCGGCCTGCATTCTATTATTGGCGTATATTTTAGAATTTGGCGATAAATTCACATAGGTGCCTTCAAGATAAAGCCTCGAAAAAGGTTCCTCTCTAGGTCCAGTGGAAGAGCAAAAAGCGCTATTAATATTAAATAAAAAAGCGAGTAAACATAGTTTTTTAAATGAATTTGTTTTTAGAAATTTCATATAATATATCCCATATTTGACCACCATGAAAATATATATTTAATCATTATTTTTATAATAATTAATTTATAATTTATAATGAAAAATTTAGAAAAGCGCAGTAATAATGTATGTACAGAAGAGAGTTTTAACGAATCCCGCCCTCTGGCCAACTTTGAGTTCAAATGGAAAAACTTCGCCCTAACCTCCTTCTTTGGTGTGTTCGCTGGTATGCCTCTACGACTTTGAGCTCTGCCAATCTAAGTTATACGTTGGCCGAACACGGCATCCTTGTTAATCGTTCTACGATTTACAGCTGATTGGGGTCTTGAACACATTTCCCCGAAAAATTCATCCTCCATCTAATTAGTAGACGATTTGGGAATCTTGCATGCCAATAGCGGAACTGGTTACATCTCAACAGAAAAATGTCCTCAGCAGTACTCATGTTCTTTAGGTTTGAAGCTCGTTACTTGATGGATTAGAGGTTGATATCGAAAGGGAAGTCCCACAAGATCCGTTGAGAGCAGTGTTTTATTTTCTCATTATTTGCTCCCGGCCAGCTTCCATGACAGTAACCATCAACGATCTCATATGTCGTTTTTTTCTTTTTCCTATTTTGCTCAGAACCCCAGCAGAACACATCACTTGATTTGGCATTCACACATGCTCAGATTGTTACGGTGTTCACCTTAACTTCGCCGATCCCGCCTAGAACCTCTCCCTTTAACGCCCTCCTTAATTCGTGAAAGGGCGACCTTAGCCTACGTCAGACGTGATAAACCTTATAGCTCTTAGTCTTCTACAACGGCAAAAGGCAAATCATACGCTCCTTTTTGCATAACCTTTCGGCATAATTAAACCTAATTCTAGGTCGGAAAACCCCAAGCGGGCTAATTGAACTGGCCCCAAGTTTAGAGAGAGCTTTACCTGCCCTGATTCGAAAAGAAGAAATCTGAGGGTTGGGTGGTAACACTCACTCGATTACGACTTATGTCTTCCTCTGGCATAGAACTAGCAGATTCTCCCACTAAGTATTAGGCTCGTCCCTCTGCCGTGTATTGGACTCGCCCCGAAGGAGCCTCTGTCGCGTTTCTACTTCGCTTTCTACTTCGGATTAAAGAAGTTATTAAAGCCTTGGTGAAGATTAAGCACAGATTGCTGGAAGGCGATTGAATCATATTACTTCAACCATTGGTATTTACGCGATTTCTTGGCAACTGCAAGTAGTGGCTTGATGTCCTTTTTAG
>NZ_JBGOOU010000059.1:0-14400 GCF_041439815.1 Vibrio sp. 1F279 | reverse complement strand
CCGCTTCGATGGCCAGCTTGCCATGCCAGAAGGTGTTTTCTTCTTGGTCTTTTTCTTTGAGGTAATAGTTATCACCGGCATCTTTTTCTAAAGAGACGTCAGGTAGGTCTTTGGGGGTTTCTTCGCTTAGGTAGTACTTTGCAGCGCCAGAAGCGGATTTAAGAGGGCTGATAGAAAGCATGACGGTGTTCCCTTGTGTAATGCCAATCACCAATGATGGCGATGAATTGAGTGGTGGGTGCTGTTACTGCGGTTACAAAATGATCCCAACACAAGCAAATGAATTGCTAGCGGTTAACGTTCTTTCTTCGTGAATGGTGACGCCATTTTCATCAATGTGAATGGACGTAATGCCCGCTTTAAATCGGTCTAACGCTATTATTTCTTCCTTGGTTAAATGCTTGCCATGAGTCAGGCATTCTAGACGGTTAAAGCTATATTCATCGGCGGCCATTGCTGGTTTCGAAGAATCAGAATGCTTCATGCACTCATTGCCATACAGCCAATCTTGAGCACACTCTATATTTGGCTCTAACTGGTAAGTCATATGATGGGTGACGCTTGAAAAAGAATGGGACCGGCTTGTCCATTTGTAGCTCACTTGAAAGCAATCAACCTCATCGGGAATGACGGCATACCAACCTCGACTTTTGGGGGAGGTATCTAAATAAACAGACACGTAGCGTTTGTTTGGCCAAAAGCGCTTTGTTTTTGGATTGCCGTTTGGTTTAGCCCAGTCGGGTCCTATAAATTCAAAATGAATGTCTGTTACCTTGTTGCTGGTAAGCTCAGGTGTCAGAAATATTCTGGGCGTAAATTGCAGGTATCGTTCTTTGGGATACAGAGGTAAGTTGATGTTGAGTTGGTGTTTAAGAGCGGAGCGGATCTCAGAGTGCGCTTGAGTGTAGCATTCTGACCATTCAAGATTTTTTGCCGCCTCAATGGGGGACATTCCACGTGAATATAAATAGATATAGGGTGTCCAATCTATTTTGATGTATCGGTATGGGATTTTTTTGATATGAGCTACAAACGCCTTAAACCATCCTTTCCATTCAGAGTCATATTCGTTGGTCATTTTTCCATTTAAATAATTGAAACCTTTTTGTGTAAAAGATACGCATGTTTGCGTGTCGTTGAATTCTAGATACCCCTCTGAAACCAGTTGTCCTAAGATGTCCCTTACTAACATGCCAGAGCGCGGGTAAACATCTAATGAGCGCTTTTTTACTTGTGGCTTACTCAAGTTAATTCGCTTTTCTTTCACGTGCTCTAAATAGTGATTATTTATAGGGGCCACTTGGTGATTTTTGGTGGTAGGCCAGAGCCAATCTAAAAGGTCGGAAGCATAAACAGTATTGGGACCTAGTTCTAATGTATAGGACGTCGGGGCTTTGGGTAAGGGTGGAAGATCACCTTCCTTGCCGTTCATGGCGTTTCGCTCTTCGGGAGTTAAGTTCCTTAGAATGACACAGGCAAATCCTTCAATGTTGTCGATGTGCTCTCCTAGACTTACCCTCACGCTCTGAATAAAAGGGATAATGGACACTTGGTTAAATACAATGTTATGGGCTGAGACGTGGTGCGTTACTGTCTGCGCTTTTAAGTCGTCCCAGTCGCTATAACCTATCGCTTGAGCACAAATCGATAACCATGTGTTTTTTTTAATTGGGCTGTTTGAAATAATTTCAGCATCGGTAAGTTGATTGAGAATAGTGTGTAATTGTTTTTTTAATATCGGTAAATGGTCAGAATTCAAGATGGTCTTACTTGACATGGTAATTCCTTGATAAATGAACGTAAAAAAGCCTTGCAATGGCAAGGCTTGGGACGGGGGTTGAGTGATTAATCGTGATGATAAGGCTCTAGGGTGTAACCTCTATGTTGCGTAAGCTGGATTAGTGAGTACAAGGGGTCACCAGTCGTTGCCGTCGAGCATATCGAGAACAAAGAGTGATTCGGGTTGTTTTTCAGGGGACATATCATGGTGGGTGTTTTAGTTTTTTAATCGCGCACTGTGTTGACGTTTGTGTCGGAATCTTGGTTTCATTGGTGCTCTCCATTGAGGGAAACAACGTGAGGCAAGAGTGGGTGAGGCTCTCCAAGTAGTACTAGCGTTGGAAATTTAAGTTATTAAAATGCAGTGTTTTTGATCGTTCCATTCTGCAAATTTTCCCTATTAGTCTTGTTATCATATCCGCCAAAGTTGTCAATTAGCGTGATGGTGAATAACCTCAAATCCATATCATCAAGAATGCTTAGATTGCAGGATACCCACCTAACAAGGCAAAGCAAAAGCGCTGCTTATGGTCGCGATATTACTTTGCTTGTACAGCAGGAGGGGCAACAATAGAAACTCTTAAAGCATATGTAGAAAGCCAATAACACCTAACACCAGATTAAGCCGCTATCGCGACTGACGCCTTATATCCCCGCCCGATCGAGCGAGGATATAAGGCGAAATTGCTAACCTTATTGGGATCCCTTAAATTTCAATTTAAAGTCCTTCTTGACCCTAAAAAAATTATTCACGAATACGTATAGATAAGGTTCTGTTATCATCATAATCAGATGATAAACCAAGAGAATCATTGCTCCTATAACCAGTACATTCCAAATTTTGTTGATTATCGGTAAGGCAATAAGAAAACTCATAGCCGGGTAGGAGCAGCTTTATTGAAGAGATCCCTCCCCTAAAAATATCAGGGAAGTTCTCATTCGTCCCTGTCAGCAAAGGATATTGAGGTCCATGTAACTGAAGGTCCATGTAAGCGAGACCTATAACATTATTCAAATCACGCTTTTCAATAACAAAAGAGCGATAAGAGTCATTTCTTAAATCACCAAAATAATTACTATCAGCATAGTAGATATCACATGTGCCCCCTAGGTTAGATTGAAGGCAAGCTTTCACTTGATATTGTTTATCGTGCAACCTAAGAGAAGAACTAGTAATACCTACATCCCCTAGCTCTGAAGCATTGTAAACATGGTTAAGCTGGAGCATTTCAAACAATGGAGGCTGTTGGTCTCGATGAGCAAAGAGTGTCGCTAAAGTTAATTGCGGTTGGTCAATTATCTTAACCCCACGTGTGACGTCATTGTCAGAGGCAGCTACGAGTTTTACCGTACCAGTATAGGGAAATTGACAACTGTCTTCCGTCCTTGTATTACAAAGGAGTACTTTTTTCCCTGGAGGCACAACCAAAGATGAAATTGATCGATAGAATGCCCTGTCGTAAATGTCAGTTGTATCGTAGAATGCGTTAGTTCGATCAAGAGTCAACTTTTGGCCTTGAAAGTACTGATCAGTATAGAAAACAACATTTTCTGGGTATAGTTCAAGCGGACCAACCTCAAGATGGACAATAGAATCGTTCATTTCTTCGCCCACAAAATCAAGATCCAGCCCCCATACAGTCAAACAATTTGAATAATCAGTACTTTTACATAAGCGAACGTAACTTTTTGGCCCTACCTTAATCGACGAAATCTCTCCTATAGCATTTATCTCTTCATCAGAAGACCTTCCGTAATTAAGATGGGTCAAGGATCCTTGAAAATTAATATCCTGATAGGCAAGAACAGGAAAACGTTCTAGCTGGGCATCTGTACTCCGCTTCTTAGTATATTGAGAAACACCATTCCAATTATACTCCTCTGATTCTTTACGCTCATCGTTACCCAACATTCCTTCCCAATATTGCTTGGCGACTTGTTCCGCATTGTTTCGGGCACCTACTTTTATAGTATACTTAGTTGTCTGATCTAACTGCCCCCAATAAGAAGCATTGGGAAACATAAGATATTGCTTATTTGAATTGAACTTAGCAGGATTTCTGATCTCGTTTAAAGCTTCTGCACCATATTCACTAATGAGATAATAATCGACTTCATTACTATGAGGAGATGCTTTCATTCTTGGTTCTATAAAGCCATTTGGAGTAATATCGGCGTCTGATATCCAACCACTATAGCCCTCTGAACCAATATATTTTATAAATTCTATATTTTTTTCTTGTTGTAATGTAGTAATCCTACTGTCACTTAGCGCTGAATCAATTTGATTAATACAGGTTTCTCGCTGTTGCTCCCCAGAAAAACTTTCAACATTTAAAAACCATCCTTCAAAATTCAGTCCGTCAGCCAATTCAATGAGCTTTGTCATCAAACTGACTGTCCCTAAATCTCGACAATCTTGAAAATTTCCTCCATGGGAGAGACTAGGCAAAAAGACGCTGCCATAAATCTTGACTCCTTTCACATGAGCTTCTTCAATCCATTGAGGGTCAGGGGCTAAAATTGTGCCTTCTTGAGAGCTTCCTCCCCAAAAGACCATTCCTTCAAGATAATCCCAATAATCAAATCGAACACGGTCAGGGCTAGTGATAGCGTCAGGAATTCTTTCTAATGTAGCCCTAGGACGGACTAGGGCGGTATAACGATGATTTAGCTTGTTTAAGGCAGTATCTGGATCTAGACGATCTTCTATTCTAGCCCAATGATAAACCCAAGGTTGAATAACCCCATCAACGAGAATACCAGTCTGTCTTTCTTTCGTATTTTTACTCAAGTAATCTTCATCACTCAAGATGTCATTTACAGTTAGATCCTTCAAGGAAGGAACTGACGAGGTTGCATTATTTGGCTTATTGATAAACCAAGTGTAGGTTTTTTTCCCTTGGGCATAGGTTTGTGAACTAAAAATTAACCCTCCGATAAAAAAGATGAAAACACTCTTTATCCAAGTTCCCCATTGACGTCGTTCTCTTTGCTTTTCCATATAAAGACCTCTCTATAATTTACCCTGTACTCTGACTGAGGTTAGGTTTAAGGTGGTTTATGATTTATAGAAAATATAATTACCCCTATTTAGACGCCTTAAAAATAATCTTATATATTAAATTATTCATTATTTATATAAATTGCTCTTCTATCATCTCATGGTAATATTTAGCTATTTTCCCTTTCATCATTCAGATATATCGTCCATCCCGATATCTTGAGATATCGCCGACTCTTCGAGATCTTGTTGAGCGCGCTTTTGATAGTGACCGTCTGATTTGAGATTTTCTGCATCATCATTGACAAGATTTTTGACCGTTTTGCTTTGCGTGGCTTCTTTGATTTGGGCTGTCTCGAGCTTCATCTCTTCTGCAGTATCAAATTGCTCTGATTGGCGGGTTGAGAGAGCATTACGCTCTTCTTCACTAAGGAAAAGCCCTGGAGCAACACACTCACAGTAAACGGCTTCTTGGTATGCTTTAATCATCGCTGGAGATAGGGTGTGTTCACGTTTGATAAAGGCTGGTGTCACATCTCGCATCTTATCAAAGTGCAACTCTAATTGAGTGATAAAGCTGCTTCCTGGTACGCGAAGGTAACATTGTAAATCATCCATGGCTTGGATTTCACTGCTAGAGACAACAGGGCGGGTGACGGTTTGGTGACCAATCGATACCCCATCACGCAACGCATTTGCACCGTAAGAAATGTTCTCTCTTGAGACGTCCACCTCTTGCTCACCCAAATCTTTGGATGAGATTTGCGCCATCTGCGCTGATGGGGCGCGAAAGTAAAAGCGAGAGTTGAGTAAATCAAAAATAACGTCCGCGGTATTTTTTCCGTAGGTTTTCACGAGCTGCGCATAAGACTGGAGACCAATCACATAACAGCCCCCAAACTTACGCACTTCTGAAATGATGTTATCCAGCTCAGGCAGTTTATGCAGACTAGGCATCTCATCCATAATCACCCAGATACGGCGGTCTTCATCGGCTTTGAGTCCCAAAATAGCGTTAGAGGCAATGGCAAGCCAAGTTGAAATTAAAGGACGCAGTGAAGCGTGTTGCTGCGCGTTACTGGATAAGAATAAAAAGCCTTTTTGTTTATCATCTTGTACCCAAGCGGTGATGGAAAACGGCTTGCGTTTGGGTTGACCTTGACCGTCTTTTTCATCCAGTCCATCTAAAAAGCGCAGACTCTTAATGTAAGTGGCCAAAACGGACTTAATCGAGATGGCGGTCTTTTTGATGTCCTTGGAGACTAGGGAAGCAGACTCTGTGCCTTGCAGGAAGTTACCCAACGCTTCGAGCTCTGAGGTTAAAATTAGGCTGAGCAATCGAGCGGTCGAGCAGGGCTTATTATCTTTACTCATGCGATACGCCGCACTAGAAAAGATAGTCCGTGCGGAATCAACCCAGAACGGATCACCTTCACCATGTTGCGGGATAAGCGCGTTCGCAATGTTTTCAAAATCAGGGGCATCCTTAGCATCACACCAGACATCCCAATTGGCGCAGCGTTCATCGAAGGGGTTGAGTAAGGTATCTTGGCTAGGGTCAAAGAACTTACTGGTAAAGGTGCAGCCTTTATCATAAATAATGGCTTTATCCCCACGTTTACGTATCCAGCGCAGGAGTTTACGAAGCATGACGGATTTACCTGCCCCTGTGGTGCCGTCGATGAGCATATGCTGAACTTCAAACTCACGCTTAAACAAGGCCAGCCCATCCACTTTGAAATCAGAAATCCGTCCGTTGCCTACACCCTGTCTTTTGAGTTTCTTTGCCCGTTTTTTCAAATCATTTGTGAGCACTTTGGGTTCTGCGTATTGAAAGCCTCGAACGTCGAAATCTTCACTTTGCTTTTCGCCTTGTCGTTTAAAGAAACTCATGGCGAGCATCAAAATAGCGAAGGCAATACAGAAGTTGATTTGTGCTTGGCGAATGACGTCATCATAAAGGCTGATGAGTTGGGTATTTTCCAGTTGGGAGGCGAGCGTGCCAACGTAGCGTTTTCCACTCCAGAACGTCGTGACTTCGCTGTTAAGATTGTGCCCAAAGCTGGCATAGATATGATTGCGCCAGTAGTAGAACACAGACCAAAAGGCGTTATCGGGCGCGCGTAGCCAGGTAAGAACGCCAGTGAGCGCTATCACCGACCAAATGGCGGCGTAGACTAAGGTATTGTTGACTTGAAAGAACATCCGAATGGAGTGAAAAGTAATTTGTCCGCCACGGGTAAAGTGGTTGCCGGACGCGCGTTTAGGTCTAGGCATCGTGGTTCCTTGAGAGTGAAATGCAGTGCTTTTTTAGGTAATTACCTGCGTATGCAGATGAGCTGGCCAACAATTGAACGGTTGTTGGCTAATGGTATTGCGGTGTAGGGCTCTGATATGAAAAAAATTTACGCATGCCGAAGGTAAGTCACGGATGTTCACCTCTCCGACGGGGTGGGGGTCTAGAGCCCCGACATGCTGGCAAAACTTGGGTGGTTTATTTCCTTGCGCTGATAATCCTCACGGTCTCGAATGTGGTCAGCGTTATGCTCGAAACCTTCAAAGCAATCCTGATTACTCTTTTTAAGAAGAAAAGCGAAATTGGTCTCTGTGTAATAGAGATGGTGAGCTTTATGTTGATGATGGGCATCACCGGACAGGGATTGGTCGAGTGTTTTTAGAAACGAATGGCTTTGAGCTTATGATTAAAAATGTCCTCGTTGCTTATTGCGCTGGACAGTTATCCATCGTATTCGTATTTTCCCGCGTCGGCTGATTTCAAGGCGATTTCATGGTAAATTTGTCAGAATGATAACGTTCCTTAATGACCTTCAACTTCTATGAATGACCAACTAACCCCAATCAACAAAGACCATTTAAAAAAACTTATCCGAGCAGAACTGGAACCGACATGGTTTGATAAACAATCAGTTAGCCCTGATATGTCTTGGGTGACTCCTGCTGTGTTTGAAATATTGTTTACTGAGTTGATAACTCATACGCGCGGTAATCAGTCTAAGGCTGCTAGGGTTTTAGGGATTAACAGAGGTAATTTCACCAAAAAGTTAAATCAGATCACAACTCGTGAATTTGGATAGGATGAGAGCTTATAAGTAGGTATCCGCCTATTGGTACCCTAACGAGGGTGCAGAGATTAACCAACCCCCATGACCTCTCAAGAAATCAATGGCAGTTGCTCTAATTTTCGCTTCAAGGAGCACTGGCGGTAATCTACTCCAATTGCAAAGTAACCATCATTGGGCTCTTTTAGAAGTCAACGAATATACCCGCCTATTAGTGTCGCGATAAGTTTTATAATTGGCGCTTTTTACTTCAATTTGAAAACAATTATCGGCATTTTTAGGTGATTTCGATCTATTTGGTACCATGAGCATAAACTCAACCGACGAAGGTTTTAGACAGGTTACGCCCCAACTTTGTGGATAACTGCTTTAATTTGTTATAAAAAAATAATGTTAGGTTGGAATTTAACGAAGCAAGCAAAACGGAAGGCCAAATTAACCATGGAAAAGATAATTCACTACGATATTCTCAAGGTTAAAGTTAGAAGCGATAAAGAAAGCACTCGACTGACCAGCCAATGGGATCAGGTTCTACAAATCTGTCGTGACAAACCACTCGGAGAGATCGCGAGAGCAAGATTAGCGTTTAACCTTGTCGATTACATCACAAGTGAAGATCTACCTTTTCGCTTATTCATCACACGCGCACCACAAGCTATGGCCACCATAGGCGAGGAAACACGAGTGTATAAAGAGCATCGAGTTATTAATGGTAAACAAAGCGGCATGATTTACGCCAAAAGCGAACAAATGTTACCAAGAGAAATCCACTATACGAATGAGTTTGTGGCAACCCGCTACGTTGCTGGGACAAAAACACCACTCTCTGCCACCTCCCTCGTTGATTGCCTCAAGGCTGGAGATGTCATAACACCACTCGATGGCATCTTGTTTTTAGGCTGTAAACGAATCGCCAGTGATATAGCACGTCTTAAAAAAATCGAACCCACCATGAACATCGAAATGAAACGTATCGAAGTATCAGACAACTTCACAGGCACAACAAGAAAGATGGCAAGTTACGAATGAATAACGAGGCGTAAACGATTGCCGCATGCTTTAACATGACAGATATAACTGAAACTAATCTTCGGACAATTCCGAGTTATGAATCATAGAACACTCTGACCTTTCGAATTACTTCTAATATTATAATCATTCAGCTAGCCTACATCTGGCTGACCAATTCCTCTCATACACTACATATTGAAGTACTATGATTAAAGATAGTTAAGCATGCGTTGATAGACCTTGAACTAGGCCGCCTACGAGCACTAAGTCCAACGATAATGTGACACTCTCTTTCTTTCGAATATTTCGAATGTTGACTTTTTTCGAATATTTCGGATAATGTCATGGTGAGAAGGTTTGTATACCATGACATCAGAAACTAAAAACTAGAGAGAAACACGATGAATACTGCTACAAAATTGCCAAGCGCTGAAGAAATGGCACTGGCTAAGCTTGGTAGCCAAGAGTTGTCAGCCGTTATAGAAATTAATGGTGAAGCTCAAAGGATTAACGTTGTCGATAAGTCTGGTAAGACTCACGAAGTAACTATTCCAGCAAGCGCATTAAATATGATGATCGAGATGCTTACTCAATTAGGTCAAGGCAACTCTGTTAGCATCACACCTATTCATGCGGAACTCACAACGCAAGAAGGTGCTGATATGCTAAACATGTCTCGTCCTACTTTCATTAAGCTTCTTGATTCAGGTGATATTCCGTTTAGCCGTACTGGCAACCGTAGAAAGGTAGCTTATACTGATCTTATGGAGTACAAGAACTGCCTAGAAGAGAACAGACTAGCTGCTCTTGCTGAACTATCTGCATTAGACCAAGAAATGGATATGGGATATTAATGGCGTCATATACGGTAATTCTAGACGCATGTGTAATGTACCCAGCTCCACTCCGAAGCTACCTAATGTACTTGGCCAATACTGGCCTGTTTAGAGCGCGATGGACAGAACAGATACATGATGAATGGACTCGAAATCTACTGAAAAATAGGCCAGAGCTAAATGCAGAACAACTGCAAAGAACTCGACAGTTAATGAACGCAAATGTTCCAGACTGCTTGATTGAAGGGTATGAGTCTTTAATTGATGGCCTTACTTTACCCGATGTTGATGATAGACATGTTGTAGCTGCCGCCATTAAAGGTCAGGCTGAGTCTATCATTACGTTCAACCTAAAAGACTTTCCTTCTTGCGAACTCGAGCCTTTAGGTCTAACAGCAATACATCCAGACGAGTTCCTGTGCGATATGTTCGAATTGGACAGTAGCGCATGCGTTAAGGCTGCTCAGCAACAAAGAGCTTCATTAAAAAGGCCACCAATGAGCCAAGATGAGTTCTTAGCTTGCTTACAAAAGCAGAGACTCCCAAGCTTCATCTCACACTTAAAGAGCTTCAAATTGATGCTTTGAATTAGTAGATTTTAAACTAGGCCGCTGATTGCGGCCTTTTTGTATACACTCATTCGCGTCTGAAATGTGTTTACTATTTAGCTGTACTCTCCCCGATATTTAAGAGAGCATCATTCGATGTTCTCTTATCTTTTTAACACTTTTGGCATATAAGAAAAAGTACGGTGATTTCAGTAGCGTGATCTGCTACTGAGTAATTACGTTAACGCAGAAAAGGGCACTTTCGAGTTAGAAAGTGCCATAGGTAAAAATTCAGCCTGTGAAGGTTTTGGGCAAAACCTTGCCAGTGCCTTTTCTAAATTAGAAAACCATCAATAACTACAGGTATGGCAAATTTACTTGTGAAGTGCTAGTGCGGTGAGTAGCATCGTGCTAGCAAAAGTATTGGGTTAGGTGCGCACTAAGTGCCGTTAAATTAAATTAAGGCAAAATCACACACATCTAAAACCTGATCTATACTCATAATGCAGTAAAGATTAGCTTTCATGACACTCTCTAAGAAAAAGCCTCCCGATTGGGAGGTTTTTTTTGCATCTAAATCTGGGTTCGCACTAAGTGTCGTTATGGTAAATGTGTATTCAGCAACGTTAAATACTACTGTGAAACTACCTCCCCCTCTCTACGCGCCATAACGTATTAAGAGCCAACGTAATGGAAAGGAGGAGGCTTCCACGGATACCGAAATAATGAGCTTTTCAAGCTCACGCTATGCTTACCTTGCCATAAATAACAGGGTTTAGCATGAACGCTAATTGATCAAAAAACCATCATACCTCAACGCTAATTTGGGGTACGTTAATAATTATTAACATTAGTGATAGCAGAAGATAAAGTTGTTGTTTTGTACTTCCAATAAGTAATTTTAGTTGCTTGATTTTTTCCAACATTTCCAAAGTAACTTTCCCAAGCATCGCTACTTGTTAGTAACTCAGAAAACATATTACTCAAATCGCTAGTTGTCCAAACCTTTTTATAACCTTTAGTCCCTGTAGGAGCTGGACTTTTCTTATTTACATAATTATCTACTTTGTACTTATCTTCATAAGCCATAAAAATAGTGTATACAACACCTTGAGGCGCTGATTGTTTATACCATGGAACAACTACAAAATGGTGAACAGCTGACCCCATTAAAAAATGCCACACTTCTGTTTCTGAGTTTGCTCCGGAAAAAGCAAGAGCCGTATTTATTTGACTCTGCATATTTCCTTTATTTTCAATAACAGAACCATTGCCAGAATCGTTCTGAACAGAACCGTAAACAGCACGACTAAATTCAACTGGTACAGATGGGCAATTACTCAATTGCATCAGTTTTGAATTATTCTCTATAGCTAAAATTAGATCTTCACCTGTGTTACTCATATTTTGCTCCGTTAAACGTATAAATCGGGAATAAAAACCAGCCAATATACTGTATATAAAAACAGCATTCAACCAGGGGCAAGGCCGCTATTTAGTTTATAAAATGGCGCTCCTTATCCTTATAGTAAAGAACACTTAATATCCCTGTGATCATCCTCATCGGGCGAGGTTTTACTGCGAAATTGCTAATTCTTATTGACGCAAGTTTTAGATTGCGGAGGACGGCTTTAAAATTGTTGCAACACAACCTCACAAAAATCGGTGTTTATTATTACTATTTGGTAAATGTGCGAGTTTGCTATCAGAAACAGCCCTCAGACCACCTCAAACGCTCTTAGCGAAGATTTTAGACACTTGATCAAGGCGGTATGCTTCCATAACGCCTTGTAAATTTGTGACGCTTTAAGATCGGTTTGTAGAGCAAAAGTCATCGAGTTGCTTTGAACTAAGAACTGCACTCTGATACCCAGTTTACGTTCTTTTTGAGTTTGGGTGTCAGATTAGTTCTATTAGGCCAAAAACCACTCGACTGTGAATGCAGACTTTTTGGCGAAACCAATTTAGGGGCAGAAATGAGCTAGATCTACTACTCTAATGATTCATTAGAACGAATAGCAGCGTACCGATGCGATCGCTGCCATTTTAAGAGGATACTTTATTGCTTGCTACTCATGGAAACAGGAACGTAATACTTTCTTGGGCTATATAAGGGGTTAAAGGAACGTTTTTGTGCCCAAGCAGCGGCCAATGAATACCTAGTCTAGAATAAAGACATTTAACCCGTTCCTACTCTCTCGTACTGGCCTTATACCTGAAATAACATTCAATCTCGATGGATATCCTGTGCTGAGATTAATATTTCCAACCGTTCAGTTGCAATGACTTAGGGATAGGGCTGTAGCAAGGGTATTCGGTTTGTAAGCCGTATTCGAAAATATATTCCGTCGAAACCATGAATGCTCCTGCGTAATTATCTCTTCTAAACTTTTGAGAATCGTTTTGGGCGGTTTTCTCAAGCACCGTCCAAATCATTTCTTCAAGAAATTCAGGGTGGCGATTCGGATCGAGCGCCATCGTGTCACGCATACAGAACCAGCTTCCTCCCCCTAGGCGTTTTTGATGATTAGCACTGCCAAAATACGCCGTATGCAAACCTTGTAGGTAGGCGTTTAAGCGTATGGACTCCACGGTGTCCGTTTCATCTATGTGCTGCAAGAAGTAAGGCAGTTTGGTGATGTCTGCCATATCTTTCTTATCTATGTTCATCAGCGTGGGACTATTGTACTGCTCGTGTATCTCGCTCAGCAGTTGAGTGAGCTCAGGAGAGTGGGGTTGAGCTTGCACGCTCGCACAGGTAAGCAGCAGTAATGGCAAGACTGTTTTCATGGTCATTCCTCCTTTAGATACCTGATCATAATACCAGTATTTATGCGGTGCATAAAGTTCTTTTTTATGCACCTAGTTAAGTATTATTCTTTCGGATTTTGTGTGTATCTTGGCGCCGAAGGATAGGCTTGATCGGAGGTGACGTATTCTGTCCTTTCGGGTCTAGTGATCTCCTTTTCTACCTGCGACTTGACGGTCATTTCAATCATCGGCTCAGGTTTGATGATGGGCTTCTGCGCTTCCTCTTGCTGAAGTTTTACATCATCAGTTACCCCATCAAAGCGCTCTTGATTAAACAGTCCGCCCGTTCCCTTGGTATGCAGCATCTCGGTGCGAGTGTGTGCCACGGTATCGACGGTACTAGCCCATCCTTTCTCCATCGTTTTGTTTTGCTCGGGTGTCAGTTCTGGTTGTTGGGTTGGGGTGGTGGCTTGGTGCGCTTGGTTCATTTTGCCCACAATTTTTGCCGTGTCACCATCGAGTCCTGCCATGGTGGCGAACGCTTCAGTGCGAGTAAATTTTTGCCAGCGTTCTTTCGCCTCAGCAATATCTTCCGGTTGGTAAGCGGTCATTAGACGTTGAACGTCTTCTGGCTTTGCTTGTCGTTCCAAATAATTCTGGAAGCCTTGAATAGAATTGGCCGTAAAGCTGGCACTGCCAGAGTCTAGGCGCGTTTGAGTATTCGAGAGGGCGTTCAAGTCCGATTGGCTTTGCATCACGCTAGCACCAAGAGACTTGGTGTTGCTGGCGTTAATCGCAAAATCATGCGCAAACTGCTCAACCGACGTTCGGGTGTCTTTATTGTCCACCTGCGTGCCGGCACTGGTCACGGCATTTGCCCCTTCGGTGTATTGCTGCGTGGCTTGCTCAAGCTGCTGCTTTTGCTCGGTATTCATCTTGCTGTAAGCCGTACGCTCATCATCTGACCATTTCACGCCGCCACTGGCGCCTAAATTGAATGGCGATGCCCCTTTACCGGTGCCTACGCCGCCCTCGAAGCCGCCATGGGCACTTTGCAGGTAAGCTTGTGATTGGTCTTTCGTCCAACCCGTTTGTTGACTCACGCTGTTCACCGCCGTTTGCATGTCATTCATGCCTTCACTGACTTGAGTGTTAAAGCCACTGGTGCTGCCTTCACCGTAAGCCAGATTTTTACCCACGCTGTCATGCCAGCGATCGCTCAGCGCGGCACCCCCTTGGAGGGTTTGACCCAGCTGGGTACTGGTTTGTTCAAGGTTTTGCTGCGTTTGGCTGCGGGCATTCGCCACACTCTCTTGCAGCATACTTTGCGTGTTGGCGCTGATGTTACCGCGACTGGTGGTTTGTGAGCTGTCGTAGGTGGTGCGCCCATC